>JAQVON010000037.1 GCA_028702595.1 Mariniphaga sp. | reverse complement strand
CTTATTTTCTTATAAATCGCTGGCCGGCTCCCTTCCTATCATGCTGGGAGATCCACGCAAGATGAGTCCCGAAAAACAACACCAGCTAAAAGCGTATTCAACCTGGTTGCGTGAAATGGAAAATAAACATCAGATCATGCTCTTCCGGCAGGATCTTCCCGGATTCGGAGAACCGGTACACGGAAGTTGGGACGGATTTCAGCGGATAAATACAGATACCGGTTCGGGAGGAATCATGGGTGTTTTTAAACAATTTTCTCCTGTGGATGAAAAATGGATTACCCTGAAATACCTGGATGATGAAAGGGAATATGTGGTGAAGCTGGCTCCATCCGGTGAAGTTGTTGCCAGAAGTACAGGGAAAGGACTCAGAGAAAAAGGATTTAAAGTTATATTTAGGGAAGATGTGCAGGGAGAATTATATGAGGTGACAGCCATAGAATAAACTCAGGGAGATTGCATTAATTATGTTGTTTCCCAGGTGTTCCCCCGGGAATTTATTGAACTTCTGTTGGAAAGAATTATTTCCCAATTTACAGGTAGTTGTAATGATGCAGAATATAGGCCATGATGAACACAGTTGATGACAAGACACAGAATACCAGGAAAATGGCTCCACATTGTTTATTGGTCAGGTTTGTGTTTTCAATTCTGGGATTCCTGGCCAGGAAAAAGTGGACTTCAAAAAACATGAGGGCTTTGTACGTTCCCAGTCCAATGAGCCATCCCAATATTGCTCCGCCGAGAATGTCAAGCGGGTAGTGAACCCCGGAATAGATTCGTGAATAGGAGAAGATAAGTGCCCAGAAAAGCATGATGAACCAGAAGCCTCTATTTCGGAAAACACGGGTAGAAAATGCAAAAACTGCAAACGAGTTTGCAGCATGAGAGGATACAAAACCATACAATCCTCCTTTACGCAAAACATTGTGAACCAGGTTCTCAATTTCCGGGTTATGAACAGGTCGCAATCGCTGTATGGTTTCTTTCAGCGCGACGGAAAGCTGGTCGGCAAGTAAAACTGTCAATGCCAAAAAAAGAATAACAAGCCACCATTTACTCCGGTAGTTTTTGATGATAAAAAACAGAATAACAGCAAAGAAAGGTACCCAGGTTTCTTTACGTGTTACCATCAACATCACTGTATCGAAAAAATCGCTGAAAAAGCTGTTCAGGTATAGAAATAATTGCTCGTCAAGTTCAAGTATTTGGTCAAAAAATTTCATCAACTATTTATGATTTGCCAGATTTTATCTTTCAATTGTTGGATATGAAATCCTGTAACAGATGAAAAGAAGATATGCGGGATTCCTTTCAATTCTGCGCTGATCTCATTCATGAGCTGTTCGTCGAGCAGGTCCGATTTGCTGACAGTAAGAAGTCGTTGTTTATCGAGTAGTTCCGGGTTATATTCTTCCAGTTCGTTCAGCAGGATATTATATTCATTGAGATGATCGGGACTATCGGCTGGTATCAGGAAGAGCAGCATTGGATTGCGCTCGATATGGCGCAGAAAGCGGAGGCCCAGTCCTTTCCCCAGGTGGGCACCTTCTATAATCCCGGGAATATCGGCCATGACAAATGACTTTTCTTCCCGATGGCTGACTATTCCCAGATTTGGAGTCAGGGTTGTGAAGGGATAGTCGGCAATTTTGGGTTTTGCAGCAGAGACTACTGAAAGCAGTGTTGATTTTCCGGAACTTGGAAATCCTACGAGGCCAACATCTGCCAGTACTTTTAACTCCAGTATAATCCAGCCTTCTCTGCCAGGTTCTCCGGGTTGGGCATAGCGGGGAGTTTGATTGGTGGAGGATTTAAAGTGATCGTTTCCTAAACCACCACGTCCACCTTCCATCAATATTTTTTGTTCACCTTGCTCTGTAATTTCAAATAAAAACTCATTGGTTTCTGCATCACGTGCAACCGTTCCAAGAGGTACTTCCAGGAAAATGTCCTCTCCATAAGCACCGGTTTTAAGTTGAGCTCCTCCGGATTCTCCATTTCCGGCTTTGACATGCTTATGGAACTTCAAATGCAAGAGCGTCCATTTTTGTTGATTCCCAACCAATACAATGTGGCCTCCACGTCCGCCATCTCCACCATCAGGACCGCCTTTGGGAACGAACTTTTCCCTGCGCAGATGAGCTGAACCAGCACCGCCGTGGCCAGACTGGCAATGTATTTTAATGTAATCAACAAAATTTGAATCAACCATAATAATATATTGATTTTATTCCCTACAATTTGTCAAAACAGGCTTGTTTCATCACCTTTTTTATTCGGACAGAAATATCTTCAATGGTTCCGGTTCCCTGAATCCCGAAATGCTTGCCCTGCTTTTTGTAATATTCAATTAAGGGAGAAGTTTTTTCGTGGTAAACATTGATTCTGTTTTCAATCACAGATTTGTCCTGATCATCGCTACGGCCTGAATTTTTCCCACGATTGAGCAACCGGCAGATCAGTTCCGGTTTTTCTACCTCAAGGCTCAACATTCCACAAATAGGCATGTTGTAGGTATTCAGCAAATTATCAAGAGCAACAGCCTGTTCAACTGTTCTCGGGAATCCGTCAAAAATAAATCCTTTAGCATGCTTATGGGCGTCGAGTTTACTTTTTATCATGCCTATGACTACCACATCGGGAACCAGTTCCCCCTTATCCATATATGAACTGGCTTCTTTTCCCAGGTCTGTTCCGGCAGCAATCTCATTTCGTAATAAATCTCCGGTTGAAATGTGTTTCAACCCAAATGATTGAATCAGCAATTCGGCTTGTGTTCCTTTTCCCGCACCGGGAGGCCCAAACAAAATAATATTTAGCATTGAAATCTGTTTTATTCGTTTATTACGGAGTATATATCTTTTAAATTTCTTCCTAACCCATTATAATCAAGGCCGAAACCTACTATAAAATCGTTGGGGATTTTTAATCCGATATAATCCAACTGCACATCTTTTTCCAGTGAATCGGGTTTTAGCAACAGGGTGGCAATGGCAATTTTTGCAGGATTCATTTTTAATAATTGTTGACGGATACTGTCGATGGTAAGTCCGCTGTCAACAATATCTTCAAGTATTACTACTGTCCTTCCTTCAATGTTTTCATTCAGTCCGATAAGCTGACTCACCTTACCGGTAGTTTTAACTCCTGCATAGGATGATAGTTTTACAAAAGAAATCTCTGTTTCAATCCGTTTGATCCGTTTCATTAATTCTGCGGCAAACATGAATGATCCATTCAGAATACAGACAAACAAAGGTCTTTCTCCGGCAAAATCGTGACTCATTTCCTGTGCCATTTTTTTTACTGAAGCACGGATTTTTGCGTAAGGAATATAGAGTTGAAAGATTTTGTCGTGGATTCTTACCTGTTTCATTTCTGAATTTTTTTAAAAGTAGCATTATTACTGTATATTCACCCCCAATTTTGGGTCACAAAATAACAAAACAAAATGATTAACTAAAAATTTATAGAAATAATTATGGAACCAAAAGTGAGTATCATCATGGGAAGCACTTCAGATATGGATGTGATGGCTAAGGCAGCTCAATTACTCGATGAGTTTGAGATCCCGTTTGAAATGAATGCTCTGTCGGCTCACCGCACCCCTGAAGCGGTTGAAGAGTTTTCCAAAGGAGCCCTGAGCCGTGGATTGAAGGTGATTATTGCCGGAGCAGGTATGGCTGCCCATTTACCGGGAGTTATTGCTGCGATGACCCCTCTCCCGGTAATCGGAGTACCAATTAATGCCGGAATGTCGGGATTCGATTCATTGCTGGCTATTGCTCAAATGCCTCCGGGAATACCTGTTGCAACCGTCGCTGTAAATGGCGCAATGAATGCAGCTATTCTTGCCGTGCAAATTATGGCAACAGGTGACCCGGCTCTGATGGAAAAAATGAGAAACTACAAGGAAAACCTAAAACAGAAAATTGTGCAGGCAAACCGGGAGCTTTCTGAAGTGAAGTACACGTATAAAACCAACTGATGAAAAGCATGCTTTTTTTGAAAGCTATTTATTTGTTATACGTTTTGTGTTCATTTTTTTATTCTCCTCTCTTGTTTTTATATCTTTGAACTTTCTAAACCAAAAATTAAAAGAAGTGAATTTTAAAAAATTATTCCATTCCAACATTCCGGCAGTTGTTTTGTTGATAACTTTCTCACTTTCAGGGTGCCGGGAAAAAATACCTGAAGAGTTACCCAATATCTTATGGTTAACCAGTGAAGACAACAGTCCCTTTCTGGGGTGTTACGGCGATGAGTTCGCCACAACTCCAAATTTGGATAAACTGGCATCGGAAGGATTTTTATACACCCATGCCTATGCCAATGCACCCGTTTGTGCACCAACCCGAAACACGATTATTACGGGTGTTTATGCCAATTCAGGCGGAAACCAGCATATGCGGAGCTATTATTCCAAATCGGAGGTAGTTAAGACTTATCCTGAATTTCTACGGGAAGTGGGATATTATTGTACCAACAATGTAAAAACAGACTACAATACTGATTCAATCGATCCTCAGGAGATATGGGATGAATGCAGCAATAAGGCTCATTACAAAAACCGAGCGCCGGGACAGCCCTTTTTTGCTGTTTTTAATACTACCATTTCACACGAGAGTAGCATACACAAGTCCATTCCCAATGAGAAACTACGTCATAATCCGGAAGAAGTGCCTATTCCTCCGCATCATCCGGCCACTCCGGAAATGAAGCACGACTGGGCTCAGTATTATGACAAAGTTGAAGATATGGATGCACAAATTGGTGTGTGGCTTCAGGAACTTGAGGATGCAGGGTTAGCTGATAATACCATAGTATTTTATTACGGTGATCATGGGGGTGTGGTTGCACGAAGTAAGCGTTATGTTTATGAAACGGGAACCCGGGTACCCTTTATTATTCGTATTCCTGAAAAATATAAATATCTTTTTCCTGCTAAGGAGACTGGTTCTCAGGTAAACAGAATCATTAGTTTTGTGGATCTGGCTCCAACTCTGCTCAGCATAGCCGGGATCCCTGTCCCTGAGTTTTTGCAGGGTAATGCTTTTCTGGGAAGGCAGAAAACCGAAGACCCGCAGTATGCATTTATGTTTCGTGACCGTATGGATGAGCGTTACGACATGAGCCGGGCTGTCCGGGATCACAAATATCGCTATATCCGGAATTATATGCCTTTCCGTGTATACGGACAACACCTGGATTACCTTTGGCGGGCTCCTTCTATCCGTTCCTGGGAAGAGGCATACCTGAACGGTGAATGCAATGAAATTCAAAGTATTTTTTGGAACACCAAACCGGTTGAGGAACTCTACGATACTGAAAATGATCCCTGGGAAGTGAACAATCTGGCTGGTGATCCAACGTATAAGGATGTACTGGAACGTATGCGGAAAGCTAACAGGGAATGGGTGAGCAGAATCAAAGATACCGGATTCTTCCCTGAAGCCGACCGGGTGGATCGTGTCGGGGAAGAACCGATGTATGACTATTTGCGGGCAGGCAAAGTAGACCTGGAGTCGATCATTGATGCAGCTGAGATAGCCACACTGGGAAAGATTGAAAACCTGGAGGCTTTGAAAACCTTTCTGGATAGCGACGAAAGTGCTATCAGGTACTGGGGTGCTACCGGATTACTGATCCTGGGGAAGGAAGCAGAGCCGGCAAGAGATAAATTGCTTGAAGCATTAACCGATGAATCTCCTAATGTGATTACTGTTGCTGCTGAAGCCCTTTATTATTTGGAAGAAAAGGATAAGGCTATCCAGGCCTTATTGACCGTCCTCGATAACCCGAATCCTTTTGCCCGTAGCCATGCCCTGAATACAATTGACTGTATCGGGGAAAAAAGTCCGGAAGTGATCAACGCTGTGGTTGAAATGATAAAACAATCACCTGATATGAGTCGCGACAGGTATGATTTGCGAAATGCAAAATGGCTGATCAATAAATGGAAGCTGGATCCCAAAGATTACCATTTGACCTTTAACTGGTAACCCGGCATGGATGGGTAGTATTTACAGAGAATTATGAATGACGAAATGAGTTTACGGATTGTGTCGATACGTCCATGAAAAGTTATGCCACAAAAAACAGGATTAAAAAATGTGCGAGTTCCATCTTATATCATAATCAATCAATAATTCTATTGAGACACAATAATCATCTGAATTGACTGAAATCGTTTTACGTGATAATTGAACAGGTGTTTAGTGTTTCTAATGGAGTGAAGCAGGCATTGCTTTGTAATTAGCTTGACTGTAAAGTGTTAATTGATTTTTGTCTAAATGAAGTTTTAGGTATTCCCACTTTGCTGAAAAATTATTTATATCTTGGTCACCTGAAAACCTAAAAATAGGTTTGAGGTTAGCATGAATATAGTTATATTTAACAGTTTTTTTTGAAATTATAGAAATAAATAGTATCTATCCAATTTAAATGTTTATTTGTTATGGAAAACAATTCGAATAAAAGTGCAGTATCGAGGAGGGCATTCCTGGGTACAACAGCTGCCGCAGCTGCAGGATTTACGATCCTGCCAAGTCATGTTGTGGGCGGACTGGGGCATAAAGCTCCAAGTGACAAACTCAATATTGTAGGAGTTGGTGTTGGTGGAATGGGTTTTGCTAACCTGAAGAATCTGGAATCGGAAAACATTATCGGTTTATGTGATGTTGACTGGAAGTACACTGGTGGTAATGGTGTTTTCGATCGTTATCCGAAAGCCAAAAAGTACAAAGACTGGCGTAAGATGTACGATGAAATGGGGAAAGATTTTGATGCAGTAGTTGTTGCTACTGCTGACCACACTCATGCTGCCATAGCCAGTCATGCCATAACAATGGGTAAACATGTTTATGTACAAAAACCATTGACTCATACTGTTTATGAATCACGGTTGCTGACAAAACTGGCAGAAAAATATAAGGTAGCCACATCGATGGGTAACCAGGGGTCTTCTGGTGAAGGAGTTAACCTTACTACTGAATGGCTTGCTAATGGAGAAATTGGTGAAGTTACGAAAGTAGAATCTTTTACCGACAGGCCGATCTGGCCTCAGGGTTTGAATACTCCGGAACAGGGGCATTGGGTTCCTGACACATTAGATTGGGATCTTTTTGTAGGACCTGCAAAAATGCGACCGTTCAATGAAATATATCATCCCTGGAACTGGCGTGGCTGGTGGGATTTTGGTACAGGTGCTCTGGGTGACATGGCTTGTCATATTTTGCATCCGGTATTCATGGGTCTTGAATTAGGCTATCCGGTTCAGGCACAAGGAAATTCAAGCTTGTTGCTGAACGACTGTGCTCCTGTTTCACAAGCTGTTAAGCTTTCATTTCCTGCCCGTAGTCCAAAACAACCCTGGAAAGGAATGAAGAAGAAGGATCAGCTGCCGGCAGTTGATGTATACTGGTACGATGGTGGAATCAAACCGATGCTGCCCGAAGGATGGCCAGCAGGGAAAGATCCAAATGACCGGGGTGGTGGTGTCATTTTCCATGGAACAAAAGACAAACTTATTTGTGGATGTTATGGTGTAAATCCATGGCTGCTTTCCGGCCGTGTACCCAATGCTCCCAAATTCCGCCGCAGAGTGGAAGGAAGCCATGAAATGGACTGGGTACGTGCATGTAAGGAAAGCCCGGAAAACCGTGTGCCTACTGCCTCCGATTTTAAAGAAGCAGGTCCGTTTAATGAAATGGTTGTGATGGGTGTACTTGCGGTACGCCTGCAGTCACTCAATAAAGCACTGGATTGGAATGGTGAAAAAATGGAGTTCACAAACCTCTCCAACAGTGAAAATATTCGCACTGTGGTAAGAGATGGATTCCAAATCAAAGACGGCCATCCAACTTTTGCTAAAACCTGGACCGATCCGGTTCCGGCTAAAGATTTTGCATCTGAACTGATTAAGCATACCTATCGTAAGCCATGGAGCTTGCCTGATATGCCTGCATAATAGAAAAATAAACCCCCGGTTCCAAACCGGGGGTTTATTCTAATATATCGTAGAATTCAGAAAGAATCATCGATGTAGCCCCCCAGATCATTTCACCTTCAAATCGGAAACAGGGTACAGTGAGTTTTCCCGAAACAGTTTCTATATCAGTAAATTCCCGTGCTTTTTTGTATTTTAATAAGGGGAATAGAATTATCTTTTCTACTTCAGATTCATGAATGGTAAATGTGGGTTTCCCGGTTAACCATCCAACAAAGGGATGAATCATAAAACTACTCACTTCAACAAATATTTCTGATAACGAACCCAGAACGTCAATTTTATCCGGATGAATTCCAATCTCCTCCCAGGTTTCCCGTAGAGCAGTATCTAAAGGTTTTTCTCCCGGTTCGCTTTTCCCTCCCGGAAATGCTACCTGTCCGGCATGATATTTCATGGTTGACGGCCGCTTGATGAGGCAGGTATAGATCTCCCCGTTTTCCTGGAAAAGAAGTAATAACACACTGCTATCCTTTAACTTTTTTTTGTCTGTGCCGGAAGGGTGAAGCTTACGATAAGGAGGCATCATTTTTTTATGTGATTCGCTTCCCAGCAAACCCCTGTCCAGTGCTCTTTTTATCCATTGTGGTGTAATGTTCATGATAGGAATTAACAGCTAATTGAAGCGAATGGTTTTCTCGGGAGAGACCTTACTCACAAGATAACTGGGAATAACAAGCATAAAGGTTGTTGCAATGATCGTACCTAAATTGAGCAATAAAAGATGAGACAGCGAAAAATTTACCGGAACAAAATCTACATAATAGGTGGCAGGATTAAGCTTGATGATTTCAAATCTTTTTTGGAGCAAAATGAATGCAATACCGGTAATATTCCCCCAAAATAAGCCACGGGCAGAAAGAAAGACTGATAAATACAGAAATACTAACCGGATGTTCCAGTTCGGATAACCCAGGGCTTTTAATATCCCGATCATTTTACTGCGTTCCAGTATCAGTACCAACAAGCCTGAAATCATATTAAACCCGGCTACTATAGCCATTAAAATAAGGATAACCCACACATTTAGATCGAGAATGGAAAGCCAGTCGAATATTTGTGGATACTCCCGGGTGATGTTGGTTGTTTGTAAAATAGCATCATTTTCTATGCTGTAGTCGATTACCACATTCCTTACCTGTTCTTCTAATTCATCGATACGGTTGAAATCTGAAATGCCAACTTCAAATCCACTGATCTGATTTTCTCCCCAATTGTTGATCCGTTGTATCTGCTTCAGGTCACCAATAACAAAAATGTTATCGAATTCTTCAAGTCCGGTTTTATAAATTCCTGAGATTGAAAGTTGCAACATGCGTGGCGTGTTTTCATCTTCGTTGATGAAGTAAATGACCACCTGATCACCCGTTGTTACTTCCAAAAGATTGGATACCTGTTCAGAGAGAAGTATTTCATTGGATCGTACCGAATCGTTTAGCTCCGGGATCTTTCCTCCGGTTAGGTTATTCCCGAAAAAATCCCAGTTGTAAGAAGTATCAACCCCTTTAAATACTATACCCTGAATGTATTCATCGGTTTTAATCATCCCGGGCTTTGTGGCAAAAACATGGATTGCATGAATTCCTTCTATTGATTTCAATTCTTCCAGAAAAGGCTGAACCCTTGATACGGGTTTGGTTTCGTATGAATTGTTTGAATCAAAGTTTATAATTTGTATATGAGATCCAAAGCCGACAACTTTGTTTCGAATTTCATTTTTAAATCCCGTAACAACAGCTACGGAAATGATCATGACAGTCAGTCCTAATGCAATACTTGCCAGGGCAATCCGGATAATTTTTTGAGAAAGGAATTTTTTTTTGTCTTTTTCAAAAAATAACCTGCGTGCAATAAATAATTCTGTATTCATATCTGTTTATATGAATTACTGTTGATCACAGACTGTTTTGACCTCCTGTTTTTCTGTCATTGCCCGGTTAATAAACGGCAATATCAGGAGTGAAATTATCCCGATGACAATAATCATTACGGTCATGGATGCATGAGCAACAAAGGCGAAAATTACTCCGTCTGTTTTAGCAATCCCATACAAAGCAAGGGCTTCTATCGCCATGAAATGCCATGCTCCCATACCACCCTGCACAGGAGCAACCATTCCAAAACTTGCAAAAACAAAGGTTGTTAGTCCGGCCAGGAGCGAAAGATGACTGGTGAAATCAAATGCGAAAAAGACGGCGTAAAGCATTAGGTAGTAGAGCACCCAGATAGCTGCCGAATGGAAAAGAAACCACCCTTTATGATCAATTGAGCGAATAGAAATAAAACCTTCTTTCAGATTGGAAAGAAAAGCTGTTACTTTTTTGTAGACCAAGGTGTTTTGCAATGTATTTCGGAAGATATAAATCAGAATAATCAGTAGTACTCCACCTACAATCAGGATGGGTGATGTTACTATGGCAAGGAGTTTGGTTTCTATTTCCGGATTTTCACTCAGGAAATACAAAACCTGCCTAAATTGGGAAAGAATGACCACCAGCAATAATAACAGGAGAGAGGCCATGTCGACAGCTCTTTCAGCAACAACAGTACCCAGGAGTTTTGTAAATGAAATCTTTTCGTACCGGGATAACACCCCGCAACGTGATATTTCTCCCATTCGGGGAATGGCGAGATTCATGAGGTAACCAACCATTATAGCTAAAAAGGTATTCAGGTATCTGGGTTTATGGCTGATGGGTTTGACCAGGATTCGCCAGCGACTCGTTCGGCTCATGTGACTTAACAGACCAATTATCAGAGAAATGATAATCCAGAAATAATTGACATCGTTTTTTAAAACCGATTGGATACGGTTTATGTCCTGGTCTTTATAGATGAGCCAAAATAAAAATGCTCCAATGGCAAAGAACAGAAGAAACTGGATGACTTTAACTGTGAATTTTCTCAAGATTAAATATTTTTATATTCCTGTATTTTCCTGATTCCTAATTCCCTGATTTTTTATAATTTCGGGGTTCGAAAAATAAGGGAACAATTAAGTATTTCTATAGCTGACAAAAATATAAATTTGTTTGATTTATTACGGAGAAAATACGATTTAAGTGAATAACCAGAAATGAGCGAGTCGGGAAGTAATGAATATGGTGAGGCCCAAGAAGAATTTAGGTCAGCACTTTCTCCGGGATCAGAATATTGCCCGGAAAATAGTTGACAGCCTGAGTGGTGTAACTTCTGATGTTTTGGAAGTAGGGCCGGGAATGGGTGTATTGACCCGTTTTCTGCTGCAAAAACCCGCACTGAATGTTCATCTGGTTGAAATAGATTGTGAATCGGTAGAGTATTTGAAAATTCATTTTCCTGAATTAACAGAAAGGCTTTACAAACAGGATTTTCTTCAGTGGGATGCCGGTCCGTTAACAGGCTCTTTTAGTATTATTGGTAATTTACCCTACAATATCTCTTCACAAATATTTTTCAGGATTCTGGAATGGAGAAACCGTGTGCCGGAGGTTGTTTGCATGGTTCAGAAAGAAGTCGCTTTGCGGTTGAGCGCTCCTCCGGGTACAAAAAGCTATGGTATATTGAGTGTACTGCTCGGTGCTTTTTATGAAATAGAATATCTGTTTTCTGTATCTGAACAGGTTTTTATACCTCCTCCGAAGGTAAAATCGGCAGTGATCAGGCTACGTCGCAATCAGGTTGAAAAACTTCCCTGTAACGAAGAATTGTTTTTTCATACCGTGAAGGCTGCATTCAATAAGCGACGAAAAATGCTCCGGAATTCCCTGAATAAACCGGGAATGGAATTGCCGGAGCAATTTGCCGAAAAAAGACCCGAGCAACTATCTGTTGCCGATTTTGTCCAGTTAACAAAAATTTTAGAACCCTGAAAAAATCAGAAAATGGAATTTGAAATTACCAAAGAATATATTGACAGGCTAAAGATTCTCATTGCTGAAGACAATTCTGATGAGCTGAAAGCGACTATGGAGCCACTTCACCCGGCAGACATTGCAGAAGTGATGGATGATCTGAGCATGGAAGAAGCCAAATATCTTTACCTGTTGCTTGAAGGGGAAAAAGCCTCCGATGTGTTGATAGAGATTCCGGAACATGACCGGAGAAGATTTCTGAAAGTCTTGCCCCCTGAACTCATTGCCAGTAAGTTCATCGAGTACATGGATTCGGACGATGCCGCCGACATTGTTGCCGACCTGGACGAAGACCTGAAAAAAGAGGTACTTAAAGAAATTGAGGATACCGAACAGGCCGGTGATATTGTTGACCTGCTCGAGTATGAAGAAGATTCTGCTGGCGGGATTATGGCGAAAGAGCTGGTCTCGGTGAATGAAAACTGGACTGTAGCTACCTGCCTTAAAGAAATAAGTAAACAGGCTGAAGAGGTCGATGAAATTTATTATGTCTATGTGATTTATGATCAACAACGGTTTAAAGGCATCCTCTCACTGAAAAAGCTAATCCTGAATTCTACTAACATGAAAATTTCCAATCTCTATAATCCTGAAGTGATCATGGTGCGAACCGGAACACGGCAGGAGGAGGTTGCAGAAATTATGGATAAGTACGACCTGGTAGCAATTCCTGTGGTTGATGATATTGGCCGGCTAAAGGGTAGAATAACTTTCGATGATGTGATTGATTTTGTTCGTGAAGAAGCAGAACGCGACTATCAAATGATTTCAGGTATTGCAGGCGATGTGGAACCCGATGATAAAGCATGGGAACTTATCAAAGCAAGATTCCCCTGGCTGCTTATTGGCTTGCTGGGAGGTATATTAGGTGCTCTGGTTCTGGGAAATTATGAGGCTGAATTAAATAGTGTAACTGAACTGGCATTTTTTATCCCGTTAATTGCTGCTATGGCTGGTAATGTGGGAGTGCAATCATCGTCAATCGTTGTGCAAAGTATTGCCAGTGGTGTCAAGGATATGGATACAACCGGAAAACGATTGCTGAAAGAACTCATGGTTTCCTTCGCTACCGCTGCCATATTTGCAATCCTGATCTTTATTTACAATTTTTTCGTAATGAATAATATGGAATTAACCCTTTCGGTTTCAATTTCACTATTTATCGTGATGCTCTATGCTTCTTTTTTTGGTACCCTGATCCCCCTGTTGCTAAACCGGCTGAAGATTGACCCGGCTCTGGCAACCGGCCCGTTTATCACAACAATGAATGATATTCTTGGATTATTTATTTATTTTGGCATCGGAAAAATGTTTTTTGAATTCCTGTAAATACCGACTGTTGTTTTTTGAAACTGAGGTGAATCCTGAATTTTCTATTTGCATTCATAGATTCTCGAAAATGAGCAAATCATTTCCTGGCATTTAGAACTCATATCCATTGAAAGCACAAGTTTATCAGATCATCGTTTATATTAACCGGAATATGTTCATCTCATGGAAAGAATGATTATTGGCAGAAAAGATAAAGCTGATTTTAAACAGCTCGAGCTGGATGGGGTTGATGTTAAAATCGATTCCGGTGCTTATACTTCCAGTTTTCATTGCCACCAAATTGAACGGTTTGTGAAAAATGACAGGGAATGGGTAAAATGCAGGTTCCTTGATCCATTGCACCCCTCGTATCACGAAAAAGAATTTTTCTTTGAGATGTTTAGAATACGCCGGGTGAAAAGCTCAAACGGACAGGTTGAAGAACGAATTTCCATCCAAACCGTTATTACTTTATTTAAAAATAACTATCCTATTGAATTGACATTGACTGAAAGGACCGATATGAAATATCCGGTATTGCTTGGCCGGAAATTTCTTTCAAAAAAATTCTTTATTGATACTTCCCGGGTGAACCTCTCCTACAAAGGAGAAATGATAAGAGTGAAACGGGCAGGTTGAATGATGAATGATGAATGACGAAATTAAATTCATAAATTTTCTTTCGGACAGCTTTAGAATAAACACTGCAGTGAAGCAAATAGCTTAGAACGCAAAACTTTTTAATGAGACAAAACGCCCAAGCAGAAATAAAAACAGATTATATCCGTATGAAACGCCCATGACGACTCATGACACAAACAAGAATGATTAAAAATATGGGAGTTCCATCGAAATGAGTTTGCGAATTCTTTCGAAATGCGTAAGCATTCTATCGAATACCGCTTAAATAAACACTAATAATGAGGTAAATACCTTTAAATAAACGATAGAGTGAGGAAAATACTTTAAAAAATGATTAATTTTAATGAGATGAAAATTGTTATACTCTCCCGAAATGCCAGTCTATATTCCACGCGCAGATTATTTGAAGCCGGTGTTCAGCGAAACCATGAAATGGTGATTGTAGATCACACCAAGTGTGATTTGCTTATTGAGAAAAAAAATCCTGTGATCATTTACCGGGGTAAAAAGCTGGAGAACATTGATGCTGTGATTCCACGAATAGGTGCGTCCGTTACTTTTTATGGAACTGCGGTTGTTCGCCAGTTTGAGATGATGAAGGTGTTTACTGCTATTGAATCACAGGCCTTGTTGCGATCCCGCGACAAGCTCCGGAGTTTACAGATTCTTGCACGGGCAGGGTTGGGGCTTCCTAAAACAGTATTTACCAACTATTCACGCAACGTGAAAGATATTGTAAGGGCTGCGGGAGGAGCGCCTGTGGTGGTGAAACTGCTGGAAGGGACTCAGGGACTGGGTGTTGTGCTGGCTGAAACTGACAATGCTGCTGAATCGGTATTGGAGGCATTTAATGGATTGAAAGTCAGGGTGATTGTCCAGGAGTTTATTGAAGAAGCCAAAGGAGCTGATATTCGTGCTTTTGTTGTCGACGGTGTAGTTGTAGGTGCCATGAAGCGACAGGCCCGAAAAGGTGAATTCAGGTCGAATCTTCACCGCGGGGGCACAGCTCAGATCATTGAACTGACAGAAGAACAGGAAAACGCCGCCCTGAAAGCTGCCCGTGTTATGAACCTTGGAATTTGCGGCGTGGATATGTTATTGAGTGATCACGGCCCCCTTATTCTTGAGGTAAACTCATCCCCGGGTCTGGAAGGAATTGAAGGAGCCACCGGAATAGATATCGCGAAAAATATTATTCGTTATGTGGAACGACATGTTTAGAGACTGTTTTAAATTTATCTATTTATTCTATTTTGCGTCTTTTTCACTCATACTGCAGCAAAATTTCCTTAAATAGCTCTGGCTATTCGCGTCAATTTTGCCTTGTCTGAGCAAAAAACAGATCAAAATATTTCTAAAAACAAAATCAAAACAGTCTCTTAGGCTATGAGAAAAAAGAAATATAAAGAAATTTTTATTTTGGGAGAGGAAATACCTCCGGGTAAAAAACGATACCTGAACCTCGATATTGCACGTTTGCATACGTATACAAAACCTGAAGTCCCTGTAGTTGTGGAACGTGCGAAAACTGATGGCCCAACCTTGCTCCTGACAGCCGGGATTCATGGAAATGAACTGAATGGCGTTGAGATTCTCCGGGAATTGTTGGCAAATAATTATACCAGACCCGATGCGGGGATGGTTATATCCATCCCGACTGTGAATATTTTTGGATTCATAAATCAAACCCGTGAATTTCCGGATGGTAAAGACTTAAACCGTGCTTTCCCTGGATCCAGAAATGGATCACTTGCCAGTATTTTTGCTCATCACCTCATGAATGAGATTTTGCCACTTGCCGATTATTGTGTTGATTTTCATACGGGAGGATCCCGAAGATTTAACTCTTCACAGATTCGAATCTCAAAAAATAATGAGGAGTTACTGGAGCTGGCTAAAGTTTTTAATCCGCGGTTTATTGTGTATGCCCCTCAACGTGAAAAATCTTTCCGTGAGGCAGCCATGCGGGCAGGGAAAAAAGTTCTGCTCTTTGAAGGAGGGAAAACGGAGGATTTTAACCATCGAATAACCCGCCGAGGATTGTATGGTACCCTGCGGTTGATGCATCATTTGGGAATGCGTGATTTCTCGGCCGAAACAGGGCAGAATGAATTTAGCTCATCCATAATCATAAAGGAATCAACCTGGATAAGAGCCTTGCAGGGTGGTTTGTTTCGCTTTTTTGTGAAGGATGGATCAAGAGTAGAAAAAGGCCAGGTAGTAGGAACCATTTCTGATCCCTATGGAAAATATATTTTTAAAGTGAAAATACCACAGGATGGATATGTTATTGGAATGAACCATGCACCAGTTGTATACAGAGGAGATGCAATCTTACATTTGGGTTTAATCTGATTTATAAGGCATTCATTGCTTCAACAGGATTTAGCCTGGAAGCAGCCCTGGCTGGCATGATTCCGGCAATAAATCCAATAATACCGGAAATTGAAAGACCTTTGATGATGTTGCCGGCAGTGAGGATTACTTTGAATTCAGTGGTATAGCTGATCAATTGTGTTCCCAGATAAATCAGGATCAACCCCAGGATACCCCCAATAATGGAAAGCACAACTGCTTCAAAAATAAACTCAAGCAGAATGAAATATTTTTTTGCCCCGAGCGATTTCTGAATGCCGATGATCTTTGTCCGTTCCTTCACTGAAACAAACATGATGTTGGCGATACCAAATCCTCCTACCAGAATGGAAAAACCACCAATGATCCATCCAGCCATATTGAAAACAATAAAGAATTGTTCGAACTGGTTGGAAATGAGACTGACTTCATTCATTGCAAAATTGTTTTCCTCCATCGGGCTTAATTTTCTGATCATCCGCATGATCCCTTCCACCTCTGCCAGGAATCGTTCCCTGTCGATCTCCGATCCGGCTTTTACACAAATGGTCTGGTTATAATCCTGATGGGTTATATCAACCATGGAAAATGATTTTATTACGCTGATATGTATGTAGTTATCCATGCTGGTGCCAAACATGTCCTGCCCGGTTTTTTCATAAACTCCGATAATTTGAAATCGGAATCCCTGGATTTTTATGGTCTCACCCACAGGGTTCTGGTTGGGGAAAAGTTTTTCTGCAATGACTGCACCGATTAATGCAACAGGTGCCCCTGCGTACATTTCATTCTCAGTAAAATATCTTCCCGCGGTGAGTTTGAGGTTCCAGGTGTCATGCAAATGGTAAGTGGTAGCCAGTACAGTGGCATTATCCAGCTTACTGCTGTAATATTGTACCGATCGGGTGAATCCATAGAAGAATGCCGCATTTTGAACAGTTACTCCCCGTCGCATGAACTCTTCAGTATCTTCCATCTTTAGTAACGGACGATTGACATATTTCCACCAGGGATATTCCGTTTCTCCTTCAGGTGGAGTCCAGGGCCATTTTTGAATATAAACCATGTTGGTTCCCAGTGCATCCAGGCTTTCCCGAATGTAGCGTTCCAGGGAGTCGATGACCGTAAATACCGAGATAATGGCGAAAATACCAATGGTAATCCCCAACAGCGAAAGAAATGTCCGCAGTTTGTTCACCCGTAGTGAATGGTACGCGAAAGAAAAACTTTCAAATATTAATCTGGTGAATATCATGGGTACTTCTGATTTACCTGCAAAAATAATGGTTGTTGATCAATTCTTCTTTTCATTTTCCTGCAACCTGAAATATTAGTGTTCATTTTTCTCCATGATTACAAAATGTGTTTTGGATCCGTAAAGAAAGATTCTTTTTTCACATAATATTGATCTAAACCTGCTCTTTTTTAACTGAATGTGTTTTGATTTTTTTATATTTGCAAACAAATATGAAATACAGAATAAATGACTGATATTAAAAAAATTAAGACAGCCCTGATTTCAGTTTATCACAAAAATAACCTCGAAGGGATTGTAAATCGTTTACATTTGTTGGGAGTTCAGTTAATCAGTACCGGTGGAACAAAAAGTTTTATTGAATCATTGGGTGTTCCTGTTACATCAGTGGAAAGCCTTACCGGTTATCCTTCTATTTTGGGTGGAAGGGTAAAAACATTGCATCCAAAAATTTTTGGAGGAATTTTGTCCCGGCGGGAGAATTCTGACGATTTAAGTCAGTTGTCAGAATACCAAATTCCTGAAATTGATTTGGTTATTGTCGACTTATATCCTTTTGAAAGTACTGTGTCTTCCGGAGCCCCGGAGCAGGAGATCATCGAGAAAATTGATATAGGAGGGATTACTCTGATTCGGGCTGCTGCAAAAAACTTCAAGGATGTGGTCATTGTACCTTCACAGAATGAATACCTGAAATTGCTGGATATCCTGGAAAAACAGGAAGGTCAGTTTTCATTGGAAGAGAGGAAATGGTTTGCTGGCAAGGCCTTTTCGGTTTCTTCTCATTATGATGCTGCTATTTTTAACTACTTTAACCAGCATGAAGAAGGTGGTTGTGAACGTGTTAGTCTCAATCATGGACAAGTGCTTCGTTATGGTGAGAATCCACATCAACAGGCTGTTTTTTACCGGTTTGCAAATGCCTCCTCTGGTGCGATGCTTTCCGATGCACAGGTGTTGCAGGGGAAAGCGCTTTCTTATAATAACATGCTCGATGCCGATGCCGCGTGGAAAGCTGCCAGCGATGCTTTTCACTCTGTTCAGCATATAAAAAATAAAGTAGCTGTTGCTGTGGTTAAGCATCTCAATCCATGTGGACTGGCTGTTACAGACAGTATCGTTGAGTCTCTTGAGCTGGCTTGGGCTGGTGACCCGATCAGTGCTTACGGAAGTATTATTTGCTTTACCGACACTGTCACTGAAGAGGTAGCATTATGGTTCGACAAAAAGTTTGTTGAGATTATGATTGCTCCTGGTTTTTCGGAAAATGCTCTTGCTGTGTTGAGGAAAAAGAAAAACCTGAGATTGTTGGTCACACCAGTTAAAGAAGAAGTAACACACGAAAAATTGTATCGTTCCATCAGTGGTGGTATGTTAATACAGGATGAAGACGAAGGGTTGGACATCCAGTTTGAACAGGTTACGGAGAAGGGATTTGATCAGGAAAAAGCCGATCTGGCCAAATTTGGCGTAACTGCCTGTAAATATTTAAAGAGTAATGCGATAGCCATGGTTACCCGCAATCAGAATGGCGGATTCTGGTTGACCGGTGCTGGAATGGGGCAACCCAACCGGCTCGACAGCCTGCGGCAACTAACCATGCCCAGGTTTCATTTGAAAGAAGGTGTTCGCCTCGATGACTCAGTGCTTGTGTCTGATGCATTTTTCCCCTTTCGCGACAGTATTGAAGCCGCCAATGAATATGGAGTGAAGTATATTGTTGAACCGGGAGGGAGCATTCGTGACCAGGAGGTGATTGAAGCTTGTAACGCATTTGGCATTGCTATGGTATTTACAGGAAGACGGCATTTTAAACATTGATATTAAAATTATTTACCTGAAATGGGATTATTTTCATTTTTAACTCAGGAAATTGCGATTGACCTGGGAACAGCTAATACAATCATCATCCATAACGATAAAATTGTGGTAGATGAGCCCTCCATCGTGGCTATTGATCTGAAAACAGAAAAGATGGTGGCCATTGGAGAGAAAGCCCGGCAAATGCAAGGGAAAACCCATTCCAACCTGAAAACTATAAGGCCATTGCGCGATGGTGTAATTGCTGATTTTAATGCAGCAGAACAGATGATCCGGGGTATGATTAAGATGATTAATCCTAAACCGCGTATGTTTTCTCCTGCTTTAAAGATGGTTGTTTGTATACCTTCGGGTAGTACTGAGGTGGAGGTCAGGGCAGTACGCGACTCGGCAGAACATGCAGGTGGAAGAGAAGTATATATGATTTATGAACCCCTTGCCGGAGCTATTGGTATAGGGATCGATGTGGAAGCTCCTGAAGGGAATATGATCGTGGATATTGGTGGGGGCACGACTGAAATTGCTGTTATCTCACTGGGAGGGATTGTTACCAATAAATCTATTCGAATTGCTGGTGACGATCTTACTGCTGATATTATGGAGTATATGCGCCATCAGCATAATATTAAAATTGGAGACCGGACTGCTGAAGAGATAAAGATCCATGTCGGCTCAGCATTATCCCAGTTAAAGGATCCTCCCCCTGACTTTATCGTACAGGGACCTAATCAGATGACTGCATTGCCCATTGAAGTGCCTGTTTCCTACCAGGAAATTGCTCACTGTCTGGAAAAATCAATTTCTAAAATTGAAACAGCCGTTTTGGGTGCCCTGGAACAAACACCCCCGGAATTATATTCTGATATCGTTACCAAGGGAATCTGGCTCGCCGGTGGGGGAGCACTGCTGCGTGGCCTCGATAAAAGGCTGACTGACAAAATCGGAATTACGTTTCGTGTTGCCGATGATCCTTTAAGAGCCGTTGTTCGCGGAACAGGTATTGCTTTAAAGAATGTTGATAAATTTCCATTCCTGATCCGATGATGATCAAGTATTTTAATTATGCGGTCTTTATTTAGGTATCTGATTAGAAACCACGCTTTCGTACTTTTTGTCCTGCTGGAAGCTTTTTCTCTTGTACTGGTGTTTAATTACAACAGCTTTCAGAAGGCAAGTTACCTGAATTCAGCCAGCAGATTAACAGGGAATGTTTATAATATGTACCACTCCATTACCCGATATTTCAACTTGACACGGGTTAACCAGGAACTTGCCGAGGAAAATGCACGGCTCCGATCAGTAATGCAGGAGCCGTTGAACAACCCAATAACTGCCTATTCTGTTGCCGATTCACAACAGGTAGGTCAATCCTACCGGTTTATACCTGCCGAAGTGCTCAATAATTCTGTTAACCGGCTTTTTAATTATATTACCCTGAACAAAGGAAGAAAACATGGGGTGAAACCCGATCAGGGAATTATGTCAGTGAATGGAATAGTTGGTGTGGTAGCCCAGGTTTCAGAATCTTATTCCATGGGATTATCTGTGTTAAATCAAAGGTGGAGTGTTTCTGCAAAATTGAAGAAAAACGGATACTATGGTTCCCTCGCCTGGCAGGGAGAGAATTACCGGTTTGCCAGATTGTATGAAATACCTCTTCATGCCGATATTGAACGAGGTGATACCGTTATAACCAGCGGCTATTCTTCAATTTTTCCAGGGGGAATACTTATTGGTACGATACATGACTTCTCACAACCTGAAGGTGAAAATTATTACTCGGTTACTGTTCAGTTGTCCGTTGATTTTAAAACTTTGTCGTATGTCGAAATAGTTGAAAATCAAGAGAAAGATGAAATTGAACAGTTGGAAGAATCGGTAAGAGATGATAAGAAATGACAAGAAGTTTAATAAAATATGGATTCATGTTTGTTGCCCTGGTTCTGCTTCAGGTCTTGATTTTTAACCAGTTTCAATTTAACGGGTATGTTAATCCGTATTTATATGTGTTATTTATCCTTTTACTCCCTTTAAGCACCCCCAGGTACATGCTGCTGTTCTTAGGATTTTTCTTAGGATTGGCTGTTGATATTTTTTCCGACAGCCTGGGCATCCATGCGGCAGCAACTGTTTTTATCGCTTATATCAGGCCAGCCGTTATTCGTACCATTTCTATCAGAGAGGAAGACAGAAGTGATTTCCCCGGACTGAAACAAAACAAATTCTCCTGGTTTTTATCTTATACAGCCATACTGGTGTTTATTCACCATTTTATTTTATTGTATTTGGAGTATTTCACTTTTACTCATTTTTTTTCCACTTTATTACGTGTATTTTTAAGTGCCATTTTTTCCATTTTTGTGATAGTTTTAAGCCAGTTTATAATTTTTAGGCAATAGAAAAGGTGAATAGTTTTTCGAAACGGAGTTACATTGTTATTGGAATCTTTTTAATTACAGCCTTGGTATTTTCCCTGCGACTATTTAATTTGCAGGTACTGGATCCTACCTATAAGGTATTTGCCACCAACAATGTTTTACGGGAGGTCGTTCAATATCCTGCCCGGGGCTTGATTTATGACCGGAATGGTACACTTCTGGTACACAATAAGCCTGCATACGACCTGCTGGTTACTCCCCGTGAGGTTACAGCATTTGATACACTTTATCTGTGTGAAATGCTGGGCATTACCCGGGAGGAGATTGAAGCCGGGCTTCAGGCTGCCAATAAATATTCACGATACAAGCCTTCAGTTATTGTTCAGCAGATCCCTCCCGAAGTTTATGCTGTTTTGCAGGAACGGATTTATCGCTTTAAAGGCTTTCATACCCAGTCAAGAACCTTGCGCGAATATACCTATCCTGTTGCTGCGCATGTTTTGGGATACGTGGGAGAAGTCAATGCCAATGACATCCAGGAAGACAGGTATTATAGTCAGGGCGACTATATTGGGGTTAGCGGCATTGAGCGTTCATATGAAAATGGCCTGAGAGGCTCTAAAGGAGTTAAGAAATACCTCGTTGATGTGCACAACCGCATTCAGGGTAGCTTCCTGGGTGGAGAGGAAGATATCCCGGCACAGATCGGGAAGAACCTGACCACATCCATTGATATTGATTTGCAGCTTTATGCTGAAAAACTTTTACAAAATAAAAAAGGAAGTGTAGTGGCGCTTGAACCGGCAACCGGTGAGATTTTAGCACTGGTCAGCGCTCCTGTTTATGACCCGGGAATGTTGGTTGGCAGGGTAAGAGCTTCCAATTATTCTATGTTGGTGACCGATACACTGAAGCCATTGTTTAACCGGGCTCTTATGGCGGATTATCCTCCAGGATCTACTTTTAAAATGCTGAATGCTTTGATTGCACTGGAAGAACAAGCCATCACATCAAATACCTATTTCCCCTGCTACGGAGTGGCTTCCTCTCCTATTCGCTGTACACACGATCATGTTTCACCATTGCATGTGGTGGAAGCCATACGGGAATCATGTAATCCTTTTTTATGGAATACATTCCGGTCTATATTTTCCAAATTTTCATCCTCATCTGAAGGTTATGAAGTTTGGCGTGAACATGTTCTTCAATTTGGAATAGGGAGGAAACTGGAGATCGATCTGCCTATTGAGTCAAAAGGGAGTCTACCGGAAGTTTCCTATTACGACCGGATTTATGGGAAAGGTCGTTGGAATGCCCTCACTGTACGGTCCCTCGCTATCGGCCAGGGAGAACTGGGACTGACCCCTTTGCAACTTGCAAACTATTGCGCCGCCATAGCCAACCGGGGGCACTATTATACTCCGCATGTGGTCAGGGAGATGGAGGATGAAAGTATCCCGGAAAAGTTCAAAACAAAAAATTTTACCGGAATCTCAGAGAACTATTTTGAGCTGGTCATTGAAGGGATGGAACAAGCTGTAAACGGATCAACAGGTATGCTAAAAATACCCGGAGTATCTATGTGCGGCAAAACCGGTACAGCAGAGAATCCTCATGGATCCGACCATTCGGTATTTATGGCATTTGCCCCAAAAGATAATCCGAAAATTGCTATTTCGGTTTATATCGAAAATGGCGTGTGGGGAGCAAGATATGCTGCCCCGATTGCCAGTCTTGTGATTGAAAAATACCTGAATGATACTATTTCCGGCAATAGAGGCTGGGTGGAAGAGAGAATGATGGAAGCAAATCTGTTAAACCCTAATCAACCCAAATAGAATGGCCAGAAATAAGCTTTGGACAAATATCGATTGGATAACGGTTATTTTATTTATTCTGTTGGTTTTTGCCGGGTGGCTGAATATATATTCTGCCGTCTACAACGATACGGAACAACATAGCATTTTTGATTTTTCACAACGCTATGGCAAGCAATTGATCTGGATATTAGCCGCATTCCTCATCGCATTCACAATTCTTCTCATTGAAACAAACTTTTATCTGTTTTTTTCTTATATCATCTATGGCCTGGTTATTTTCACCCTGGTATTGGTACTTTTATTCGGTACCGAGATCAACTATTCAAAATCGTGGCTGACCTTCGGCTGGTTTAGTTTCCAACCTGCTGAGTTTGGAAAATTTGCCGCGGCTCTGGCATTGGCGAAATTTATGAGTTCATTTGGCTTTAAATTGAGCCGACCCAAATCAATAGCCATCATTAGCCTGATTGTCCTGTTGCCTGCTTTCCTCATCTTCCTTCAAAATGATACCGGATCGGCCCTGGTTTATTCTGCATTTATCCTGGTGCTGTACCGGGAAGGGCTCTCGGGAGTCGTGTTGTTTTTTGGAACACTTATCGCTCTTCTTTTTATTTTTTCTTTGGTGCTGTCGGAAGTGTTGCTGTTTGGCATTTTGACAAGCCTGACCCTATTGGTATATATGATTGCCAATCCCGGATTGAAGTATTTCTTCCGCGTAATTTTTATATGGGTTTCGGTAGTCATTTTATTTGCCGGATTGAATTTTCTGTTGAAAACCGGAATGGAACCGGGCATTATACTGGCAGGTACTCTGCTGTTGGGAGGCGTTGTCGTTTGGATTTACAGTGCCAGGAATAAATTAAAAAACTATGTAACCATTACCATTATTTTTATAGGTGCAATACTTTTTTCCCTGTCTGTTGATTTTACGTTCAGCCAAGTTCTTAATTCATATCAACAGGCAAGGATTCATGAACTTCTTGGCATAGAATCAGATCCACTCGGGGTAGGTTATAATGTGAATCAGAGTAAAATAGCAATTGGTTCCGGTGGATTTTGGGGGAAAGGATTTCTGAACGGTACCCAGACGAAGTATAAATTTGTTCCGGAACAAAGTACCGATTTTATTTTTTGTACTGTTGGTGAAGAGTGGGGGTTTGCCGGGACATTTGTTGTGGTATCGCTTTTTGTGGCATTGTTTATCCGGCTGATTTTTCTTGCCGAACGACAGCGATCGGGTTTTTCCCGGATTTATGGCTATGCCGCTGCAGTAATTTTCTTTTTTCATTTCGCTGTCAATATTGGAATGACGATTGGTATGATGCCTGTTATTGGTATCCCGCTGCCTTTTTTTAGTTATGGAGGTTCGTCATTATGGGGGTTTACCATCTTGCTGTTCATTTTTATCCGACTCGATGCCAGTCGTCTTGATTATCTTTCTTACTGATAGAAAGCCGACTATTTTGTCAGAGACCAACAATCAGAAGAATGTATTGCCAGGGATTGATTTTGCAAACGGGTATTTTTGAAAAAAATTTGAGTCCTTGCCTATTTATCCTTATTTTTGGTAGTTGCAAAAATACTAATGAGAAAAAAAATTGTTGCTTTTGGTGAAGTCGTTTGGGATATTCTGCCCGAAGGGAAAGTGCTGGGCGGAACCCCAACAAATTTAGTCTTCAGAATCAATTCATTTGGTGAGGAGGGGCATCTTCTTACGCGGATAGGTGATGATGAGCTGGGGCAACAAGTATTATTCCGACTGGGTGAACTGGGCATTTCTACTGGTGATGTTCAAGTCGATTTTGAGTTTCCAACAGGAACAGTACACATTACCTTTGAAGAAAATCATGAGCCGGTCTTTCACGTTACACCTGATGTGGCTTTCGATCATATTGAATTTTCAGCGGAATCCCTGATATTGGTACGTCAGGCTGACTGTCTGTTTTTTGGTCTTCTCCCACAGCGTTTTGGTATCTCCAAAAACACGATCAGAGAACTCATCCGGGAGTCTCCTTCTTCGCTTAAGTTTTTTGATTTGAAATTATTTAAGCATTTTTTTAATGTAAACGTGGTCGAGAATCTGTTAAGATCATCACACATCATCCGGGTTAAGGAAAAAGAAATAGGATTCCTAAGCAAGCAGTTGAATTTTGTTGAAGGTAGCCTGGAAGATTTTGGTGAACAGCTGATACAAAAATATAAGGTTGAAATGGTGCTGATCACACGTGGTGCGAAGGGTGTTTTTGCTTTTCACAAAGAACAGGGGGCATTTTACGACGATGGGTATCTGGTTACTCTAAAAGATAACATCGGTTCCGGCATGGCTTTTTCTGCAGGCTTCCTTCACTACTATCTAAGGGGAAGGTCTATTCACGAATCCCTTAGTTTCGGTAATGCTGCCGGAGCGCTGAATGCTACCAGAACCGGAGCTACCAGCAGTTTTAATAAGGATGAAGTTTTGCAATTCATGAAACAGAACAGGGAAGCCTGATCATAGAAGCACACTTACTTTTCGATTATTAGTACACCTCAGGAACATAAGTCATCTCCTCCATGGGAGGCCTGACATATCCTTTATTTTCCTTTTTGGGAGAAAACTCCAACGGCTCGGGTGTGAGGTCTTCATATGGGATCATCGATAAAAAGTGATGAATGCAATTCAGTCGTGCCCTTTTTTTGTTGTCGGCATCTACTGCAAACCATGGGCTTATTTTTGTGTCGGTGTAGGCAAACATCTCATCTTTTGCTTTGGAATATTCTATGTATAATTCTCTTGATTTTAAGTCGATCTGGCTTAGTTTCCATCGTTTGGTTGGGTCGGCATTCCTCGATTTGAAACGTTTTTCCTGTTCTTCCTCACTAACTGAGAACCAATATTTAATCAGGATTATTCCCGATCGGATCAGCATTCTTTCGAAGTTGGGGCAGGAGCGAAGAAAATCCCAGTATTCATCTGTGGTACAAAATTCCATTACCCTTTCCACGCCTGCTCTGTTATACCAACTCCTGTCGAAAAGAACAATTTCCCCGGCTGCCGGAAGATGGGGTACATAGCGTTGAAAATACCATTGCGTTTTTTCCCGCTCAGTTGGAGTTGTCAGGGCAACAACCCTGCAAATACGGGGATTCAAGACCTGACTGATGCATTTAATGGTGCCGCCTTTCCCTGCTGCATCTCTTCCCTCAAAAATAACAATTACTCTAAGCTTTTTGAATTTAACCCATTCCTGAAGTTTTACCAGCTCCAGCTGGAGCTTGCCAAGTTCTTGCTCGTATTGTTTGCCTGAGATTTTTTTGTGTTGACCAGATGTAACATCTTCCGTTTTCATATTCATTTGGTTATTTAAGTTTTTTAACGTTCTAAAAATACAAAAAATGAAACATTTCAGTTCACTTGAATTCACGAATCAGCTAAAAATGTTATGTGGAAACAAGAACAAAGGCCCCAAATTTTGTCTCTTTAAAAACCGGGGTTAGGGGGAAGAATCCCGATAATATCTTTGAATTTCTCAGCTTTAGTGGATGCTTCCTTTCCTGCTCTTTCAGATATTCCGGAAGCAACAAATTTGAATGATTCATAATTCTAAAGATCCCCTTGCTCGCGGTTTCGATCTTTTTTTCGAGTTGAACGGACAGCAATCCCATGTTTTGCCTGATATTCATTTCCAGGCATGGATTCACTTTTAGTTTTCCCTTTTCATCCATGAAAATGAGGAGGTCTACACCAAAAATCCCTTCATATAAATTCGCCAGTTTACTTTTTTCGAGGGTTACGATCAAAGGATCAACGAGTATTTCGGGCAGTCTTTCTGCGAACTTCCGGGTATCTGTTTCGATAAAATCTGGCCAGCCATGGAGATAATTGCCCTGGTATTGTCCTTTGCTGTCTGTAAAAAACCTGCTGATGCCCAAAAAAGTAACATTTCCTCTTTTCAGTTCGAACTGAAAAGCCATATCAAGCAGTTTGTTTAAAAACGGTTCTGCCATAGCAAATCCCTGCTGACGAATGAATCCAAGCAGTTTTTCCCAAACCTTATCTGTTACCGGAGTTTTGGTAATTTTTTGCAATCCTCTTCCTGAACTACTCCATGGTGCTTTTATCATTATTTTCCCCCACCGTGAGATTGCCTCTTCGATCTCTGCTTTGGAGGTCACAACTTGGGGGATCAGTTTTGGAGACATGGTTATTTCCGGAGGTAATAGATGGAGTACAGAATTTAAAATTTGGAGAGCAAATTTTCTGGAATAGATTTCCTGGCTTGCAGGGGTCCAATGGGCAACAGGTGATTGCAGGAATTCAGCTGAACATGAGTTTTTCAGGGGGGCTAACAGGTGATGTGCTGCCGGACTCCAGCCCCAGGGCATCAACCTGTTTTTGGGTTGTTTCACGAACGCCGGATTCGTCTTTATATCCTCCTGAAGAACAACTGTCGGTGGAATTATGCCTTTATCTTTCAGTGAACAGAGAAAAGGTTCAGCAGGTGTTTTTTTTACCAGGATCACATCGTCAGGTTTTGCAAACAGCGCAGGCAGAAATTCGAGGTCTTCCTCCATTTTTTGTAGCAGTCGATTGGGTTGCCATGATACATGACCATTGGCCACTGCATATTCGCAGGTGGGATTAAAGAGAAAAATGTCAGGAAGGAGTAGTCTCATTTAAACTTATTAGAAATCAGCTTATTAAGGGTGTTTCTTCCGGACGGCTGTGCTTCCAGCGCCGGTGCGACCACAGGTAATATTCCGGTTCTTGTCTGATGATCTCTTCCATTTTCCGGACATAAGCAAGAAGGATTTCATTGGGATCCACCTCTGAAGGGTTTTCGACAAGAGGAATAAACCGGGCTACGTAATGGCCGCGACTTATTTTTTTTACATGTTGAAAAAATACCGGTTGATTGGTTTTAGCTGCAATTTTCTCCGGGCCTGAAAAGAAGGGGGCCTCACGGTTCAGAAAAATAGTCCAGAATTTTGATGTGGCTGGAGGTGTCTGATCAGCTCCAAGCCAGAGTGCAGTGGGAATTTTTTTCCGGTGAAATTCAAGAGTTGTTCTTGCCGACAGGTGCACAGGAATACATTTGCCCCCCCATTTTTCGCGTGAATAAACCAGGAATTTTTCCATCGCCTGATTGCCACGAACCGGATTATAAATCATTAATCCCTGGTTTCTCTCCTTGGTTTGTACAAAACTGCACCACTCCCAGTTATTATGATGCATGGCCAGAATAATAAAACTTTTTCCCTGCTGGTATAATTTGGTAAAAGCCTCAACACCCTCAAACTGCAAATGATCGTTCATCTCTTGTTCACTCATGGAATGTAATTTGATGGTTTCCAGCATCAAGTCAGTAAAATGCCGGTAAAAATGAGATCTGATCTTGTTCTTCTCGGCTTCTGTTTTTTCCGGAAAGGCATGGTTCAGGTTGTTTGTTACAATCTGCCTCCTGTAACGAA
>JAQVON010000109.1 GCA_028702595.1 Mariniphaga sp. | reverse complement strand
TTGCCGCTGGAACTAGTGCAGGAACTGTTGTATTAGGAACAAATGGAGGAAGAACAGAATCGAATGTTATCTTACCATCCGTAACAGGAACAGTATCCGCCGCAAAATTTACAGTTACTGGTTTGCCTGGGTCAACTTATGCCATTACTTTACCAGACGAAGTAACCATCATAAGTGGAGCAAACAACATGAAGATTACCGACTTCACTGAAGATTCAGCAACTAACACATTAACCGAAGAAGGAACTGAAACATTCAATGTGGGTGCTACCCTGAATGTAGGAGCAGGTCAGCCAGTTGGTGAATATGAAGGCACATTTGTCGTAACTGTTGATTACGAATAATCACCACCAAAAGATATTCAAAGGGCAGCTAAATGTTGCCCTTTTTTGTATCTGCTCTAGGTTTAAAGGAATCAAACGGTTAGACAAAGATACCCGATTCCGCGAACAAAAAAAGCAATCATCCGGCGATTAAAACAACGATAAGCCGGTTCACGAAACAAACAGAGAAAGATTTTACATGAAACAATACCTTTATATACTACTCATTGGGATGGTTTTCTTTTCGGGGAAAGCCTGGTCACAGGTAAGCATTACCAGCGAGGTTTTTGCTGAAGTGATAGAGGCATTGACGGCAGTGGAGCAGGACCAGCTGAACTTTGGCCGGTTCTCGCCCGAGAGTCTGGGAGGTCGTATTACAGTGACTCCCGATGGACTGCGGATGGCCGACGGGACCGTAATTCTGGCATTGGGAAGTCACAGTCCGGGCCGCTTTAACGTGAGCGGCATGCCCGGGGCAAATATCAATATCCAGTTGCCTGAAGGGCCGTCAACACTGGTACACAATACCAGCGGCAACACCCTGCAGGTTGGAGACTGGTTATCACAACCGGAAAGCAGTTCAGATGTCTCTTTTCAAACCGACGGATCACTGGCCATCAGCATCGGCGCAACACTTTTTGTGGGGCCACCGGAGGAAAATCCTATCGGATTGTACTCGGGAACTTACCAAATCACCTTCGCTTACAACTAAATACATTAATTTTCCCCGGTGTCTGATTGTTAAATACTAAAAAAAGTGTAATTTTGAAAATCTTTCGGCGTCAAATGAAACAGTAACTTATGAAATTTCAACCGGTTGCGGGAAGGATAACTGCCGAAAATGATTTTTATAACTAATTTTACACGACAATGATGGACTTAAGACAGGCATATCAATCGATTTTTTTGACTGTTAACGAAAAAATCTCACCACAATTCAGTACTGCGGCATTCATCCTGCTGCTGTTTTTTCCTTTCTTTGCTTCTGCCCAGGGGGATCTGTTGATCACTCCCCGGCGTGTAGTTTTCGAAGGCAACAGGCAGCGTCAGGAGATCACCCTGGCCAATACCGGTCAGGATACAGCAACCTACTCGGTCTCTTTTGTGCAATACCACATGACCGAAGAGGGAAGCTTCGAAGTGGTGACAGAACCAAAGGAAGGTCAGCTATTTGCCGACTCGTATCTCCGGTTTTTTCCGCGTACTGTTACCCTCGCCCCCAATGAGTCACAGATCGTCCGGATGCAGGTACGTCGCATGCCGGGGATGGAAGACGGTGAGTACCGCTCACATGTATACTTCCGTGCAGTGCCCGTGGAAAGACCCCTCGGCGAAGAAGAGCTGCAACGCGACTCAGCTGCCATCGGGGTGCGCCTGACTCCCATCTTCGGAATCACCATACCGGTGATCATTCGTGTAGGTGATACTTCAGCAAAAGTAACCCTCTCCGACTTGAACATCGTGGAGGATGAAGATAAAAACAAACAACTGAAAATCACTTTCCTCCGCGAAGGTAACCAGTCGGTGTACGGCGATGTAGAGGTTATCCATCAGGGACCCGACGAAACCGAAACACCCGTGGGAACAGTCAGAGGAATTGCTGTGTATACACCCAATACCATCCGGAAATTCACCCTGCCACTTACCGTGCCCGAAGGTGTTGATATTTCCGGGGGAAAACTGACCGTCAGGTACTCCAGCTCTAACGATGCCAAACCGGAAATTTTCGACGAACAGGTAATTCAAGTTCCATAAAGGTAACCAATCCATTGCAATACTCCTTTTCCTATTCAACCAATTCCCTTTCCCTATATAAAAAATCTTACCTGCTGGCTAGCCGGAATGACAAGTACACGGAATACACGCATACATCTTTCTGTAAATCACTTATCGAACCATACAAAACTGATCTGTCTGTCAGGCTTTCAACAGACTGCCGGATCATAGTTCTGCAGGGTCAAAAGATAGTTGAAATTCCCAACCGGGTATAAAAGATATATAAAACTGAAGTTGTTGATTGATTTTTATGGCAAAGGGATTAGCATTTCCATATAGATTACGAATATGAACCGTTTACTAAAGGGAATATTATTCATTTGGTTGTTCTGTCCTGCACAGTTAGCGGCTCAACCCCTGGAAACAGATATAGAAGAAATTTTCGTATTCGTGCGTGTCCAGGGAGTGGGTGGTATGGAGATGGATGCCATATACCGCTACGATTCGGATGAGGTATTCCTGCCGGTGATCGATCTTTTCAACTTCCTGCGCATCAAATATGAAAGCCAGCCGGGCAGTGATATAATTTCAGGGTTTCTGGTGTCGGAGGGAAAAAACTATCGCATCGATTATCAGAATCGTCAGGTTGAATTTGAAGGGCACACCTATTCCTTACAGGAGGGGGAGCTGATGAAAACCGACCTGGGCATATTTATGAAGTCGACCCGGTTTGGCGACATTTTCGGTCTTCACACCTCCTTTAATTTCCGTGCATTATCGATAGAAATCCGTACAGAGCTGCAACTACCCGCCATCCGGGAGATGCGGCTGGAGCAGTTCCGCAAGAACATTGATCAGTTGCAGGGTGATGTAGAGGTTGACACTACCCTTTTCAGGAAATACCATTTGTTACGTTTGGGGATGGTTGACTGGAACATCAACTCCACCCAGTCGACCCAGCGTGACATCGACACACGTGTTCAGTTTGGCGTTGGTGCGGAGGTGCTGGGCGGCGAGACGCAGCTGCAGCTGAACTACTCCTCCCTTTATGGGTTCAACTCACGAAACCAAAGTTACTACTGGCGCTGGGCCAACAACAAGTCGCCCCTTCTCCGGCAGGTTCGCGTTGGCCGGGTGCAACCCGGATTTATTGCCTCGGTATATGATCCGGTGCTTGGCATTTCAGCCACCAATGCCCCCACCTCATACCGGCGTTCCTATGGTTCCTACACCATCAGCGACAACACCGAACCCGGGTGGTCGGTGGAGCTGTATGTCAACAATGTGCTGGTCGATTACCAAACCGCCGATGCATCGGGCTTTTACAGCTTCGACATTCCCCTGGTGTATGGGTCATCACAGATCATGACCAAGTTCTATGGCCCGTATGGTGAGGAGCGCATCAAAGAGCAATTCCTGAATGTTCCCTTTAACTTTTTACCCCGCGGGGAGATGGAATACACCATTTCGGGCGGTGTGGTGCTGGATGAAGCAGACTCCCGCTTTGGGGTGTTGAAAGCTTCATATGGTGTTAATCGGTGGCTGACTGCCGGCGGAGGTATTGAGCACTTGTCGTCGATCCCCGGTCAAACAGAGATCCCCTTTCTTTCGGCATCGGTGCGACCGTTGGGGTTTCTCATGCTCACGGGAGAATATGCCCATGAGGTTCGCTCGCGGGCGCTGATGAATGTCAAGCTTCCCTCGAGCATGAACCTGGAGCTGGACTATGTATGGTATAAGCAGGGACAGAAAGCTATCCGGTTTAACTATTTAGAAGAACGCAAAGCCTCATTCTCTTCCCCGCTACAGCTCTTTACTTTTCGGGGCTACTCCCGTATATCGATTCGCCAGAGTGTTTATAAATACCTGACCCACAACACGGCCGACTTAACTCTGTCGACATACATGGGGTCCATGAACATCAACCTGTCGACTTACGCGAACTGGGTGAGCAGCCGGTCGCCCTATGTTTACAGCAACATCACCGGGGGGTACCGTTTCAGGCATGGGTTTACCCTGCGTCCCCAATTACAGGTTGATTACACCAATAAACGACTGGTTCATTTCCGGGCGGAGATCGAAAAGCGTGTCTCCCGCTCGGGATACCTCGCCCTGACAGGTGAGGAAAATTTTCGTTCCCACCTGCGGAGCGTCAGCTTTAGCATGCGGTGGAACCTGCCGTTTGCCCAAACCAGCTTCTCGGCACGTTATTCGGGCGATGAGTTTATCTCTTCCCAGGGTGCAGGTGGCAGCCTGGCATTTGGATCGGGCAGAGGATACGTACATGTCGCTAACAGCTCAGGAACCGGTCGTGGCGGGGTGTCGGTCTATCCGTTCCTCGACTTGAACCACAACGGGGAGCGTGAAAAAACGGAGCCGCTGGTCGGCGGCATGGCGGTACGCATGAGCGGCGGCCGCGTACTACAGGACCACAAAGATACAATCATACGAATCATCGAACTGGAGCCCTATACCAGCTATGTACTCACCCTCGATGATGCATCCCTCGAAGAGATATCCTGGCAGATCACAAACAAAGCCATCCGCGTAGAGATCGATCCTAACCAGTTTAAAAAAGTGGAGATACCCATCCGCCCCATGGGTGAAGCCAACGGCTGGGTGATGATAGAAGATGATACAGGAGCACGTGGTCAGGGACGTATCCTGGTGAACTTTTACCGGGAAGACGGAACGTACATCACCCGGACCATGACAGAGAGTGACGGTGGATTTACACTACTGGGACTCCCTCCCGGGAAGCTCTATGCAACCATCGATCCGGTACAGCTCGAACGCCTCAACCTGATAGCCATGCCGGAGCAAATACCTTTTGAAATGAAACAGCTGCCATACGGGGATATCGTCTACGACCTGCAGTTCACCCTGCGAAAAAAATAAACACCAGAATCTCCCTGGGGTCAGAAAAAGATCTGATCAGGAAAACAGAGACATATTCAGGACATAAAAAAAACAATAAACGCAAACCAGCTACTGACTGATTTCGTATTTTTCAATTTTTGCATTCAGTGTGGGTCGGGTAATTCCCAGTATACGTGAAGCCTCCACCTTATTCCAGCTTGTCTCCTCCAGAATTCTTTCAATATGGAATTTTTCCAGGTCGGCCAATGACCGGATCCAGCTAAAATCCTGTACCTCCTCAATTTTTCCTCCGGAACGGGTGTTGAGAGTAATGTCCTCCTTGTCGAGTACATCGTTTCTCGACATGATGATCGCCTGCAAAATGGTGTTTTCCAGTTCCCGCACGTTGCCCTGCCAGTTATGTTGCTGCAACATTTCAATCACCCCGTCGCCGATCTTGTTCACCTTCTTGTCGAACCGTTTGTTCAGCTTGTTCAGGAAGTGGACGACCAGGTCGTGGATATCCTCCCTTCGTTCGCGTAAGGGGGGCAGGTTGATTGTGAACACCTTCAGCCGGTAGTACAGGTCTTCCCGGAACTTCCCCTCTTCGATCAGTTTCTCCAGGCTTTTATTGGTAGCGGTGATAATCCTGGCTTTCATGGGAATGATGGTTTCGCCCCCCACCCTTTCAAACTCCAGCTCCTGAATAACCCGCAACAGTTTGATTTGTATATTGGGAGATATCTCAGAAATTTCATCGAGGAAGATGGTTCCCTCTCCTGCCAGTTCGAATTTTCCTTTCTTATCGCGTATAGAGTCGGTAAAAGCACCTTTCACGTGACCAAACAGTTCACTTTCGAGCAATGTTTCTGTGAGGGCGCTACAGTTAACAACAACGAGGGGTTTATCTTTTGTATTTCCGGAATAGTGTATCAGTCGGGCAATCAGCTCCTTACCTGTTCCTGTCTCTCCCTGGATCAGCACATTGACCCGGTTCATGGAGATCAGTCCGATATTCTTGAATATCCTTTTCATCTGTTGGGTTTTCCCAACCAGGACGGCTTCTTCCGGTAGTCGTTCGTCAATCAGGTGTTCATCTTGTTTGATTACATCGAGCTGTTCGCTGGTTTTGACTGAGTCGAGTGCCTGTCTGACCGTTCTTCTCAGCTGATCCGGATCGACAGGTTTTTCAAGGAAGTCATAGGCACCAAACTGTACCGATTTAATCGTCAGTTCCACCTCACCAAAGGCAGTGAGCATGATGACCGGCAGGTTGATCCGAAGCTTCTGTACCTCGGTGAGCACTTCCAGTCCATCGGTTCCCGGCATCTGGAAGTCGGTGATCACCAGGTCGGGGTGTTCCTGACGGACAACCTCCAGGCCCCGGTCACCATCAGCAGCTTCAAGTACCTGATAACCTTCCCGGAGTAGAGCCTTGGAAAGAACCATCCGGAGCATCTTGTCGTCGTCAATAATTAAAATCTTTTCCATAATTAGCTATTCCTATTTTTCGGGAGCAGGGAATGTCATAAAAAATGAACTTCCTTCTCCTACTTCACTTTCAACCCAGATTCTTCCTCCGTGTTTTTCAACAAACTCTTTACATAACGATATACCCAGTCCTGTGCCGGCCTCCCCGTCTGTTCCGGTGCGGGTAATTTTTTCCGGCAGATGAAAAAGTTTATTTTTGATCTCAGCCGGGATTCCTACACCAGAGTCACGAACACAAATTTCGATACAATGATCCGCACAACATCGTGCGGTCACGTCAATCCTGCCACCACGGGGAGTAAACTTGACGGCATTGGATACAAGGTTTCGGATGATGGTGTGAAACATCTGTTGATCAGCAAATACCTTCAAGTCATCAGGAATCGGTATAAAAATAGCAATTTCCTTTCTGACAACCGACTCATGAAGAGCATCCAGACTGGTTTTCACCTGTTTTTTAACATGCAACATTTCGGGTGCAAACTTAATCCTGTCGCGTTTTAGCTGCGACCAGGTGAGTAAGTTTTCGAGCAGGCTGTATATGTTGGAAGCCGATTTCTTCAGGTTCTCCACAATCTCTTTTACTTCCACGGGGGACATGGTTTGCAGGGCATCGGAAAGAATCTTGGTGATGGCTACAAATGTACCCAGAGGTCCTTTCAGATCGTGGGCAATAATGGAAAAAAACTTATTCCTGTCGGCAATGACGTCATGAAGCATCTCATTTTTTTCCTGGATCTCCTGTTCAGCCACTTTCCGCTTGGTGATATCGCTATACAGAACCTGATACTGCATTTGATCGTTCCACAAAACCCTTTTCCGGTATACCAGGAGATGGCGGATTTCACCATTCTTCCTCACAATACTTATCTCATATTTGGAAGAGCTCCCTATTTCCCCATTTTTTCTGCAACAACGTCTTTGCAGGTATTCTTTATAACTTTCGGGTGTATACCTGTCTTTTACCGAAGTACGTTTAAACTCCTCAATATTATCAAAACCATAAATATCCAGGATGGCCTTGTTGGCATAAATGGTTTCCCCATCGTCGGTTACAATCCGGATACCCAGTGGAGATTCTGCCACTGAGCGATAAAAATTCTCTCTGGAATGGATGAGGGCCTGCTGGA
>JAQVON010000036.1 GCA_028702595.1 Mariniphaga sp. | reverse complement strand
CAGCTTCCCAAGCTGAGGGTCGCGGGTTCGATCCCCGTTTCCCGCTCAATTGAAGATGAGAGAGTCAGATTAGTTTCTGACTCTCTTTTTTTAAGGAATACCAGCTGAAAGTGAACTAAAGAAGGAATTTTAAAAATATTTAGAGACTGTTTTGATTTTGTTTTTTTAGAAATATTTTGATCTGTTTTTTGCTCAGACAAGGCAAAATTGACGCGAATAGCCATAGCTATTTATTTAAGGAAATTTTGCAGCAGTATGAGTGAAAAAGACGCAAAATAGAATAAATGGATAAATTTAAAACAGTCTCTTAAACCAAGGAAAAGAATATATGGGATTACCGGAAACTGAAAGATGGCAATACAACTATTTTTTGGGGTACAAAGGGTTGGATATTCGTGGGGCGGTAAAGCGCCGAATCCAACATCCCGGAGATTCAGGAAAAATTTGATGAATTCTCTAAAAATGATCAGGGATGGATTTTGGGGGTCGGTCCTAAAATGGGGAAGCTGTTTGCCGATGTTGTTCAGGGCAAAGTGGAAGAAAAATGTCCGGACGATCAGGCTATTATTTCTGATATCATTAGCCATATGGGAAACATTGCCATTCGCACCGGACGAAAGATTACCTGGAATCCGGTGGCCGGTGAAGTAAAAAACGATCCGGAAGCCAATCAATCATTCATCCGGGACATGCGGGAACCCTACACGTTATAGTTTTCCCGTTTTGTTAAATTCCGGAAAGATTGTCTGAATGCTGCTTCGCAAAAGCAGATAATAAAGAATAGTTGTTATTTTTGAGGCTGTTGTGGCACTCTTTTTATGTCGCATTTCACCTCTTCATATGGGAAATAATGAATTAATTACTAATACAATGACATTAAAAATGAATTTAACCAAAATCTTTTTTCTATTACTTTTTAATTTTTCACTGATTAACCTGATGTTTGCTCAGGATCCTCAGGCAGGCTGGGATTTTACCTATCCTGAGAATATTCCTTCGGGTATGCCGATGCTCGATCTCAGTTATTTAAATGAAGATGTTGCCGGCGAAAACGGATTCATCCGGTTGTCGAAAGACGGTAATTCGTTTGTGAACGGCAAAGGTGAACCTGTCCGGTTTTGGAGCATAAACGGTGGCGATCTGGCTAAAAATTTCTCAGATGAAGAGATGGAAGAATTTGCCCGCTTTCTTGCAAAAATGGGCGTGAATATGATTCGTTTTCATGGCAGCATCAATCCCGCAGGAAAAGGCACGGAAATTACGGATGTGGATAAAGAAGATGTGGATGCCGTTTGGAAGATGGTAGGCTACATGAAAGAGGAAGGAATTTATTCAACCATTTCTCCATTTTGGGCTCACAACGGACACATGGGTGGATGGGTTCCCGAAGAGTGGGGCATCGAGGGTTATTCGGGAAATGATGACTTGTGGGGTGTGATGTTCTTTAACGACAGGCTGAAAGAAGCCTATAAGACCTGGGTGAAATATCTTTATACTGAAACCAACCCGTACACCGGCATGGCGCTAAAAGATGATCCGGCTGTGGGGATGATCCAGGTGAAAAATGAAGACGGACTCTTTTTCTGGACCATTCAGGGCGTGAAGGAACCGCTAAAAAAAACCATACGAAAAGATTATTACGCCTGGTTGGTGAAAAAATACGGCAGCATCGAAGAAGCACAGGATCACTGGAGAGATGCCGACCTTGAGGGCGACAACCCGCAGGCTGGAGAAATGGATATTTTCGATATCTGGATGGCTGTTCAGGATCAGATGGGAGGCGTTGATAAGCGGCTGTCAGATCAAATGGAATTTATGGCTGAAGTACAACGTGATTTTTACCAGGAAATTTATGATCATTACCGTTCGATGGGCTGCCGACAGCTCATCAATGGCAATAACTGGAAAACGGCCGATGCCGCCCGTCTGATCGACATCGAAAGATGGACGAATGCTGCATGTGATGTCATTGCCCTGAACCGCTACTATGATCCCGGGCATGTTGGCGAGAACAGCGGCTGGAAGATTGAACCGGGTCATTATTATGAAGGCAAATCGGTCATGAAGCAACCACATAAATTACCCATCAATGCCAAACAACCCGAAGGCTCTCCTGTGGTGGTCACCGAAAGCGGCTGGAACCTTCCGCATCAATACCAGGCAGAAGGACCGTTTCTGATTTCGGCATATATGTCACTGACCGGCGTTGATTCCTACTACTGGTTCTCACCCTCAGCTTTGAACTACGATAAAAGTCCTTACCACACATGGGCTCACCTTCCCGGTGGCCAGCATCCGATGCACCGCTGGACCATGTCGACACCCGGCCAGTTGGGAATGCTTCCTGCAAATGCACTGCTTTTTCGGAAAGGATTGCTGAAAGCCGGCAACAAGACCGTGAAGGAAAAACGCACCCTTCAATCCATGTGGAACCGTGAAGTGCCGACCATCACTGAAAACATGGGATTCGATCCGAACCGAGATACGAGAAACGCGAAGACTGAAAATACTCAAATCAGTCCGCTCGCCTATCTCACCGGACGGGTGGCAGTGGAGTACGACGCAAATAAAGATAAGGTGAAAACCCATCGTCGGCTGAATCGTTATATGGACCATTCTGACAAGAAAGTATACAGCTCTACCGGAGAACTGGTATGGGATTATGAAAAAGGAATATGCACGATGGATGCCCCCGCAGCACAGGGAATTTGCGGATTTGTGGGAGAACAGCAGAGTTTTAAACTGACGGATGTTTCAATCGAAACCAGTAATGATTATGCAGTAATCAATGTGGTGGCGATGGACGATAAGCCCATTGCAAAATCTTCTAAAATTTTAGTGCAGGTGGGAACCGTTTACCGCCCGACAGGATGGGCTGATACAGCGACAGAATTTGACATGAACGGGGATAAAGTATCAGGCTACAGGATCGACAACACAGGCAAAATGCCATGGAAAGCTGCAGTTACACTGGTGACGCTGAATATTGATAATAGCAACATTAAACGGGCGGTAATGCTGGATGCCGCAGGTTATCAACAATCGACCATCAATGTGCAACAAAACGGGGATTTTATAAAAATTGAACTACCCCAAAATTCAATGTACGTCATTTTGGATGACGGAACAGAATAAGAGATATTGTTTGTTTTCTGACTTCTCTTTTGGATGTCCGAACCGTTCAGTAAAATTATAACAGAGGAATGTATTCACATTAAAGCGATAAGAATAAATGGATAAATTTAAAACAGTCTCTAATAATAAAACACGATTGCCATGGTGTAACCGGAAAATAAATTAGTCATAAAATTGGAAAATTAGGATGTATTGTGAATGAAAACCCCGGAATTTACCTGTCGTGATTTTTTTTGCCTCTTGGAGTTAAAAATATATCTTTGTTTTCGGGTCATGATGACTCATGGAGCTAAATTTCAGTACCAATTCAATATAGGTAATCACGATGAATAAATCAATTTTTTTCTTTCTGCTGGGATGCTGCGGCCTGTTGACGTTCACCTCGCTGCATGGTCAGGATTTTAAGCTTGGCACATCCGGTTATTTTCAAAACAGGGGTGTCGAGGTGATGGCTTACGACGATATCTACCCCGAGGGACATCAGGGTGGGGTATCCCTGATCATGCACGGCAACCGAGTGGCGACCAACGGAGACATTCGCCTGGAACCGACGCCGGGTCAATGGCAACCTGTTCCCAAACAGATCAAACGGGATGTGGATATCGATGGCAACACTATTACTGCATGGCTTACCTTTCCCGATTCCTCCCGCCATTTGACCGGTTTCAACCCCATGATCTATCCCGATTTGATGTTCAACTACAGGGTGAATGTGAGGAGTAAAGGTACTGCCGTGGTGATCACTGTCGATATGGACCGTCCTGTTCCCGAGCAGTTCCTCGGCAAGGTGGGGTTTAACCTGGAACTCTTCCCCGGTACACTTTTTGGAAAACCATGGATGATGGACGGTCAAACCGGGATATTTCCGCAACAGCCCAACGGTCCCACCCGGCAGGAACCTTCTAATCATGCCTTCCGGGGTGATTTCAATCCCGAAGGTAAAGCTTCGGTGGAGCAGTTGAGTGGCAAAGGGTACAGTCCCATCATCGCCGATGACATTGTCTCTGAACCTTACGCGGAGGGAAAAAGATTTACGGTTCGCCCCGATGACCCTTACAACCGATTCACTATCGAGTCGAGGGGGGCTGCATTGAAACTTTACGACGGCCGCATGAACCATAACAACGGCTGGTTCGTCGTACGTAGCGAAGTGCCTGCCGGCAAAACGGAGGGTGCCATAGAGTGGGTCATTACACCCAATGTGGTGGATGAGTGGCTCTACCAGCCGGTGATTCAGACATCGCAGACAGGGTATCATCCCGGTCAACCGAAGGTTGCCGTGATTGAGCTGGACAACAGGGATACAAAACGTCTGCAGCCAGTGCTCTATCGGATTACGGAAGAGGGCGCAAAAGAAGTAGTGAGGGCACCTGCAACAGAATGGGGCGAATTCCTTAGATATAACTACCTCAAGTATGACTTCTCAGAAGTGAAAGAGGAGGGACTCTACCAGGTGGGTTATGGTGATTCCCGATCGTCAGTGTTCCGCATTGCGGATGATGTCTACGACCGGGGTGTCTGGCAGCCGGTGTTGGAGTTTTTTCTTCCTGTACAGATGTGCCATATGCGGGTCAACGAGAAGTACCGGGTGTGGCATGATTTCTGTCACATGGACGATGCCCTGATGGCACCAGTTAATTTCAATCACATCGATGGCTACGCGCAGGGTGCCTCTACTCTGACGAAGTTTAACCCGGGTGATCCTGTCCCCGGATTGAATATCGGCGGTTGGCATGACGCGGGCGATTTCGATCTTCGCGTGGAATCGCAGGCGGGTGAGACCTATATCCTTGCACTGGCTTATGAAGCTTTCGGCAAGGATTATGATGCCACCGCCATCGACCAGGTTTCGAGGGTGGTTGAGATCCACCAACCGGACGGCAAGCCGGATCTACTGCAACAGATTGAGCATGGCGCACTGACCGTGGTGGGCGGATACCGTGCTTTAGGCCGATTGTATCGCGGCATCATCTGTAACGACCTCCGTCAGTATGTGATGCTGGGTGATGCCGGTGCCATGACCGATAACAGTCCTGGTAACAGCGATGATCGCTGGGTCTTCACCGAAGAGAACCCTCTGCGTGAGTTGACCACAGCTGCCCAACTGGCTGCCACTTCACGTGTGCTGAAGGGATTTAACGACACGTTAAGTGTTCAGGCACTGGAGACTGCACGTGAACTGTTTGACATTACAAGTGCAACGAGATTCTCGAAATCAGCTAAAGTGCATGCAGCAGTGGAACTATACCTGACCACAGGTGAGGATCAGTACAAAGAGTACCTGTTGCAGGAGATTGACTTCATTACCCAAAATATTGGACGTGTTGGCTGGTTTTTGGGTCGTGCCGAGAAGAAGATGGCCGATGTTCGGTTCACCAAAGCAGTGCGCGATGCCTTGCTTGGCTTCCGTGATCAGCTGGATAAACAGGGAGCGGAAACACCCTACGGCGTTCCCTACCGTCCCAAAATCTGGGGTGCCGGTTGGGATATCCAACGTTTCGGTTACAATCACTATTTTCTGCATATCGCCTATCCCGATATCTTTGGTCCGGAGTACATTTACAACGCCCTGAACTTCATCCTTGGTTGCCACCCCGGTTCCAACACCGCTTCATTCGCATCCGGCGTGGGCGCCATTTCAGCTACGGTGGGGTATGGCCTGAACCGTGCGGACTGGTACTACATCCCCGGAGGGGTTGTTTCCGGTACCGCACTAATCCGTCCCGACTTCCCGGAGCTGCTGGAATTCCCCTTCCTCTGGCAACAGGTGGAGTATGTCATGGGCGGCGGTTCGTCTCATTACATGTTCCTGGTACTCGCAGCACAACAACTTTTATCCAACCGATAGTGAGACGCTCCATTCATATCCTTTTTCTGATGATTACCCTGCAGCTGTCATTTCCTGCAGCTGTGAAAGCTCAATCAGAAGCCGAACAATTATTGGTTGATGAGGTACTCCGTGATTTACGGGGGAATATCCTTCCGTTCTGGGTCAAATATTCACCTGATCCCAGCGGAGGATTCTACGGGACGATACGAAACAATGGCATGCCAGTTCCTCAATCGTCGAAGGGTGGCGTTTTGAATGCACGTATATTGTGGACTTTCTCCAGGGCTTATCGTCTGTTTGGTGATGATACATACAAAGAGCTGGCAGACCGGGCTCAGCATTACTTCATCCGTTATTTTATTGATAAGGAAATGGGGGGGGCCTACTGGATGGTGAACGCCGATGGCAGCAGGGCAGACCGGGCCAAACAGACCTATGGTATTGCATATGCTATCTATGGCCTTGCCGAACATTACAGGGCTACCGGTAATGAGGAGAGTCTGAACCAGGCTGTTTCACTTTTTCATACATTGGAGAAACATGCTTTTGACACTGTGAACGGTGGATATGTAGAGTCCTTTAACAGGGACTGGTCAAAGCCTGAGAAATATGGTTATGACGGTTCGGGTGTTGCACCCAAAACGATGAATACTCACCTGCATGTGCTAGAAGCATACTCTCTGCTTTTTCAGGTTTGGCCGGACGCTGCACTGGAGATGCAACTGCGCGGGTTGATCAACCTTTTTACTAAAAATATTCTTAACAAGGAAAGCTGGCACCAGAAGCTGTTCCTGACCATGGAGTGGGAGAACCTGGAGGAGATCGACTCCTACGGTCACGATGTCGAGTTGTCCTGGCTGCTCTACGAAGCAGCCGAAGTATTGGGCGACAAAGAACTGTTAGGTGAGATAAAAACTGTCGCTCTGCATCTGGTCGATATACAAATGGCTGAAGGGTGGAACGAAGAGCTGGGTTATCTGAATTATGAGCGTGTGAATGGGCAGTTGATTTCAAAGATTGAATGGTGGCCCCAGGCTGAGTCGGTGGTTGCCTTCTACAATGCCTGGCAAATCACACAGGATGAGAAATATCTTGCAGCAGCGATCAGAACATGGAATTTTGTGAAGGAGAACCTGATCGACAAGGAGTATGGTGAGTGGTACAGCGGGTTGGGAGCTGACAACAAGCCTGTTGTGAACCGGCCGAAGGCTGATCTCTGGAAATGCCCCTATCACAACAGCCGGATGGGATTTGAACTCTTCGTCCGTTCACAGCAAAATTATAAGAATAATGAATACGAATGAATTATGAAACGACGTCAATTTTTGAAAATAACGGCAACCGGGAGTGCCATGCTTGCGGTTAATCCCTCCATGAAAGCCTTTGGGAATGCTGATGAGAAATTGTTTGTGAACAATCTACCGCGATGGAGAGGCTTTAACATACTTAACTATTTCTCACCACGCAGGTATGTTTACAACCCGGAACTGATTTCAGCAACTGAGCAGGATTTTAAATGGATGGCTGACTGGGGTTTTGATTTTGTTCGTATTCCTATGGCTTATCCCAGCTACCTGAACTATGACCCAACCCTGGGGAGAGATATTGCTCCTGATGAGACGGCTGATTTCAGGGAGGAGGCAGTTGAATCTGTTGAACAAATTGTTTATCTCGCACACAAGTACAACCTCCATGTGAGCCTGAACTTGCACCGGGCCCCTGGTTTCTGCATCAACGCCGGTTTTCATGAGCCCTTCAACCTGTGGAAAGACAGAGATGCACAAAATGCATTTTATCAACACTGGGACATGTGGGCAAAGCGTTTCAAGAATGTCTCTCCTGACAAGCTTAGCTTCGACCTGGTCAATGAGCCCTGCTTCAAGGAAGATATGAACGATCAGTTTTCACCTGCCATACCGATTCCTGGTGAGATTTATCGAAAGGTTGCCATGGGGTGTCTGGATGTGATCAGGAATCACAATGCCGATAGGATGGTCATTGCCGATGGTAATGATGGGGGATCACTTGTCATTCCCGAGCTGACTGATCTGCCCCTGGGACAGAGTTGCAGGGGGTATTACCCCCACTATATCTCCCACTATCGTGCCGGCTGGGTATGGAAAAACCCGGATGATGCTCCCATGCCGGTCTGGCCCGGTTTGATTGATGGTAAACGTTTCGATCGCAAGGTTTTGGAAGAGTTTTACCGTCCCTGGACAGACCTGGTAAAACAGGGTGTGGGTGTGCATTGCGGCGAGTGCGGCTGCTACAGAGAAACCCCTCACGATGTCTTCCTGGCCTGGTTCGAAGATCTGTTGCAGATTCTGACCAGCCATCAGATCGGCTGGGCGTTGTGGAATTTCCGGGGGGACTTCGGCATGCTGGATTCCAGAAGAAAAGATGTGGCATATGAAGCATGGCATGGACACCAGCTGGATCGTAAGCTGCTGAATTTGCTGCAGAAATATTGAGTAAGGAATGAGTTTGTGTGGATGATATGTTTGTTAAAAGTTTGAAATACTCATAATATAAAATCTATAGTTTCAAGCAAAAGTTTACTATATTTGAAAAATGCTAATCAGATGAATAAACGGTTTTCTTTGCTGACAATTATTTTCCTTATCCTCTTTCACTGCTGGGCACAGACCATTTCTCCACAGAAAAACAATCGCTTCCCCCAACGGGAAAATACCCTCAGGATTATGAGTTACAATATTCATCATGGCAGAGGGATTGATGATACAATCGATATCGAACGAATTGGAAAACTGATTGTAGATATCCATCCGGAAGTAGTTGGACTACAGGAGGTGGACAGCATGATGAACAGGAGTAACAACATGGATATTCTCCGGTTGCTTTCGGATCAGACCGGGATGCACGCCACCTTCGGCTTCTCCATCCTCCATGACGGAGGGAAATACGGCAACGGAATGCTGACGCAGGAAAAACCGGTTGCAGTGAAGAAAATCGACCTGCCCGGGGCAGGTGAATCCCGCACAGCACTCATTGTAGAGCTCGAAAGGTATATAGTAATCAACACACATCTCTCTCTCAACGAAGAGGAGCGATTACGATCGGCAGAAATTATTACGGAAGCCGTGAATGATTACGACAAACCGGTGTTCCTGATTGGAGACCTAAATGCTACGCCCGATTCAGCCCCTATAGAGTTTCTACAGGAGAAGTGGCAGATCCTCTCTAACTCCGCCCATCACACCTTTCCTTCGGTTGACCCGCACACGACGATCGATTATGTACTGGGATACACTGCCAGGGGAGAAACCTACGCCAAGTATAAGTCCGAAGTAGTAGACGAACCCACTGCATCCGATCACCGGCCTCTTTTTGTGGATGTCCGCATCAAGACACCTGCTCCGGAGGTGATGCGCACTATCCCTTACCTGCAAAATCCCGGGAGCGACGAAATGACCGTCATGTGGCTCACCCATGTACCCGCACGAAGCTGGGTGGAATATGGCACCGACACCACCAACCTGCAGCTGGCACGAACCTTCCTCGAAGGGGTGATGGTGGCGAACAACATGATCCATCGTGTACATCTTAACAGTCTGCGCCCTGGAACAAAGTACTATTACCGTGTCGGATCGCAGGAAATTACCCGTTATTCCAGTTATTACAAGGAGTTCGGCGATACGGTCCGGTCGGACATGAAAATATTCACTACCTGGAGTGATGAAATGCGGGATTTTAGGGTAATCGTATACAATGACCTGCACAGCAATATGGCGATGTTCGACAAGTTGCACTCGCTGGTGGAGGACAAACCATATAACCTGGTTGTTTTCAATGGCGACTGTTTTGACGACGTGGAGGTTGAAGGGGATATAGTGAATCGGTTGCTCACCTATACGCCCCGGATAAAAAGTGATGAGGTACCCTCTATCTTCATCCGGGGAAACCACGAAACACGAGGCGAATACTCCCTGCACCTTTGGGATTACCTCGGAAGAATGGACGGCCACTCCTACAGTGCATTTTCACTTGGGGATACACGCTTCGTCCTTCTTGACTGCGGAGAAGACAAGCCGGACGACCACCGGGAGTATTTCAACATGAATGACTTTACACAACACCGGATTGATCAAACCGGTTTCCTGACAAAGGAGTTGATGTCCGATGCTTTTGCCAAAGCAGCCAAACGGATACTGATTCATCATATTCCAATTTTTGGAGTGACCTCCGGCAGGTTTTCACCCTGCTCCGATTTGTGGATACCAGTGCTGAAAGATGCACCATTCCATGTATCCCTAAATGCCCACACCCACCGCTTCCAGGTGATAGAGAAAGACGAAGCAGAAAATAATTTTCCCGTAATTATTGGAGGAGGGAACAGAGAGCCCGATGGGACAGTGATGATTCTCGAAAAGAACGGAGACAAGCTGACAATTGAAGTAATCAATGCAGCAGGAGAGGTATTGCTGAAGAGAGCATTGTGAAAAATTCCAGTCGGTGCATGAACAGGATTCCGAAAAGAGTGAGATGCCTTGTGCCAATCGAAGAGCTGATAGTATTAAACAACAAATGTAATATTTTAAATTCCTTTTTATGAAATGATTTTGAAAAGAGTAAATGCTTACCTTTACAATCATTTAAGATAAAGATTATGAATCAGTTATTTGTAAAGCAAATTCAGGTAAAAAAAGCAGTTTCTCTTGCTGAAGCTTCCTATTTCCTTGAAAAAGAGGTTGTAACCACTTCTATTCAAACGATTAACTGGAAAGATTTTTCTTATCAGCCAAAAGTTTGTTTTAGGATGGGGCACACACAGAGGGAAATCTGGTTAAAGTATTATGTCCGGGAAAGGCATCTTCGTGCCATTGAAACGCGCACCAATGGAGAAGTGTACAAAGATAGCTGTGTAGAGTTTTTTATCTCACCCGAAGGGGAAAGTTATTATAACTTTGAGTTTAGTTGTATTGGGACGATTCATTTAGCCTGGGGACAGGGTAGACATGGGCGGAAATTTGTTGATCCGGCTATTATCAAAAAGATTGATATTGAATCAACTCTTGGAAATCAGCCATTTGATAATAAAACAGGAGAATTTGAATGGGAAATGATGATTCGTATACCGATCGAATGTTTTGCCTATAGCAAAATAAAGAACTTAAGTGGTTTATCAGTAAGGGCTAATTTTTATAAATGTGGAGATGAGACTCCTGAACCACATTATCTGACCTGGAATCCGATCAAAACGGAAAATCCGGATTATCATCGTCCGGAGTTTTTTGGCAAGGTATTTTTCGAATAAGCATTCTCTGGGTTTCTTTCCCGAGAGGTTTCCTGGTTTTACGGATCATTTTGCCGGCAATTCCCAATAGAGCCGGTTTTTTAAAATATAGTCAAACATTTCCTGGTATAAGACCAACTGAATATCCAGAATCTCTTCATGAGTTGCTCCATCATCGAGCGTTCCGTGTGGACTCTCAAAAGTGATGGGCATCGTACCTGATGCGTGGTGTAATGCACTGGCCAAGTTAAATGATTCTTTTGGCGGGAATTCCGGATCATCATCTGCAAGGCTGATTTCCCTGTCGGGTCCCATGTTGGGTAAATTCTTATTGATATAGCTTTGATTGAGCTGTTTTGCAAAGTCAGCGATTCGTTTTTTCATGAAATAAGGGGTATGTCCGGTTTGAAATACGAACGGTTGACATTCGCAGGAATGGAGGGTTACCGTCATATCGGGAGCTTCCTCCATGGCTATTTTAAAGATGGCTTTTGTTTCTTCTGCCATGGGAGAGAAAAATTCATCATGCATGATGTTGATGCCGTTATTATTATAATAGCACCCTAATATCCCGACATTTCCCTTCATGGGGTGAACCGATTTTGAGGTTGGCCAACCCCAGGGTGTGCCATCCTTTTTGGTTCCCTGTCCGTATTTTGTCATGGTGGCCACGGGGAGCCCCACAAAACTATTGTATGGGCATCTTGCTCTTCCGTCAGGATTACCGCAGGGGATGATAATCACACGGCATTGGTTAAAAACCTGAATGAGTTCAGGCCATTCCCTGCCCCTGTGATCTTTTCCTGTTTCGGCGAGATGAATGAGGTTGACCATTCCCACGATGCCCTCCACCTCCTGACCATGAACCGGACCGATAAAGAAAACCACTGGTTTGGTGTTGGCATCTTTTTTTGCGAAGTAAGCCGGATTTCTTGCACCAAGTGCTGAATTGTAATTCGCCTGGCTATGCAGATTATCTTTTTCTCCATAATAAATGGCGTAAACCGGCAACTCTCCGGGAGAAGTGGCTATAATTTTTGCTTTCCCTTTTTTTAGTCCGATAATTTCTGCTTCAATGTCGGAGAGCTTTGACTTGTAATATTCCGGAATATTTGGGTTATGCGGGGGATCTCCGTATTCCGGTGTTGACTGGGGAATAGCTATTTCCGAAAGCGCTATGAGGATTGTCAGGGCCAGGAATTTGATACGAATTGGGTTCATCTTTTTAAAATAATTATTTTCTCAGGGAACAAATGTAACTCACATGGAACAATCATCATACACTTGTATCATAAAATTGCCATGTTCTTTTTATGGTCACATTAAATCAAATGATAAAAGATGTGTTCCCATAAATTTAGCAACTAAAACTCAACAATCAGTTTCCCGGAATTTTTTGACAAAGTCACTTCTTTGGATTTTCCGTCAACTGTTATTTTGTATTTTCCATAGAATGCCGGTGTTAAAAATTCTCCTCCGGTATTTGCTGTTCCGCTTGCACTGGTCCACCATTCCCCGAAAATCAGATCCTGATAAGCTTCAAGAGCCGGGGTAGGAGACCAGTCTTTATGGTAAAGTGATGACTGAGGTATCCAGTTGGCTCCTGCCCAGAATCCCCACATTAAAATGCCTTCAACGGCCGGATGGGCAAAACAGATCTTATAGTAATCCACCAAATTTTTTGCTTTTTGCATCTCTTCTTCCTGTGTCATTTTTATCTCCCGGTTTTGATCGTATTTTGACCTTTGTCCGGGCATGTTGAATTCTGTAATTCTAATTGGCAAATGAAATTGTGCCAAGGAATCGAGAGCTCTTTTAAGTTCATCCTGGTCGAATGTCTCGGAGTGGAGGTGACCCTGTACGCCAATACCGGCAATTGGAACCCCCTGTTTTTGTAATTTTCGGATTTGGGTCATATAATCCGGCAATCTGTTTCCGGTTAATATATCAAATTCGTTCATAAAAAGTTTCACCTCAGGATCACCGTTCCTTGCCCATTGGACCATCCTTTTTGTAATATCAGGACCCAAACGGTCTTCGTAATAGTTCCCATGGATCATTTCATTATTCAGGTCATATTCTGCAAAACGGCCTTTATACCGGGAAGTTAGTGTCTCTGCCCTGTTTTTCAATGTTTTCACCAACTCATCATCCGATAATTCTTTAACCCAGGATTGGACAAACCGAGGCGTTCCCCAAAAAATGTTATGTCCCCTGAGGGGTATGTCATTCTCTTCGGTCCATTCCAGGATGGCATCAACAATTGCATAATTCACTTCTCCTTTGCGGGGTTCCATATTTCCCCATTTCACGGCATTCTCTGTAACTGCCGAATTGAAGTTCTCCAGAAATTTTTCCTTGTATTGCCTCTGATCATCCACTGAGGCAGAACCCCCAAAAATGCCGTTGCTGATGGCGCATCCAAACCAAAACTCATGTCTCAGCTGCTCCACAGTGATCTGTGCTCCGGGATCTGCTTTAACGACTAGTACTCCTTTCCGGTTTTCAGCAATGGATTTTTGGATTCCACTATGTTGTGCCTCAGTCTCAAAAGACCATGAGAGGATGAAGAAAAAAACGACCGCAAGGATCTGGCTTCTCATGGTAAGTTTCACATTAAAAAGTTTCATTTTATTCGTCATTTAACGTTTCTATATTGTTTTTTAACTGTCGCTGTAATACCAATTCAAATATAGGATAATAAATGATAACCTGTTATTTCGGTCTATCCGTGATGCCCGTTTCACTCATTGATACCCCCTTCATGTTGATTTTGGGGTTCTTGTGCGATCCGTTCATTCAGGTAATCGGCAAATTGTTCGTTGTTTCCTGTTTTTTGTTGGATGAATGTTTGTTCAAGTCCGTTCTCTCCGGCATTCCACCGGCATCCTCTCTTTTCATCAAATTCGAGCCAGCCTCTGCCTGAACGTTGTAAAAATTCGCCAGTCCCCTCCACAGCAAAATATACGGTAACCAGGTCCCAGCTGGGACGCTGATCGTCCAGCGTTTTTTGCTCAACAGTCCACAGCCAGTCCCGATAAGCGGTCCGGACAATATTCCCCGGAGGAGTTTCTTTCAGTGATTTCCCGGTATAAACCTCAGATCCCCCGTCTACAAAAAAGACCGGCCGGGGAAAATTTTCTACCAGATATTTGGAAAAAGGAGCTGTCTCATTGAAAAAGAAATTCCAGTCTTTCACAAAGTGCCGCTCCGTATTGTTGGCATTCAGTGCCCCCAGAGCCACCCAACGTTTTATTTTTTTTCTTACGAGCTCAAATCCATTCAGGGGAGAGATGTCATCGGGTTGGGATGTGAGCAAATCAAATAATCCTTTGGTATGTCCGACGGTGATGTAGGTGACACTCCGATCTGCTTCCCGCATCAACAGTTTCCGGGTTAACCGGGTTTGTTCAGGGGCATCTGAACTGTGAATGATGTTGTTTTTGAAAGCGGCAGTGTCTTTTGCCAGTTTTTCTGCCAACATTTTATCGTCAGGATCTCCTACCTCACTGCCATGATATGCCCCAACCGGGATATCGGGCCTTCCGCACCAAATGTTGATGGCCTCCACGATTCCTGCTCCAAACGGAACCTTCCCCGAGCTGTAGATGCACCCCAGTATTTCCGCCTTCCCCAGATCAGCATAATGATGAAGCAAGGCAAGAGCTCCCACATCGTCGCAATCGGAGCCCATATCAGTATCAAAGATGATTTTTTCGGACTCATTTTTCGGGTTATCAGTTTGGCCTGCAACAGGAATGAAAAACAATAAACAGAACAGGATATATAACAGCACCTTCAGGTTTTGTTTTTTACTCATTCAGCAATCTTTTTTTCGTTTCATTCAAGAATTATTCAACGCGGGATCAAATTATGCAATGAATTCATTTATCTGTATCCACCAGTTTGTAATTTTCCATAGTCACAAAAAAGTCATTCATGATTCCGTAGATGTCGAACCATTCCCATATTGTAATTTTCCTCGGGTTGTTCGGTCGATCTACCCATTTCCCGTTTATGTATATAGGAGCTGGCATTTCCCGGTTTTTTGCCCAAGACGGATTTTTAACAACAGCAACGGTGGCCATATCGAAAAGTGGTCGACCGGGAGGATTTCCTGACATACTAAATTGATCGAACAGGTTAGCTGAATAATCGCCGAAGCAGGAATATTCACCACCATGCCGTCCGGTAACTGATTTGGAAATTTGTGGTCCTTTCCCCGGCATACGGTTTACCATTTGATCTTTAGTCGCAATAACGGCAGCAGTCCCCGAAGGTTTCCCGTACCTGACGGTAACCATTTCAAAGGGCACGTTTATATCAAGAATATAGTTCATGGATTCAATGTCCCAGTTCTGGTTGTGTTCACCTGGCTCGGGGTAGTTGGATCCCAGCCAGACAATGCGCACCTTCTCAGCTATGGCGGGTTCTTTCATCAGGGCAAGGGCAATGTTGGTCAGCTTTCCAACAGGCAGAAGCACCAGTTTTTGGTTTCGTTTTTTCATGGATTGTTCAATAATAAAATCAACAGCTTCGTGCCCGTCGAAGGTGGGTTCTCCAATGTGACTTTTTATTGTTTCAAAAGAACTGTTGGCCCCGGCTTTAAGTGGAATTTTTCCAAATAATTCTCCGCAGAGCTTCATCACCCTTTTTGCCTCTTCGTAATGATCACTAACATCTGATTCTTCAGAGAATCCCGTGGGCGCACTGGTGGCGTTCACTGTGACCCCTTCCACTTTAAAGTGATTACCACTGAAGAGCAGGTAGGCAAGCGCATGCTGATCGTCCACCTCGTTATTGGTATCGGTGTCGAAAATGACAGGAATTTTGTTGCTTTCGGTTAAATTACATCCAGTGAACAACAGCAGTGCCAAAACGAAGAAGTGAATGAATACTGCTCTGAACCCAGATTTTGAGTTTTCGTTTTTTGTCATGATTTAAATGTTTATTCTTATTAGATAAAATATTATGTGAAAATTACTCCTTTTTTTTGAACGAATGGCAAGTCATATGCTTCGGATTATGCGTCATCTTTATTTTTGATAATCACTCTTCTGTAGGATACCAGGTCGGGTGTTCCGTTATCGCGTACCTCCAGTACCAGATGAATTTCCTGCCCGGCCAGATTAGAGGGCACCATCACTGTTTGCATAGCATTTTCAGGAGAACTGATTTCCAATTCACCTTGGAATGAATCCGCAGCTTTATACCGAAACCAGTTAAACCGTATATCATTGCCATCGGGATCGAACGATTTGGATGCGTCCAGTTTGATTTTCTCTCCGGGTTTTGCCTGGATGGTAAGTATTCTGTTTGTTTTGTTGTTATTCACAATTGCAAAAGGTGCATGATTCACTTCATCCGGTTCTTTCACCGACCATTGGAGACGGTTCAGGTAACTTTTTTTTACATCGGGGATCCAGCGGACAAGTTCATCTTTCTCGTGGAAGCAGGTGTGGTAATAACCTTCGGGAAAATCATTACCCATTGGATAAAACATGTTACCCCAGCTGCCTTGGGTGGGATCTTCCGGATTGTTCAGCCCCAGTACCGAACTTAAAAGATAAAGAAATGCCGGTGTATCGCCTTCTCCCCCGTTGTCGTACAGGTTTGACATGGGGCCATGGCCATTCACTTCGCTGCGCCGCATAACCGGGTCAGACCCACCCACGTAACGCCAGAAATGACCGCTATCGTGAAGCAACCATCGCGGAGCACCCCGTTCTCCCTCATAGGTGAAGGTTGCCGTTCCAAAATTGGTGCAGTTCAGGTCTTTCACTTTTTGCAGATCAATCAGGTAGTCAAAAGTTATATCCTGAAAAAGGATTCCGTATACATGCAGTTTCGACAACAGTTTTTCAAATTCTTCGGCTCCCTTCCGTTGTTTGTAGCGGTATAACGCCTGAATGAAAGTGATTGGTCCACCCCAGGCCTGCACGTAAATTGGCCGGTCGTCATCCTTATCGAACACTTGCTGTAAAAATTCACTTCCTTCTGAATCTTTTGGTTCTCCGTTTGGATTCAGTCCTTCACCAATCCAGTCGTGAAAATATATCGAATCCCACGAGCTTTCTGCATACCTGTCAGCAATATGTCCTTTAAATTCAAGTGAATTAGTAAGCCAGATGATGGGAATGGATCCCCTTCCACGTTTGGTAACAGCCATAAGCTCCTCATAGTCAGGAAACCCAGGGTCATGTTTCCGCAATTGCGGAAGTTCCTGTTTATATGCATCCAGGATTCCCATGGCTTTTCCCCAGGGATCGTTGTCATCGTAATTGAAATCGGGCAATTGGTTCGTGACGATCAGCGCTTCCAAATCAAACCAGGGTGCATAATAGAGATACCGGATAAACGAGTTTCCGTCGTCGTGGGTCATGTCGGTGAGAATGATAACACGGGGTTTTTCCTGCGATACTTCATTGTTGCAGGAAAATGAAAAAATAATCAATCCCACGGAAAGCAATTTTAAAAAATTCTTCATCTGATAATTTTTTCTACCAAAGGCGCAAAGGTTTAAAGGGAAGGATAAAAAAATCATTTTTGTTTGTGCCAGAAAATCATCATGGTTGTTCACCTGATTATAGTTGTTAATTTTAGATGGTATCATATGAAATTCTTATGAGTTTTTAATACCGTATAACAATTTCATAATTACCTCCGGGCATTCTCATCCCATGTTCAGACCTTATTTTTCCCAGGATTTTTCTGTCGGCAGGCTGGCCATTGATGCTGATTGACCTGATTTTTTTTATCGTTTTGGGAAAGCAGATACTGATTTCCATATCCTTTGGTGAATTGATTTTTTGAGTAAAAATATGGGGAGTTATGAGATCATTTTCTACTTCGATTACTCCTTTTACTGTACTTACACGGGCTTTGGATTGTTTTAGTCCTCCCATTGCCGGCCGGAATTCAACTTCTTCGAAACCCGGTTTCAGGGGTTTGATTCCTGCCACATATTTTGAAAGCATGGTAAGGCCGCCTCCACTCCAGCCGTGGTTATATGTACCACCTCCGTATCCTTCGGTTCCAATTCCCCAACCTTCCCACAAGGTTGTCAGTTCACTTTCGATCATGGGTTGAAATCGTTCCTTCATGCGTGTGAGTGCGAATTCGTCGTATCCCATTGAAAAGAGTGCCTCCAGTACATATTTCTCCATGAACGGGCTGGCATGTCGGTTTTTATCCAATACTTTTTTCAATAAGGGGTATTGGTCAGGTTTTGCAAACCCGGCAAGTACAGCAAGGGCATTGGCGCGGTCGTCGGTTTCTCCCTGATAATCCGGGGAGCGGTATTCTGTTCCTGTCCAGAACATGTTATTGAAATTTTTCCCGATTTCTGCGATTCTATTTTGAGCCCACTGGTATTCTTCATTCTTTCCAATACATTGGGCCATAAGGCCGTATCCTTTGCATGCAATGGCATACCAGGTATTATATAGAACTGGCATATCCTTGTTTATACCCCAGTCGCCCCAGGTCCAACCACCCCGCCGGTTGTCTACCTGTCCGTTTTCATCGATTTTCCAGATGGAAAGATATTTTTTCACGCCCGGAAGCACCTGTCGGATGGTGGTTGTATCACCGGTATACATCAGATAAGTCCAGAATCCATAATACCCGACACTGTTTAGCATTTGCATGGGCAGCTCATTACCCCAGTTTCCGGCAGGAACAGGTGCAAAGAGGGTACTGTCATCTTTTTGCCAGGCAATAAGCTCGAGCATCCCTTTTCTGGCAAGCAGGTGTGATGCCGGGCAGAGAGAATAGAATGATTCACTCATCTGGTTGACCACATCTCCCCACCATTGGGCACGTTCTCTCTCGGGACAATCCATGTAGGTATCCCGCATGTTGATATACAAAGTCCTTTGTGCTTTTTTCCATAGAGTGTTCAACTGAGGGTCAGGAGATTCAAAGGCACCTGCAAAATCAGTATCATAACCTGTTTCCCTGTATTTTAAGTCCAGAATTTCTATTCCCGGAGGAATGATATAATACATTTCATGCCCGTTAATCCATCCCGGCGATTCAAATTCCTGCTCACCGTTTTTGGTGATGTATACAGCCCGGAGATTCGTAACCCCTCCACCAAAGTAATTATCGGTAAGCATTTCAATGGTCAGTCCGGCCTTAGCCTTTACTCTGAGATAAGGAGTTATCTGGGCATTATAGGGCAATTTGCACTTAATGGTGTCCCCTTCTGAGATAAATGGCATGCCGGGTGCCGATGGATAGGAAGTCAACCCATAATTCTTCCACAGTGGAATGGGTCTTTTAATCAGGTTATTCCAGGGTTGAATGCCTGCAGAACCCACCTCAAATACAGTATTTCTTTTTGACGGAGAATAATTGACGGAAGTAAAAGCTTCACTGTCCAGCCGGGCATCAAAAACGATGTTTGATTCTGGTAACCGGTAATTTGGCTGCAAACCTTCAAAGGAGTAAAGAAAGGCGGGATGGGGATGAGCAAACCAGCTTCTGTCGGAAATAAGCTTAAGTTGACCATCTGTAAAAAGTTCAAACAGTAACCCGGCCTTTCCGCTGGAATGATGAGAAAAACCATCCTTCCCAAAATACCAGGTTAAAATTGCAATTTTGTTTTCCCCCCTTCGAAGGTATTTGCTTACGTTCAGCTGGTCATAATAAGTGTCATGATTGTTTGGCCCTCGTTTTAGCCCTCCTTCAAAAACTACCATTTGACCGTTAATCCACAACCAATATTTTGAATCCACAGCGATATGGATGGTTGCTTCTGAAAAGTCCTCCCCAAGAGAAATGGTTTTGTGAAAGATTGTCCAGGAATTGGTTTTATTTTGTTGGTGTTGGGAATTGATCCATTTAGCCTGCCACTCATGAGCATCACTCGTTGTATACAACAAGGAAAGGGTGAATATACCTGTTAAAATCCATGCAAATTTGTTCATTTGAATAAGATTAATAAAATGTATTGTATTTCAGTTAAATGTTAAATAAAGTTCATCGCACAATTTTCTGGCACATAGAATTCGCAAGCTTATTTCGATGGAACTCCCATAATTATAATCTTGCTCGTTTGTGTCAAGAATCGTCATGCTCGTTTCAATGGAATTATTAATTCTTCAATGATTTTAATTCTGTTCGTTTCATTCTCATGATAAATTATTAATAAAGGCTTTCGGGATCTTTCCAGACTTCAAAATCATTGTATAACATTTCATCAGAGTAGCGTTGCTGAGGGGTTTTAAACCCGGCTGATTCAAATTTTCTTCTCAATTCATGTAGTCCTTTGAAATCTCCAAAATACACATTATTCATGATTTTCCAATACCCACTCAAGTCGTAACATGCAGCTTTCCATCCTTTAGGATTGCTTTTTGCCAGGTTTTCATCCAGGCCAAGGCAAACAGCCATGTATGCAGCTTTTGCTCTTTCTTCGCGAATTTTGCTTGACAGATTGTTTCTAATATCCTGTTGATACTCTTTGATTAAGGTGTTTTTTTGTTCTTCATCTGATAATAATTTCAGAACAGGAACAGGTTGTTCCACAGGAATTCGGTAAACCATTTTGTTGTTTTCGAGTGTCTTTTCTCCACCGTTTTGTTCGTTCACCATCTCAAATATTTCGATCAGTCGGTCGGCAAAGCTGGTAATTGTTTCATCTTCCGGCATGTTTTCACGTGTTGTGTTTTTATATCGGTCAACGATTTGCCATTCCGGATTAAGAGGATTGTTATGATTCATCATTTTTTTATAGCCATATATCGTACCTACAATAGTTCCTACAGTTGCTGCATTACAGTCGGCATCCCATCCATAGTTAAATGCCAGTTTCAAGGTTTCTGCAAAATCGCCTTTCCCATACAGCAAGGATGCAATAATGGCTCCGGTATTCAGTTCATAACCATTCCAGTCTCTCATGCTTCCGCCTTCCTGAGTATATTTATCCCGGAGTAACCGGCGTGTCATTTCCCAGTCATCAGGATATTGTTGATGCCATTTCCGGATATCTTCGATAATTGTTAGGATCGTACTGTTTTTATCCAAAGCGGCACTTCCTGCATCGAGTATTTTATAGACATCTTTTTCCAGAAATGCGGTGGCAATCATGGTGGTGAACAGCTGGGTTGTTTGTGCGGGTTCATTGTTGATAGCCACAGAAGTGTAGTTCAATCCAATGTTTGCCGCAGTTCTTGGCATGCCAGGTGCCAGCAGACCAAAGGTTTCGCATAAAAACTGCCCGGAGATATTAAATTCTGCCCAGGGATTAAACACCGTATATCCGGTTTGGGGCGGTTGCATCCCAATATCCATCAGGTGTCTCACGAAACGGTTCGAGCACCATATTTTAGCATTTATCCGTTCTTTCCAAAAGTTGGTGATGAATTCAGGGGACAGCAGAGCATTTCTGTTTTTTTGAATTTCATAAATATAAACCCATTCAAAATCAGTGTCATCATCAGTTCTGGCTCCATCAGGTAACCAGGGAGTATAATTATTAACCTGACCAGGTTCATCGTGATACTTATTTTCATGAGGGATACCGTTCAGATTACCCAGAATTTGTCCCAGCAGTCCTCCTCTGATTTTATCCATTACCTCCTCAACCGGTATGGAAACCAAATTCTGTTCAGAGGGAGCATTGGTTTTTGGATGGCCGGTTGAGGGTAAAAAGGCGCAAATGACGAAAACTGTGAAAATTATTTTTATTAGTGACATTATATAAAGACTTAATTTATAGTTGACTTTCAGAAATAAATTCGTGAGTATGGTTTTTTCCGGGAGTAGGTGATGAGCTCGCCCGGTTCGATCCGGTAACCTTCTGGAATATTACGGGCTTTCAGTGTGAGGGTATGTTTTCCTTCGGGCAGGTCGTAATTCCATGCTATTTCAAGTCTCCGTGTTAACCAGGAGGTTGGCATTTTGACTGTTTCCAGGAGTTGACCGTTAATTAAAACATCTACCTCCAATGTCATATCAGCCATTTTCTCTGATTTGGCGGCCTGTCCGGTTAATACGAATCCGGATCCTTCGAATTCAAACGCTCTTTCAGCATTATTGTTAGTTAAAGCTCTTCCAATTCTTTTCCGTTCGATGGGATACAATCCCTCAAAAGCCATTTCAAAGGGAACAGTTTTTGGTTCCTGATAAGTAATTATTATGTCATTGCCTTTTTCACTGCCTCCATTTTGTTTGATCATTTCTGATGCATGACGAAATCCGATGTCATATACTTTATTAAGAGACATATCAGTGTATTGGAAATCCATGTTTTCAACTTTGTTGATTCCCTGTTTCCAATAGTCGGGTATTTGGTTATATCCGATCATTGTTCCGAGAATTCCTGCGGCATTTGCCGGATTACAGTCTGAGTCGTAACCACATCGGGTGCTGATATCAACGGTTGCTCCAAAATCGCCATCTCCATAAAGCAGCCCGATGACGATATATGCTGCATTGATTTTCGCATCGATGTTAAATGGTACGAACACACCATCGGGGCATCCTTTATCGAATGTCCATTTTTTTTGAGCTTCAAACCATGCTGTTTTCCAGTCGTCAGGGTTTTGTTCATGCCATTGAATCACATCATAGATGCACTGATAGAATTCACTTTCCGGAGGAATTGTTTTCAGCGCTTTCTCCACAATAAATTCCATGTCGTCATAAATAAATGCCAGGGCATACATAGATGCAACGTAGATACCTCCGTAAACACCATCGCCATAATTCATGATATGGCCGATACGATTTCCGATTTCAGCAGCTGAGTTCACCATTCCCGGGGCCATTAGTCCCGCAAAGTCGGCTTCAATTTGGAAGTCGATGTCGTCGGCATGTGGATTATTTTTCCAGTGTCCTGATTCCGGTGGCATTATACCGTTCAGAATATTATACCGGGCGGCCTGGTTGGCGTGCCAAAGCGGGTATTCTGCCTTGGCAAAAGCCTGAGCATGTAAAGAATCGGGGGCATCCAGTCCGAATTTTTCGAAAACCTCAACAAATGTCAGGTCCATATAAATATCGTCGTACAAGCCGGGTGAATTTTCATAATACCATAGCATCCGTGTTTCATCCCAGGGAATGGGAACATGATCCCCGATCATGGTGCCATTCCATCGAAACTCTGTAGGGCCTCCATAAGTACAACCAATCACCTGTCCAGCCCAGCCACCTTTTATTTTATCCTGAAGAATGTCCTTGGATATTCTTACGGATTCTCCCTCTTTAAATGGTTGAACCGTTGATTTCTTCTGTACAGACTGGCATCCTGCCATGCCTGCCGCAATAATTAAAGTCAGAATGAGTTTTTTCATAGTTGAAATTATTTATTTTAAATGTTTTTCTGAATATTTTCACAATTACCTAAATTGAATCCACCTTGTTGTCATGTCTTTTTTTAATTTACGAATTGTCAGTCTTCTGGTTCCATTAGAATAATTAAAAATGCAGGGATGATGTCATAAATTATTTGAGATGGACTTTTACAGGTTTTCCGTTTTGAATAGTTCCTTTCCATATGAGTTTATCTGAATCTTTAATAACCAGGAAGGCTTGGCCATCTTTTTGTGAGATGATGAAGTTCAGGTTCCGGTTATAGAGACGGCATGATTGAAGTGAAAGCTCTTTCCAGGAGGAGGGGATTTGTGGTGTAATCATGAATTGATTAAAGTTAATTGGTTCAATACCCAGCAATCCTTCTGTGAAAACTCTGCAAAATAGTGCGCTTTCGGCCGAAAGGTGTCTCATGCCGTGTTCAGGGTATGCTTCCACTACATAGGGAACGCGTTTGCCCAGTAGTCGTGTTCTCGAGTAGGGCATTAACCGGTTTAAGGCTCTGTTGTGAGCTCCTGCCTTAAACGCCCCCCTGAAAGCATACAGTGTGCCTCTGTCCCAAAAAACTTCATTGCCTTGTTCTACAAGCACTCCGTTATCCGACCAGAGTTTATCAAACAGGGCATTGAGGGTGCCTTCTTTCCGTGTGTTAATGCCCATTACAAGAGGAAGGCAAATCCAGTGGCGAAAAGTTTTATGCCCGTCGAAATAGCGATAAGTCTCTATTCCGTCTATGGTTGTGCCGAAGTGATTTTCTATGGCTGTTTCCAATTCTCTTGCCCGTTTCCGGTATTCTTTTATCACCCGGTTTTTTTTACCCAGCAGCTCGGCGACTCTTGCTGCCTGAATCAGGCCTCCGTAATAGAGAGATGAAGTAGACAGGTTTGCATCACCGGTAGGAATACGACCTTCCATTTCGTCAGTGTCAGATTTCACTACACCGTGTTCGTTGAGTTTACTGTTACAATATTCGATACTCCATTCAATCAAGGGCCATAAATCTTCCGCAATTTGCCTGTTCCCGGAAGCCAGCACAAATTGTGACGTTCCAAAGCTGATCATAGCTGCATCACCACGGTCTTTCGAACAGCAGGGCAGGTCTCCTTCCATCTCAAAGGAGGATTTGATGAAGTTCCCCGGTTCGGGAATGTTCTTTAAAAAATGCATATAGGCATTGTATGCAGCAATATTTCCTTTGTTGTAACCCAGGTACGGGAAAAACGGACCGCTATATTCCACCTGGTCGTTTGCCCATATCCCGGCGTAATAATTTCCTCCTCCGGGGGAGTGTACCAACCCCATTTTCGAATCGAAAATGCTTTCAGAAGCTCTGATCTTAGAAAAGTAAAACAATGTATTAAGCACAGGATCGGGAGTTTTCAATTTCAGATTATGGTACAACTCGTTTAAAAAATCAGTTCTTTTGGCTTCTGCTTCATCAAAAGATTCGAAAACCTCCGGTTCGTCTTCCATTGTGGCTGAATAATAGACACCAAATGAATAGCTTTCACCGGGTTTCAACTGTACTTCAGGTTTTGAGTCGCAGCTAACTCGTAACCGATAAAGGCCGTGCATGCCTTTTTCTTCATGAATAAAAGTTTTATGACCTATATTTAGCAGCTTACTTTCAGAGGAGTTATTCCGGACAGACCATTTTTCAACCATCAATCTTTGTGTGGTAGAAGGGAACAGGGTTCGTTTCATGGTTAATCCGTCGACAGGTGCATGGTAAAAATTTAGTTTTCCGTTAATTTTTATTGAATCAATACCTGGATTCAACAAGATATTCTTGTGCGAAACAGTTGGAAGAAACTGATCGTCAAAATTCTCCCGCATATAAGCCCTGTAAGTAGCCCAGTCCGGATCGGATGATTTTATAAAGCGCCTGAGTTGTGGAAATATGATTTCACGCTTTACGCTGAGGTGTTTGTTGCGGTCTACTTCGTACCGGACAATACAGGAAATTTTTTCTCCCGACATTTCGATATCGTCAGAATGAGGTAACCTGTTTTCATTGGCCACATTCCAGGTGACAGCATCCTGATCCGGAGAAATTTTCCAGTAATCTGAATTGTTGCCGGGATTCATTCCCGATGTATAAACAGAGGGGATCAGAAATAGGAAAATAACCGACTTACAAATGAAAGAGTTGATTGACATGTTGCCTTTATTTAATTGTTATGATCATGCGTTTATTGCATATTCACAAATGAAGCATTCTTTATTTAAAATTCCCCGGCCGAAGCCGGGGATTTATTATATTCCTTTTTTTGTCTATGAGACTATTGATGAAAGAAATTAAAATTTATATTCCTTTATTTCTTTACCATAGGGGGCAGAAGGTTGCGCTCCCATACGGGTTACTGAAATAGCGGCTGCCCGCTGGGCAAAGTCGATCGCTTCTTTTATGGGCATTTCTTCTGCCAGTGCTGCAGCCAGGGCACCATTAAATACGTCACCTGCAGCTGTTGTATCTACTGCTTTCACCTGATATCCCGGGATAAATCCTTCAAATGTGGCTGATTTTAGGAAGACTCCTTTACTGCCTAAGGTGAGAATAACTGTTTGTACTCCTTTGTTTATCAGTTCCCCGGCCATGACAGGAATGTCTTGTTCAGTGAATTTATCTCGACCGGTGATGATGGCTGCTTCTGTTTCGTTGGGTGTGATCAGGGTTGTCATCTCAAGTAATTCTTCGGGAATTTCTGTTCCGGGAGCAGGATTCAGGATGAACGGAATATTATTTGAATGCGCTGCTTTGGCTACAGCTAACACTGTTGTCATAGGAATTTCCAGCTGGGTCAGTACTATTTTGGCGTCAGCCAGAACTTTCCCGCAAGCCTGTATATCCTCGGGAAGCAAGAGGCTATTGGCTCCGGGGGCAACTGAAATACTGTTTTCCCCGTCGTCGGCCACATTGATAAGGGCGATTCCCGAATGTGTTCCAGACGTTACCTTGATACAGGAAGTATCTATTCCGTCTTTTTTGTAATGCTCAACAGATTGTGTCCCGAATGCATCATCGGCAACGCAGGCAATAAAAAGTACTTCGGCTCCGGCTCTGGCTGCAGCTACAGCCTGATTGGCCCCTTTTCCTCCGGAGATAGTCATAAAACCGGATCCCAGGATCGTTTCTCCCGGGGCCGGAATGTGAGGTACCTTAACCACCATGTCGGTATTGGAGCTCCCGGCTATAATTATTTTTTGTTTCATTTGATTAGTATAAACGTGCGATAATAATCAGGGAAAGGCCAACAATAAAAGAGAGAAACATAGCTGTGAGCAATCTGTTTACACCTTTGGCGCCTTTGAACTCCTTCCAGATGAATACTCCCCACAAGGCAGCTATCAATGTTGCCCCTTGTCCTAATCCATAGGAGATGGCGAATCCGGCTTGTTCGGCAGCAATAATATTGAGTGTCATACCCAGGCTCCAGATAGCACCTCCAAGTACACCAATCAGGTGTAATTTTGTATCTCCCTTGGTGAAATAGTCTTTGTATGTTGCTTTTTCGCCTGTTAGTGGCTTATACATAGAGATGGTATTCCAGAGGAAATTAGAAATAAGCAGACCCAGGGCAAAAACCACTGAAGCTGTATAAGGTGTGAGTTTTCCTACTGTTGGATTCACGAAGTCGGTGGTCATGGAAGCCGCCACGAAGTAATAGAAGAAACCCATGAGAAAACCTCCCATCAGTGAAATGATGATTCCTTTTCGGGTATTACCCGATGAGGATGAGGGGAGTTTCCGGTATGCCAGGGCATCAAGTACAATAGCCAGTGTCACAAGGCCTACTCCGGCAAAGAGAAGTCCCGGGTTACCGAGGGGTGTTGCAATATAGTTGGCAATTACCCCCACCACGAGGGCTAGGCCAATTCCAACAGGAAATGCCACAGCCATTCCGGCAATGGCAATTGCTGCAGTCACCAGAATGTTGGCCAGATTAAAAACCACACCTCCTGTAAAGGCCAGTAGCAGATTTTTTGCATCGGCCTGACCCAGGTCAGCCAGAAAACTGCGGCCTTCAGTGCCGATACTCCCGGCTGTAAATGCCAGCACGAGAGCCAGCAGCATTACACCAATGGCATAGTCCCAGTAAAACAACTGGAAAGGCCACTGTTTCTGAGCCAGTTTCTGGGTATTGGCCCACGACCCCCAACATAACATGGTAATAAAGGCAAGTAAAACAGCCCAACCATAAGAATGAATAACTACCATAGCTTGAATAATTTTAATGAATAATTTTAATTACTTATACTGAATTTTTTTACTGAATCTCTGATTATTAGCTTTGGCATTAGCTTTTTACTGATGATGTTTTCCTGATTTTTATCGTTGATGATCTGAAGCAACAGTTCAAACGCCTCTTTCCCAATTTCATTTCTGGGTTGTTCCACAGTGGTCATCGGACAGGCCAGGAATGGTGAATAGGGTTGTTCGTCGAAAGAAACCAGTGACATATCATCAGGAACTTTTAACCCTTCCTCTTTGAGTGCCCGGAGTATGCCCAGTGATATTAAATTGCTCAGGGCAAAAATGGCTGTAGGAGGATGATGCATCTTTAGTATTTTCCGGGTTTGGTTATATCCGTTCAACTCTCCAAAATCATTTCCCAGAATATAGTGATCGTTTATGGCAATGCCCTTTTTACGCAGGGCATCGCAATATCCCTGCACCCTGTCGGTATTTGCTGAAATGCCATTTATTCCTTGTATACAGGCAATGTTGCGGTGACCCATCTCAATGAGGTGTTCCATAGCCATCAGAGCACCAGCATAATTGTTCGTCGTAATGTAGGGAAGATTCGTGTCGGGTAAGAATCGATCAATCACAACCAATGGAATTCCCTGTTGTTCTGCCTCAACAATATGCCTGCTTTTTTTCCCAGCCGGAGCAATGATGATGCCGTCTGCTTTTCTGCCAGTTAAAAGTTTTAATAGCTCTGCTTCTGTGGACACTTCCTCCAGACTGTCGCCCAGAATAATGGAATACCCCCTTTTGTGTGCCTCAACCTCAATGGTTTTGGCAATTGAGCCAAAATAGGGATTGGCAATATCCGGAATAATTAAGCCCAGGGTCTCTGTTTTTTCCAGCTTCAAACCCCGGGCAATCCGGTTGGGAGAATAGTTGTATTCACGGGCGCCATCAAATACCTTTTGGCTTGTGACAGAACTTATCCTGAACGTTTTCGATTTCCCATTCAGTACCCTTGAAACTGTCGTGGGTGACAACTTCAGTTTCTCGGCCAGTTCTTTTATGTTATTTGCCTTTTTCACCATAGGTTTATCCTGCAAATATTCATTATTTTTTTGAATGGCGCAATCGTTTGTGCAAAATTTTTGAAAATAGATGAATGATTATTTGCATTTCAGACATAAGTTCACTATATTTGTTTGGTGTTTGAAATTTTTCCGCAATATTTTTCGAAGTTATTTTATGATTTTATGGGAATAACGAATACTTGTAAAAAAAAGATTTTAACCGATATAATTCAACATTTAAATTTTAAAGGAGGTTATCATGCCAGGATTTGACAGAACAGGACCAGTCGGAGCAGGACCGTTGACAGGCAGGCAATTAGGCCGGTGTTCCGGTTATGCCGGTGATTTACCGGGAAGAGGATACGACAGTTTCAGGTTTGGATTTCGTGGAGGATTGGGTCGTGGTCAGGGGCGTGGCTTAGGTTTCAGATGGAGAAATTCATATTCTCCCGGTTTTTACCAACCGGATGTTTCTGATGAAACGCTATTGGAAAATGAAGCACGCACATTGAAAGATCAACTTTCGCGCATTGAAAAGGAACTGGTAAATATTCGTAAAGAAAAAGAAAAAGAATGACCAGGTAGTTTTTGTATGTTCATTAATACACGAATTATTAAAATGAGATGAAATCAGGAAAAGGATTAGGAGTTGGAGGTGGTAAAGGCAGGAACAAAGGTGGTGCTTTTG
>JAQVON010000108.1 GCA_028702595.1 Mariniphaga sp. | reverse complement strand
CAAACTGACGCTCATAAAAACGTTTGCAATAATTTAGAAACAATTCCAGATAGGACACAATAAGCGTTTTGCTATGTGTATCAATGGCATGTTCCAGCTCATAACTAATTTTTTCTAAGCAATCGGTTATAATTGCTCGTTCCCTTGCCGAAAGATGCAACGCTTCATTAACTTCGTACGAAAAGAAAGTATAATCCTTGATATTCCGACCTAAGGATGTTCCATGTATCAAGTCGGGATGAAATATCAAAGCCCGACCAATACCTTTTTGTTTTGTCTCGCTCTCTACACCATATACTTGTCCCGGTGCAATAAAAATCAACGTGCCTTCTTCATAATCGTATGTACTGCAACCATAAGTCATATTGCCGCATTTCGAATCTTTTAAAAAGATAGCATAAACACCCAATTGCCTTTTGAAATAGCAAAAAGGCTCACTTTTTTCAAAATCAACGATGCTAACCAACGGGTGCAAAGTCTCAACTCCAACCAATTTATTGTATTCGGTAACGGTATTTATTCTGGTTATCTCATTCATAGCACAAGTGTTTAATAATTTGATAGTACAAATTTAAGCAACTATTTGCTAGAATGTTACTCATCGAAAAGACATTCCGTAATAATGGTAATTAGTTCCGTAATTTGGGTATTTTCTTCAAATTCTTTCCACCGAAATTTGCATTGTAGATTTTTATGGAGTAATAACACAAAAACAAAAGAATAATGAAAGCATTCACATATTACAATCCAACGCGAATTGAATTTGGTGTAGGAAAAGAGAAAAATATTGGGAAATACATTTCCGAATACGGTGTATCAAAAGTATTGGTTGTTTATGGTTCCGACCGTGTTAAAAAAAGCGGTTTGTTTGACAACGTTGCCAAATCACTGACCGAGAAGGGCATTAATTATGTAGAACTTGGTGGCGTGCAGAGCAACCCATTGCTAAGCAAAGTGTATGAAGGAATTGAATTAGCCAAAGCAAAGGGCGTAGAAGCCGTATTGGCAGTAGGTGGTGGTTCTGTACTCGACTCATCAAAATCCATTGCAACCGGAGCAGTTTATGATGGCGATGTTTGGGACTTCTTTACCAACAAGGCAGTTGCCAACAAAGCATTGAAGATTTTTGATATTATAACCCTTGCTGCTACCGGAAGCGAGATGAATAATTTTGCGGTAGTAACCAAAGATGAAACCAAGGAGAAATTCAGCCTTACAGCTACATCGGTTGCTTTTCCAACTGTTTCGGTTATCAACCCTGAATTACAATCTACTGTTACTAAAGAATATTTGGCTTATTCGGCTTCCGATATTTTTGCACACAGCTTGGATATGTACTTAACAGCAACCTATTTACCTGAATATATGGCAGGTTACGTTGAAAATATATTAAAAACAGTTATGCGTGCCACCGAAATACTGCTCAAAGATGCCAGTAACTACGAAGCCCGTGCTGAATTTGCCTGGGCAGCAACACAAGCTTTGAATTTCACAACTTTTTGCGGAGTAGAAAACAATCGATACGATACGCATTTCTTAGAACATACGCTGTCGGCGGAATATAATATTGCTCACGGAGCTGGCTTGTCTATTATTATGCCAGCTTGGATGAAATGGCAAAAAAATCTTCTACCTGAACGTTTCGAACGTTTTGCTACCAAAATGTTTGACGCTAAAGGTGCTGATGCCGGTATCGAAGCATTAAAACAGTGGTACAGCAAAATCGGGGCACCAGTTACACTTTCAGAAGGCAATATACCAGAAAAGGATATTCCAATGTTGGTCGAAAAACTATTGGTTGTTGCCAAATTGTGGGGCGCTGAAACATTTTATACCCAAAAGATGATTACAAATGTGTTGGAGAATGCAAGGTAAATAATAGAGATAAGCATGAATATCTTTGAAAGATTACATTCTGGTGAAACTGTTCCGATGAACGACCCTGAATATTCGAGAATTTTCGAAGTTGCTTCACGCACCATGAAATTATCGGCAGAACTTAACCGTTCTGCCGATATAAAAGAAATTCGTCAGTTAATAGGCGATATTATTGGAACTCCGCTTGATGAAAGCACAACAGTACTTGCTCCGTTTCATATCAATTTGGGGATATTCACCCGCATTGGTAAAAATATCTTCATCAATCACGACTGCACTTTTCTCGATATTGGAGGAATATCCATTGAAGACGATGTGCTCATTGGCCCCAAGGTGAGCCTGATTACTGAAAGCCATCCATTGAATCCATCGGGACGAAAAGCCCTTATGGTAAAACCGATTGTCATTAAACGCAATGCATGGATAGGGGCAGGAGCAACAATTCTACCAGGAGTAATTGTTGGTGAAAATGCGGTGGTGGCTGCCGGAGCTGTGGTCAATAAAGATGTGCCGAACAATACTGTTGTTGGTGGTGTTCCTGCTAATGTGATAAAAACAATTGGTTAATTAATTGAGCTATGAAACATGTATTTTTATTAATAATCGCCTTTATGACAATGCTTACAATGCAAGGGCAGGAAACAACAAAAATAAAAATCACTATTGGAACAACATCGTTTGTTGCTAAAACATACGACAATGCTACCGCAAAAGCATTTATTGCATTGCTACCTATAACCGTTACAATGAATGAGTTGAACGGCAATGAGAAATATCATTACCTATCGGGAAATCTACCGGCTTCACCGTCGAATCCGTCATCAATACAAAATGGCGATTTGATGCTTTACGGATCAAACTGTATCGTGCTTTTTTACGATACATTCAACACTTCTTACAGCTATACCAAAATTGGCACTGTCGATAATCCCACTGGACTAAAAAACGCACTTGGACAGAATAACCCAACAGTTACGTTTGAACTGATTGGTACTACTTCTGGAATTGGTTCAACAGAACGAAACAGCAATAAATTTAATATTTCCAACGAAGGTATATTGCAATATACAGGCACGGCCAATAAAATCTCTCTTTTGGATATAAACGGTAGAGTATTATCAACTGCCACAACTAAAGTTCTTAACATGAACAACTTTTCAAGAGGTATTTACCTTTTAAAAATCGAATCACAGGGGCAGAAGCAAACAAGTACAATTAAAATTAAGTATTAAAAAACAATAGATTATGAGAAAAATGGCAATCATTGGCGCATTGTCTTTAATGATATTTGGACAAGCGTTTAGCCAAACAACACAAAAGGAAAAAACAACAAATATGAATCAGACCGAACAAGGCGACCATTATACCTTTGAACTAAGCGATAAAGTTACCCGTCAAAAAGTAACATTCAAAAACCGTTATGGCATCACACTGTCAGGCGATTTGTATGTTCCTAAAGATGCAGAAAAAGGGAAACTATCTGCCCTTGCTATTAGCGGACCTTTCGGAGCGGTAAAAGAACAATCATCAGGTTTGTATGCCAACCAAATGGCAGAACGTGGCTTCGTAGCTTTGGCTCTCGACCCTTCTTATACTGGCGAAAGTGGAGGCGAACCAAGACACGTTGCCTCACCTGATATCAATACAGAAGATTTTAGTGCCGCAATCGACTTTCTCGGATTACACGAAAAAGTGGACAGAAATAAGATTGGCATTATAGGAATTTGCGGGTTTGGCGGTTTTGCATTGAACGCAACCGCTGTTGATAAGCGGGTAAAAGCAGTTGTAACCACCAGCATGTATAATATGTCGCGTGTTACGGCAAAAGGTTATTTTGATAGTATGACACCTGAGCAACGTACACAAATGCTGAAACAATTGGGCGAACAACGATGGAAAGATACCGAAAACGGTAAACCTGAATTATCGCTTAACGGCTTACCCGACAAAATTGAAGGCGACGAACCTGGGTTTGTACAGGGTTATTTCAATTACTATAAAACGGAGAGAGGCTTTCACCCGCGTTCGATAAATTCAAATGGCTCATGGACAATAACCAATCCTTTGTCGTTAATGAATATGCCAATTTTAACTTACATTGATGAGATTTCGCCTCGTCCAATTCTGATAATTGCCGGGGAAAATGCACACTCTCGCTATTTTAGCGAAGATGCCTACAAGTCTGCCGCCGAGCCTAAAGAATTAATGATTATTCCGGGTGCTGTTCATGTCGACTTGTACGACAAGATAGATGTGATTCCGTTCGATAAATTGGAGACATTCTTCAATCAGAATTTAAAATAGTGAACTATGAAACAATTATTTATAACTTTTTGTATGGCATTACTTTTAATGTCATGTCATGCAATACAAAAAACAATAAAACAATGACAAAAACAACAATATTCCCAAAAGGAGAAAAAGCAACCGAGTACTTTACAGGCGATGCCTGGGTTGAGATGCTCACTACCGATACCAAAAACTTCGATGTAATGAGTTATGTTGTAACATTTGCACCGGGCTCAAGAAATTATTGGCATTCGCATCCTGGTGGCCAAATCCTGTATTGCATTTCCGGTGAAGGATTGCTTCAGCAAAAAGGTGAACCGATTCAACACTTGAAAGCTGGCGACGTTGTTGAAATTAAATCCAATGTGACTCATTGGCACGGTGCAACACCAGATAAAGAATTTGTGCATATAGGTGTAAGTACTCAACTATCAAAAGGCCCTACAACATGGTATGGTGCAGTAACTGATGAAGAATACACGAATGAAGATTAATAATCAAAAAAACAGCGTATGACAAAACTAAACCTGCTGGTTCTTGTACTCATCATCGGAATTACGAAGGCTTCTTTTGCACAAGATAGTAGTGATGCTGCAAATAAAATTCGAATTGCCGGATCGGCGAGTCTAACCAATAACGGAATTTCATTGATTCCCAATTTTTCGTTAGGCGATCCGGCGGCTCTGTTTAATTTATCGATCACAAGAGGCAGGTTGAGTTTTGATACCGATTTCAACTTCTCGCTCGAAGCCAAACCCTGGTATATTCTGTATTGGTTGAGGTATCAGGTTGTAAATCAAGGAAAATTCCAGGTTGGACTGGCTACTCATCTTGGGTTAAATTTCAAACCTTCAGATGTGCTTATTGACGCGAATACCGGGAATACAACAATAACCGAACGCTATTGGGTGGTAGACGTATCGCCCCGATACTCGATAAGTGAAAATTTGGCGGTTGGTATTTATTATCTTCATTCTGTTGGCCTAGATCAGGGAACAGTTGGCAACAGCAATTTCATCACATTGAATGCAAATTTTTCAAATATTCAACTACTAAAGGATGTTTATCTTGCCATCAATCCGCAAATTTATTACCTGAAACAGGATCATCCGGATGGTATTTATTTTACCTCAACCTTCACATTAAGCAAAAGCAATTGTCCTGTCTCAATTTCATCGTTACTCAACAAAGAAATTGAAACCGATATTACTGCAGGAAAAGGATTTGTCTGGAATATCTCTGTAAAATACTCGATCAGCAAGTAAATTTATATATTTAATAATTCAAGTTTCCTTTTATTTAACTTTTTGGCATTCAATTGTTTATATTTTGTTTTTTCGTTATAAGAACATCATTTATCATTGTTATACAGCACATTACAGAGGCAGTAACATTTTATGCAGCCCGTTTTTTTTCAAGGACAGGTGAAAACAGCTCAATAATTTCGTCAGCCCTTTGATTATCGCTTAGTATTTCTTCGAACAATTCAAAACAATCCACCTTTAAAATTTTTCCTATCCTTAAAATTACATCCCAAAACAGTTCCAGCAGATAGCGGCTTATATTTTCCTGTTGTGCCTGTGTGCCCAACATGTCAAAAATGCTTCCCAGGCTTTGTCCATAATGCATTTGTTTATAAAGGAGCAACATGATGTATTGCATCATGGCCAGGGTGGCTGCCCCTATTTGCGAATCGAAGTTGTTACATTGGCATTTGCCAAGTTGCAAATATTGTTTGGCATCTTTGAAAAAGACTTCAATGCTCCACCGGATATGGTATATCTCCATGAGTTTGTTAAAACTCAGATTCAAATCATTTGTTACCATGCATTTCCATTTGGTTCCACTGCCAATACGGATAAAAAACATATTCAGCCTGCGGTTGCCATACCAGACCGGCACCTTTATGTACGTGGCGTTGAACTTTCGGCTGCGTTTCGATTTTTTGCGGTATTTTTTTCGCAATTCGCCGGCTTTCCCCTCCTGATTGTCAAGACAGTCTTTGTATAATGTTTTGTTCATCTTTATCATGGCTATCAGTTTAATACATTTGCTGTGGAAAGATTCGATGCATTCAAGTATCTCTTTTGAGAAGAACCAACTGTCGAACAGGACATAATCAAATACAAAACCTCTCTTTATCACCCTGCGCAACATATTTATGACATTGCCTGATTTGCTTTGGTCTGCTTCCTTTCTGCGTTGGTACCCCGGACTATCTTCACTCCTGTCTTTTCTATACTGCTTCCGGTATTTTGATGGTGGAAGCCCATATAAAGGGGCAGTTTTTTGTTTTTCCTTCACCAGTTTTTCTTTACTCTCTAAATTGGCTTCTGCATCTTTCATCTTTTTCCTGAGTTTTGAGAGTTTTTTCTTAGAACGGGCAACATAGTTTTCCAGCCTTTCAACATCTGGTCTGCCTGCATTTTCTCTTTCATTACGCAGCACATTAAGCTTTCCCCTGGATTTATTGTGCCGTTTTTTATGCTCCTGCCAGGCTGAACGGGCTTTTCTGAACTTTTGCCTTGCCCGGTTGCGCCTTGTGCGCGCTTTGTCTAATTCTTTGCCACGCTCACGGTGAAGCGAAAAATCAACAGGAATAAAATTTCCACCATCCCAGTAACCACATACTAAAATCTTATAGCCAAAAATAAACCGCCCTGTTACATGGTCGTGGATTTTGCTGACCCCTTCTATCTTTTTCCCTCTTTTTTCCAGCGGGGAATCATCAAATATCAATGCCCTGATTTGCCCTGTATTGTCCCTTAAGCGATTGGCAAGATTTAAATACCGCATGACAAACAGGTATAACACAGACCTCCAACAGATGTATTCATTCCCCAACAAATCGTAATATGGATTTTTGCTCCCTTTAATACCTGCCAGTTTCCCAAATTGCCGGGAAAAGAAGTTATGAATGTTGCGACCATTATAGAAAAGCATTACCAGTAAAGCAGTAAGCACAAGTACAACATTAATGCCCCCTTGCTTAACCGACTCAAACTGTTTGAATATGCGCTGTATTTCAAAGAACTTTAATGTGTCTTCCAGGCACAGGCCTGTTTTACTATCACTGTCAATAAATTTTTCAAATTCTCCGGCCTTTTTTGTATCTTTAAAGTGTTGCATGTTGTATTTGTTTTGTAACTAACTCAAATATAGCTTTTTGAGCTAAAACATGCAACATTTTTTTATTTTATATCCATTTAATTATCAATTAGTTATCAACAAGGAAACTTGAATTTTTTAACCTTCGAATTTACAACTTTTTTTTAAAAACTTGTAAATCAATTCAGGGTAAAAATGATTTTGTATTTCCCGCTCTGAATGTTGGCGATGCCTTTTTTATCCTCCGTTACTTCGGATACGGAGTCATTGATGGTATACTCCTTTACTCCTTCAGGAATTACTACTTCAGCTACGGTGCCTACCGGAATTACTATCTCCATCTCCATTCTGTTGTCTGTCAGCGACCAGTTGACCACCAGTTCTCCGTAAGGCGTTTCCCTGGAAGTTTTGGCCCAGGTAACCCCTTCGGGGATCTGGGGTTGTATGCGTACTTTTAGGTAAGCCGGTACATTCTCCAACGGACGGAGCCCGCCAATGGCCC
>JAQVON010000004.1:93681-100219 GCA_028702595.1 Mariniphaga sp. | reverse complement strand
GGGGGAGTTACTTTTTGAATCGGGAAGGTATGATTATGTCATTCCTGAAAACCGCTTTATTTCTTCATCCCGCATTTTGGGGATGGCCAATGAGATGCCCTGGGAAACTGTTGAGGATTACTGTGCGACTTTTCAAACCGATGCTTTGCTGTCGCTTGATTACTTAAAAACCAGGGTTTTGACCGATTACAACAACGAAACAAATTTTAATCCTTTTCAGGGAGGTTTTTATGCGTATGTTGTGGCTTCCATGAAAATTTACTACGAAGCGCTTTTCAGGGTTTATGACCCTGTGGAGAAAAAGATCCTGTTGCGGGAGTTTATCAGTGACACCTTATACTGGGAAGAGGTAGATTTGGAAACCAGCGAATTGTTTCGCCGGTTTACACCGGTAAAAAATGCGCTTGTCGAAACAGGAATAGTGGCTGCATTAGAGCTATCGGGGAGGATTGCAGCACAATGGCGACCAGAGAACAGATCCTATTTTATTGCTCAACAAAAACATTTCAGGGAAGCCAATCAGCTGGCTTACAGTGGCGACTGGCAGTCGGCCGTTTCATTATGGAAGGAGACAGCTGAAAAAACCAAATCAAAAACGCTCAAAAGCAAGGCTCTGCTGAATGTAGCCCTGGGGTATGAGATACTGGGTGATTTGGATACAGCCATCTATTGGGCTCTGGAATCCTATGAGATCATGTTCCGCCCGTTAACCTATGAGTACCTGGAAATACTAAAGAGAAGAAAATCTGAAATAAAAAACACCCAATGAACTATCGACTTATTCCGGTTATTTTCCTTTTGCTGACTTCAGCCTGCACGGTTTACCGTGACTTTCCCATTGAGGTATACCATCCGGCCGAGGTTAAGCTTGAAGCAAAGGATGCTGCCCTGGTTTATCGGAATTTTAAATACAGAGAAGATACCCTCCAGCATTTTTTTAAAAGTGATTACCAGCTTTTCAGAGCCGGGAATGATCCTGAAAATCTGGACAGCTTACTGGTCACTGCCTGTATTGTTGAGGTGGCCGGAAAACTCAAAGAGAATCAAGTTTTTGAAGAAATACATATTTATCCCTATCATGCCTTTGAAAGGCATACCGGCGAACACTTGCCTGACATCACTCCGGCGTTGATCGGGCAGGTTACCTCCGCCACGCAGGTCGACCTGCTCATTTTGCTGGAAACATATTCCACTTTCTTTTCGAACTACTCCCAAACCGCCGATTCACCGGAAACCCATGAAGTGATCACTGCTGCCGTATGGGCTGTTTATGATGCGGAAACCCGCGAAAAAGTGGATGTGAAAACCCTCATCGATACAATTTACTGGAATGGATATGACCAGGAGGGAAACTATCAACCCGGATACCGCCCGCCTTCACGGTTAACTGCACTCGAGATGGCAGCAACCCTGGCGGGAGAAAATTTTGCCAAACGGTTTTCCGGATCCTGGCAAACCGTTAACCGCATGTATTCTGTTCCACCCCTGCCCGATTTTTCAAACGCAGCTTTTTTTCTGGAAGAAGCTAAGTGGGACGAGGCCATTGAACTCTGGGAAAAATATGCCGATAACAGAAATGGAAAAATGGCTATCGATGCCAGATATAACCTGGCTCTGGCTTATGAAATGAAAGACGACCTGGTTATCGCACAGTCGTGGCTGAATGAAGCTTATAGCCTTGCCAAAAAATTCAGGAGCAAAAACTACATGAGAATGATCGAAACATACCAGAAGATATTAAAAAACAGAATTAAAAATCTGTGAAAATTGCTGAATGAACCAAATCGAATTTGTTGTCATCCTGACCGAACGCTACAACCTGGGTAAAGTATTTTTACCCTGCCTGATTCGCAAAAAAGATAAATTCTTTACTGTCGAGAAACAGGTTAAACTCCATGATATCAATCAGTCTGAATATGAATTCAAACCCTATGAAAGAGAATTGGTTGAGATCATGGATAAATATAGCGATGAAAAGCTGATGAAGCGTTTCTCCAAAACAAAAAATAGTTCAGAATTCAGGAAAAAGATCATACCTGAACTCTATGAAAGGCAGATCCTGCCTTTTCTGGAATCCTGCATGTTTAAAGTTGTTACTATTTTGATGGTCAGCCCGGTACGCCTGATCAACAAGGAAGCAAAATATGCCAATCTGTACGACGATGATGAAATCCAGGTATCTCCATTTTTTGCCCAACCTGTTTTTTACTTTTACCGGAATGACACGGAAACACGTTATAAACTGAGGGTATGGCTCGATGACCAGGAGGTTCCTCTCCAAAACAGGAATATAAACATTCTGACCAACAAGCCGTGTACGATCCTTCACCGGAATGTGTTGATTGCTTTTGAGAAGCTGGATGCGAAAAAGTTAAATCCCTTTTTCTCCAAAGAATTTGTTTCCATTCCCCATTCCATTGAGGATAAGTACTATGGGAGTTTTGTGAAAAAAATTGTTCGCGATTTTGACGTCCGGGCCGAAGGATTTACCATTGAAGACGGGCAGTCTCAAAAATTTGCATCCCTTACCCTGGAGTATAATCTGGAGTGGAAGCCTGCCCTGACGCTGCGCTATCATTACGAAAATGAAGTATTCTATCCCAATACCAGGCAGGAAGTGGCCGTCAGGCTTCAAAAAAATGAGAGCCATTACTTTTTCAGAAAGACCCGCAGAGATTATGTCTGGGAGGCTGAAGTTGCCGGGCAGGTAAAGCTTGCCGGACTGGTGGAGATGAAAGGGTATTATACCCTTCCCGGGGCTCCACTGATCGATAGCCGCAGCTTGTTGTATGACTGGATGAGTTGGCTGAGTAAAAATATGTCCTTCCTGGAGCAACAGGGCATCCGCGTGAAACAGGACAAGCTCGATAAGAATTATTTTATAGGAAACCAGGAGATTGAGCTGGATGCCCGGATGACCGACGATTGGTTTGATGTTTTTGCCCGGGTAACCTTTGGCGGGTTTACATTTCCATTTATCAAACTAAAAAATCATATTCTGAATGACCAGCGTGAGTTTGAACTACCGAATGGTGAAATTGCGATCATACCGGAAGAGTGGTTTGCCCGGTATAAAAGTTTGGCCTCATTTGCCCGGAGCAAAGGCCTTACACTGCACCTGGAGAAACATCACTATGCCCTGATAAAACCTGTGTTACAGTCGGGTAATAAGTCTTTCATTCATAAAATCAATCAATTATCCGGCTTCAGGGAGAAAGTCTCCCTGCCAGAAGGTTTGAATGCACAGCTTCGCAATTACCAGGTATCAGGCTTCCGGTGGATGCATGGGTTGAAAAGAAACAGGTTTGGCGGATGCCTGGCCGATGATATGGGACTGGGGAAAACCTTGCAAACCCTTACCCTGCTGCTCAAATTTAAGCGTTCCGGAATGTGGTCTCTTCCCGGGAAAAGCCAGGATCAGAGTGGTCAGCTTACCCTGTTTGCTGATGCTCCCACTGGTGTAACCCACCAGCCTGCCAGTATGATCATCCTACCCACCTCACTGGTGCATAACTGGGAATCAGAGATATACAAATTCACTCCGTCCCTGAAAATTTACAAGCATGCAGGAGCTCAGAGAAAAGGTGAATCCGGTTTTGAAAACGCACTACATACCTGCGATATTATTCTCACAACTTACGGCACGGTGCGCAACGACTGTGACATGCTTTCCCGCCATAAATTTTTCTTCCTGATTTTAGACGAAAGCCAGTATGTAAAAAATGCATCTTCGAAAACCTATAAGGCGATCATGAAGTTACGTGGGGAACACCGGCTTGCCCTTACCGGTACACCCATCGAAAACTCCCTGTCAGATTTATGGGCACAGATGAATTTTTTGAATAAAGGGTTGTTGGGGAATCTGCCTTTTTTTAAACGGTTCTTTTTAACACCCATCGAAAAAAATAACGATAAAAACCAGCAGGAAAAGCTGCAGATCCTTATCCGTCCTTTTATTTTACGCCGCACGAAGGAGGAAGTTGCACATGATCTGCCTCCGGTGACGGAACAGGTCATTTTTTGTGAGATGGAAGAAAAACAGAAGCACACCTATGAAAAGGAAAAATCAATCATCCGCAACTCGATCCTTGCCGGAATTGAAAACGACGGCGTGAAAAAATCAGCTATGATTGTTCTCAAAGGACTCACCCGCCTGCGGCAACTGGCCAATCATCCGTTAATGCTGGATGATATGGGAAGCGGAGAGTCAGGCAAATATGAAGAGATCATATCCCGGCTTGAGAGCGTAGTGGCAGAAAATCACAAAGTATTGGTTTTTTCCTCATTTGTAAAACATCTGAAGCTGATTGTGGCGCGCCTGGAAAAGAAAAACTGGAAGTACAGTCTGCTGACCGGGCAAACAGGAAACAGGGCTGAAGTAATCAAACAATTCCAAGAAGACCCGGAAAACCGGATCTTTCTAATCTCTCTGAAAGCGGGTGGCGTAGGGCTGAACCTTACCGGAGCCGATTATGTGTTCATCCTTGATCCGTGGTGGAATCCTGCTGCTGAAAATCAGGCAATCAGCAGGGCACATCGCATTGGACAAAGCAGACCTGTATTCGTTTATCGCTTTATTTCACGGGGATCTGTTGAAGAAAAAATTCAGCAATTACAAGACAGGAAAAACTCCCTGGCCAATATATTCATCAACTCAAACAATCCGCTTCAGGAAATTACGAAAGAAGAGATTTTGAATCTTTTGAAGTAGTTATCGTTTTTTATTCCTGACATAGATCAGCTTAAATTTTCCTTTATAGCTGTCGCGCTGATCTATTTCAAACTTCCCGATTGAATCGATCAGCGGGGTAAGTTTTTCAAAACCGTAGTTCCGGGAGTCGAAGTTGGGTTGTTTTTTCTGCAGCAGACTTCCCACGTCACCCAGGAATGCCCATCCATCTTCGTCGGCCAGGTCAGAAATAGTAGAGGCAATCAGTTTGATCACTTTGGGAGTGATATTATCGAACTGAGCTTTTTTAACCGGTTTATCGGGTGTTAAAGTGTTTTCACTCTCTTTCGACTGGTTTTTCAGAATTTCTATATAGATAAACCGGTCGCACGCAACAATAAAAGGGTCAGGTGTTTTCTTCTCCCCGATGCCATATACCTTCATGCCTGCTTCCCGCAACCGGGTAGCCAGGCGGGTGAAATCGCTGTCACTTGAAACCAGGCAAAAGCCATTCACCTTACTGCCATACAGGATATCCATGGCATCGATGATCATCGCCGAGTCAGTGGCATTTTTACCGGTGGTATAACTGTATTGCTGAATGGGAGTGATGGCATTTTCGAGTAATACACTTTTCCATTTATTCAGAACAGGTTTGGTCCAGTCGCCATAGATGCGTTTGATGGTTGGATTACCATATTTAGCAATTTCTTCCATCATCTCTTTTACATATGCCGAAGGAATGTTGTCGCCATCGATCAGGACAGCCAGTTTTAAATCATTTTCCATAATATTAAATTCTAATGATACAGGAATCGGGCAGCCATCCCACATTTCCATCGGGGAGTCTGATCTCTTTCCAGGTGTTCAGACTGTCGGATATTTCAATCTTCACCCCCTCATAAAGGAGAAAAAGATCGGTACTATTTTGTGCAGGTGCACTTTTCACGGTAACTCTCGGGCAGAAGACAACCGCATGTTTCCGTTGGTTTAATTTTTCTTTTTGCCGGGATGCAAAAGAGAAGGAAGTAACTGCCACGATCAGGCTCAGTACGCCCAACCAGAAGGAAATCCGTTTCCAGGCAGTCATCCGACTAAAAATGAATAAGCCAAGCCATCCCAGAAAGAGGATAAACGCTCCAATACTTATTCGTGCCCATTGGTCAGCCGGATAAAGATTGATCATCCGGTTGCTCCATCGGACAAAGAAGGGTTGTGGCAGAGCATCGATTGCTGTAACAACAAACTGATTGGCCATTTGTAAATTAAAATCGACATCCGGATCATTGGGCGCCAGTAGTTTCGCCCGTTCATAGTTTAATATGGCACGGGTAATATTTCCATCTTTATAGTAAGCATTTTCCAGGTTGAAGTATAATTTAGCTGATTCCTGGCCTGAATGTAATATTTGTTCATATGCAGAAGCTGCCTTTTGATATTCCTCTGTTGTATATAAAGCATTGGCTTTTTCCCACAGTACCTGCGTGGAATCCTGGCTATGGACAGTTAAAAATGAAAGCATTCCGAGCAGGAACACCCCCAGCTGATAACAACTTATTTGCTTCATTCTCATGGTTCTATTCTGAACTATTGCTGTTAATTTTTCAAAGCTAAACATTTTTCATCTCTTTATCTGCTTTTCCAGTCTGCTCATTGTTGAAACGGCCTTATGATAGAGTTCTGTCCGGGTTTGAGAACCTCCGGAGGGAGCAAACCGTGCAAACTCGCAATGCTCAATGATTTCAACAAAATCGTTGATCAGTTCCTCCTCCACATTTCTTTGGGCGAGGGTTTCCACAGCACTGTCGCGATTGAGGTTTGCAACGGGTATTCCCAGTTTATCGCTCAGGTACCCCCAAAAAGCTTTTA
>JAQVON010000004.1:0-93671 GCA_028702595.1 Mariniphaga sp. | reverse complement strand
TGGAAAGCTTCATGCTGATTTTTTTTCATAAATCCTGCAGCATCTTTTAGTCTCCGCACTGCCAGCCGGTTAGCCTTCTTGTTGCGCATCAGGGCAGCATTGGCATTTTCGCGGGCTTTTTTTCGAAAGACGATAAAAAGGACGACAAACAGGAAAGTGGATGCTCCATAGAAGAAATAGTAGAGAGCCGTACCAAAAAAAGTTGACCCACTGGTACGCAACATGGGGTTTCCCTGCTTGATGAAACGGATATCCTGTCCCAGCAACTGCAATTCTTCCCGGCGGCGGGAGCTCATCACCGGTCCGGAGGGATCGTCGGTTCCTTTCCGAACCTGCAGGGTATACTCCGGTGTTGAACGGGTTACATAGGAACTGGTGGCCGGGTTAAAAAAAGCAAAATGGATGGAGGGAATGGTGTATTCTCCTTCAAAACGGGGTTGAAAAAGATACTCCACGGTTTTGGTTCCGGTTACACCGTTGCCCGTAGCCTGGAAGTTTTCGTTTGACCGGGGATCATATACTTCAAAGTCGCTGGGCAGGGACAGTTCCGGGTTGCGAATCAGTCGCAGGTTTCCTGTTCCGCTGATTGATAATTTCAGTGTGACAGCATCGTTGGTAGTGACCTCCTCTGCACTCAGACCGGAAGTGATATTAAAATTCCCTACTCCACCGTAGTAATGAGCCGGAGGTGGGGGCAGGTCCTTCACGTTTACGTTCACTGGTTTACTGGTGATGGATGAGCGAACAGTCTGGATGCCACTGAAAAAATCATCAAAAAAGCTCCGGGGCCTGACCCGCTGTTGTACCAGTAAAACCATGCTGAATGGATGGATGGTAATGGTTCCGTTCTGCTGGGGAAACAATATTGTTTTTTTCAGCACACCCACCTGGTAGATCCGCTCGTTGTATACTTCACGGGTAAAATTGATCTGCTGGGGAGTTTCAATATCCTGGGTAAAGAATCCTTCATAAGTAGGCAGATTGACCTCTTCGAAACCGGAAACCGGAATGTTTGGATCGGCATAAAGCTTGACTGTAGCCACAATCTGTTCCCCTCTGAAGACGTTCTGTTTACTCAATTCCACGCGGAGAAACAGATTATCATCGCCCAGGTTCATGGATTGTTGTCCACGTGAACCATCATTCCCCTGTGGCTGGGATTGCTGGGGTTTAGGCTGGGACTTAACCACCTGGATATTCAGGGCGTTCGACTCCAGTACTTTCCCTTCCACTTCAATGGAGGCAGGCCTGATCTCGAAGCTTCCTTCACTTTTTGCACGCAGGATGTAGGTGTAGGAAATGGTTACCTCCCGGGTGGTCTGCCCGTTGATGGTTTGCATGTTGAAAGACTGGCTGGTGCTGGGCCCCATCAATACATCGAAGTTGTTCGTTAATCCGGAGGGCAGTTGCAGGTTTGACCCCTTTTCATTCAGGGTAAAGGTGAGCCTGAACTGCTGGCCGGTTTCTACCGCATTAGGAGCTGACATAACAAACCGGGTTTGTTCTGCCTGTGTCGCTAAAGCGGTAAAGAAACCGATGATAAATACTATTTTTTTTAACATGGCCATCTTCTCCAATCCATTCTCATTTCTTGATGATTTACTTCTATTTCGTTTTTTACCATTCCTTTTCTGTTCTGATCTGCCGGGAACGGGCAGCTTTTTCTTTTTTTACTTTTTCCTGTATGTCCCGCTCATCATTCTGTAAAGCCTGCAGAAGCTGTTCTGCATCCTGTTTAGATATTTTTTGCTGCGCCTGCTGCTGGTCCTGCTGTTGTTGATTGTTTTGCTGGTCTTGCTGCTGCTGGTTGTTTTGCTGATCCTGTTGTTGCTGGTTGTTTTGCTGGTCCTGCTGCTGCTGGTTGTTTTGCTGGTCCTGATCGTTTTGTTGTTCCTGTTGTTGTTGGTCCTGGTTATTTTGTTGTTGCTGTTGTTGGTTTTCCTGTTGTTGTTTCAATCTTTGTGCATAGGCCAGGTTATATTTTGTATCCAGGTCGTTTGGATTTTTTCTCAGGGCTTCCTTGTAGGATTCAATACTATTATCGATCTGTTGCTGCATCAGCTGGCTGTTTCCTTTATTGTGGAGGGCTCTTGCCTGTTCTTCTTTGGTATCCAGTTTTGAGATCAGATCCTCGAATTTTTTTTCTGCCTCCTGGAATCGCATTTGTTTATACATGGCGTCGGCAAGGTTAAAATTCCACTGTTTATTTTCCGGTCGTTTTTCCAGGGCTTTTCTGTATTCAGCTTCCGCCTGGCTAAACCGTATAGTGTCCAGTTTCGTGGTATCTTTCACTGCGTCCATAAATATTTTATTTCCTTTTCGCACAAACTTCCGTTCATTTTGTCCGAAGAGGAATGTGGGAATCAGCAGGATATAGATAAAAAGAATTAATCGCATCATTTTTTTTCGAGTTATGTTGAGAACAATTTTATTTTCATCAAATATCTGTTTTTTCTTTCCAGGATCAAATATTCCAGCAGCAGCAAGAGCAATCCTGCAGCGAAGAAATATTGGAATTGGTCGTCATATTCGGAGTAGACCAATGTTTCCATTTCTACTTTTTGCATTTTATTGATTTCATCAAAAAGAGCATTCAGTCCTACCTGTGCGTTATTAGCTCTCACGTAAATTCCATTCCCTGTGGTAGCAATTTTCTCCAGTGTATTCTCGTCCAGTTTAGTGATGACCACATTTCCCTGGTTATCGCGCATATAATCGGTTTGGCCGTTTTTGGTAACCGGTATGGGTGATCCCTGAGGCAATCCCATTCCTATGGTATGCACGGAGATTCCGCCACTTACAGCTTCCTGAGCAGCGTTCACCGGATCGTCTTCATGGTTTTCGCCATCGGTAATAACCACGATAGTTTTATTTGCTTCGCCGCCGGGTGTAAAGGAGCGGATGGCCATTTGGATAGCTGCACCAATTGCAGTTCCCTGTCGGGGAACGATTTGGGTATTCACTGCTTCGAGAAAGAGTTTAGCTGAATTGTAATCGCTGGTTATGGGGAGTTGTGTATAGGCATCGCCGGCAAAAACGATCAACCCGATTTTATCATCTTTTAGTCGGTCTACAAGTCGTGCGATAGCTCTTTTGGCTCTTTCCAGCCGGTTGGGTTGGATATCTTCAGCCATCATACTATTTGAGACATCGAGTGCAATAATGATTTCCACACCTTCCCGTTGTACTTTTTTCAATTTGGATCCAAACTGTGGTCGTGCGGTTCCAACAATAAAAAAAGCCAGGGCCAGCATCAGCAGGGAAAATTTAAAAACCGGGCGGGTTTTTGAGACGAAGGGCATGAGTTCACTAATGACATGATGGTTTCCAAATTTCCGCAAGGCTCTTTTCCGGGTAAGCCTGGATAGAATAAACAGGAGGGTGAAGGCGGGTATGAGCATCAGCCCCCATAACATATCTATATTTGCAAATCTGAACATTTCCATTTTTCAACAATTAAGGGATACTTTTAAATACGGTTGTTCCCAGTAGCATACTGATCAGCAGCATCAAAATTCCTGCCAGGGCAAAAGGCAGAAACTCTTCTGATCGGCGGCTGAACTCCCTGACTTCTATTTTTGATCTTTCCAGGGCATCGATTTCCCGGTAGATTTCTTCCAATTTGGTATTGCTTGTTGCCCGGAAATATTTCCCGTTGGTAATGGATGCGATTTCCCGGAGCATGTTTTCATCAATCTTCACTTCTATATCGCGCAGTTGGGTTCCGTAGGGGGTTTGAACGGGATAAGGAGCTGTTCCTATGGTTCCCACGCCTATGGTATATACCCGAATTCCGAATGTACTGGCAATTTCGGCCGCGGTGAGCGGAGCAATCTCCCCTGAATTATTTTCTCCGTCGGTCAGCAGAATAACCACCCGGCTAATGGCATCGCTGTCTTTCAGTCGTGCCACAGCAGTAGCCAGTCCGTTACCGATGGCTGTTCCGTCCTCGATCATTCCGGTCCGGATATCTTTAAACAGGTTAAGCAACACAACTCTGTCGGTTGTTAACGGGCACTGCGTAAAGGCTTCTCCGGCAAAAACAACCAACCCGATACGATCATATTCCCTGCCCGAAATAAACTCCATGGCCACTTTTTTGGCAGCTTCCAGCCGGTCGGGGGAGAAATCCCTGGCCAGCATACTGGTAGAAATATCCAGGGCAATGGTGATATCTATTCCCTCGGTGGTCACATTTTCCCAATGGCTCGATGATTGGGGGCGTGCCAGAACAACCACAAAAAGCGCAAATGCCAAAATCCGAAATAAAAAAACCAGGTGCCGCAGGTATTGCCGGAGTGTTCCTGGAGCTTTCAACACCGGGGCAGTAGATGAAATGCGGATGCTCGCAGTATTTCTTTTCTGCCTGAAGATATACCAAATCACCATGGGCAGGATGACCAACAGCAGATAAAAATATTCCGGGTTCTTATATGTGATTCCTTCAAACATCCCAATTTATTTTAATACAACTTCTTCAATATTTTCGATTTTTCAGGTAATTCTTCCTTCGTTTATCTTATCCAGTCGTTCACTTAAAAGGTATAAGGATGAACCCCCATCGTGTTAATTCTGTTCATTTGGAGCCTGATTTGTTGTGCTGGCTTCATCACTTTTTGTGTCATTCACAAAGAAATAGGCATTTACCAGGGTCAGGTTATCATCGTCGGGCATAGGTTTATACCTGGCGAACTTCACCAGATCGGCCAGTGTCAATAGATGGCTGAGGTTTTCATATGTTTTTTCCTGCAACAGGTCGCGCCGGTACCTGAAGCTGGCCAGGGTCTCATCGGAGGTTTGCTCCAATGCCGGTATTTCAAAACGACGTTCGATATATTTTCGGAGAACTTCTGTCATTTCGCTATAGTACTGTTTTGTTTTTCCTTTCTGCCATAATTTTTCCTGTTTTATACGATCGAGTTCCCGCAAAGCAATCACGTGAGCAGGTTCTTTCGGTCGTTGCGGGATGGAAAAGATCGGCTTATTGTTTTTTCTCCGGCTCAGGGCATAGAATATAAAAAACAGGATAGCAGCAAGCAGAATGGTTCCCATGATATAGGGAGTAACTTCCTTCAGGGTGACGGGGGCGCCATAGGGCATCTTAATATCTGTCGGACCACGGGTGGTATCAATGGGCATGCTGTATACATTCAGGGTCACCCCGTTTGTCGGGATGGAATCAAACCTGCCGTTAAATTCAATGTTAAACCAGAGGGGGGGGATCCGGTATGAACCACTGTCGAAGGAGGTGATCAGAAACGACCGGATCTGCTTCTGGAAATCTTCATCATCCATCCGGAAAGTATCAATCCCCGACCGTTCAAGAACTTCCACCCGTTCGAGCAATGTGTCGGGGACTTCAGGAAATTCAACATGAACATTTTTGGGGTGGTCGATTTCCAAATAGAGTTTTACCTGATCGCCCAGCAGAATATGGGCAGAGTCGAGGCTTGCCGTGGCTTTTATGCGCTGGGCCGTGGCCGGGAATACCGGCAGGGCAATCAGGATAACCAGAAATATTTTTGTTGCTGACTTCATTCGTTTTACTGTTTAACAGCCCTCTTTCTGAAGAGGGTCATTAACGATTTTACATAGTCTTCTTTTGTATTTATCGAGACATAATCCACGCCACATTTTTTGAACAGGGTATCCAGCCTATGAATATGATGATTCCAGTAATCGGAATAGATTTTCCTGACCTTGCGGGAACTGCTGTCAACCCATAGGTACCGGCCGGATTCTGCATCTTTCAATTTCACCATTCCAATGGGTGGAAGCTCTTTTTCCCGGTCGTCCCAAATATTCAGCGCCACCACATCATGCTTATTATTAGCAATGGAAAGGGCCAGTTCCAGTGAAGGATTATCATCCATAAAGTCAGAAATAACAAAAGCAGTACACTTCTTTTTGATGGCATTGGTAAAGTACCGGATGGCATCGGCAATGTTGGTGCGGGAATGCTGAGGTTTAAAATCGATCAATTCACGGATGATCCGGAGCGTATGACTTTTCCCCTTTTTTGGTGGAATAAATTTTTCAATCGTATCGGAAAAGAAAATAACCCCAATTTTATCGTTATTCTGTATAGCTGAAAATGACAAAATTGCGGAGATTTCGGTAATGACATTCTTTTTTGTTTTTTCTGAGGTCCCGAAATCACGTGAACCACTAACATCAATCAGCAGCATCACCGTTAGTTCCCGCTCCTCTTCATAAATTTTAACGTAAGGATGGCTGTAGCGGGCAGTAACATTCCAGTCGATGTTCCGGATATCATCCCCAAACTGGTACTCTCTTACTTCAGAAAAAGCCATACCCCTGCCCTTAAAAGCACTATGGTACTCTCCCGCGAAGATATTTTTTGATAATCCCCGCGACTTGATCTCTATTTTCCTTACCTTTTTTAGTAGTTCACTCGTTTCCATAAAAGAGTTATGAGTTGAATTTACCAACAGAAAGCACTTCTGATAAAATTTTTTGCGTTCCCTTCATCAATCCTTCAAGCATTCTCTACGGTACCTCCACCGTATTTAATATATCTGTAATAATATCTTCGGAAGTAATGTTGTTGGCTTCAGCTTCATAGCTCAGTCCGATCCGGTGTCGCAGGACATCGGGGCACACAGCTCTGACATCTTCGGGAATGACATATCCTCTTCGTTTAATAAAGGCATAAGCTTTTGCTGCCTGTGCCATGCTGATACCAGCCCTGGGTGAAGCGCCATAGGAGATCATTTCCTGGTATTTCTCCAGACTGTAATTTTGCGGTTCACGGGTTGCGAAGACGATATCCACTATATATTTTTGAATTTTTTCATCCATATAGACATCTTTTACAATGTCGCGTGCCCGGATAATATCCTCCGGGTTCAGCACAGGATTTGTTTCGGGGAACTGTTTTAATAAATTCTGATTAATTATCTGTCTCTCCTCATCTTTCCCGGGGTAGCTGATCACTACTTTAAGCATAAAACGGTCGACCTGTGCTTCGGGGAGCGGATAGGTGCCTTCCTGTTCTATGGGGTTTTGCGTAGCCATAACCAGGAATGGTTCATCCAGTTTATAGGTAAAATCGCTGATGGTAATCTGGCGTTCCTGCATGGCTTCGAGTAGTGCCGATTGTACCTTTGCAGGTGCCCGGTTGATCTCATCGGCCAGAATAAAATTGGCGAAAATGGGGCCTTTCTTGATGGTGAATTCTTCTTTTTTCTGACTGTAAATCATGGTTCCTATCAGGTCGGCAGGCAGCAGATCAGGTGTAAACTGTATCCGGGCAAACCTGGCATGGATAGTATTTGCCAATGATTTAATAGCTAATGTCTTAGCCAGACCAGGAACTCCCTCTAAAAGGATATGGCCATTGGACAGGAGACCTACCAACAAACTTTCTACCAGGTGCTTCTGCCCAATGATTACCTTGTTTAACTCCATGGTAACCAGATCAACAAACGAACTTTCTTTTTGTATCCGTTCGTTCAATTCTTTAATATCTACTGTTTGAATCATAGTATTATTTTGATTTCACAATTATGCCTGATTAAATGTCCGGGAAAATAACAACCTTTTTTGAGTGCACGAATTTAAACGATTGAAAAGAAATACAAACTATTATTTTGTTAAAATATATTAAGTCTCCTTTAGCCGCTACGTATGAAAAGAGGGCAGGAAAATTCCTGCCCTGAATTTTTTCAAGAAATTTTAATCTCTCTTGCCGGTTTCGGCTTCACCTCTTCACGTTTGGGAAGCTTCACGTTCAAGATACCATCGGCATAGGTGGCAGTGAATTTTTCGCTGTCAACATCATGCTGCGGTACGGTAAAGGAACGCTGAAATGACTGATAGCTAAACTCTTTCCGGGTATAATGATCATCCTGTTCACTCTTTTCTTCTTTTTTCTCAGAAGAAATGGTCAGTACATGGTTTTGATAGTTAATCTTAAAATCCTTCTTACTCATGCCCGGAGCAGCAACCTCAAGAATGTAATCATCATCAGTCTCCTTCACATTCACTGCCGGCAAAGAAGTGTTGGTACTGGAAAAGTTGGTCAGATTCCAGTCCATCAGATCGCTGTTGAAAAACCTGTCGAAAAACGACGGGAATAAATTTTCTGTTCTTCTTGCTAGTGTCATGACTAAATCCTCCTATCATTATAAGTTCAACTCATCGTCAGTTAATCAAACAAGATACCAGAGTATTAACCATGACAAAATGAACTTATTTCTTGTCTAAATGTCAGTATTCCATTCTTTTAAAAAAATGTTGACAAGAGAAAACGGGCCTGATTAGTCTTCCTTCAACAGAAGGAAGCTGTCAAATTTTCAGTTGGAAACCAGGGGGAGGAACAGATAATTGCAATAAATGTATTTAATTTGTTTTCAGATAAGGAAAAATGGTCATGCAACGCTACTTTGTTCAACTATGTTTTAAAGGCACCCGTTTTCATGGATGGCAGGTTCAGCCTGATGCTCTTTCGGTGCAGGAAGTAATGGAAGGTGCATTTTCCACAGTTTTACGTGAAAAAATCCGGGTGGTAGGTGCCGGGCGCACCGACACAGGTGTTCATGCCTCATTTTTTATCCTGCATTTTGAATCGGAGGATGAACATATCGATACATCCAGACTGGCGCAGCAGATGAATAGCCTGCTCCCTTCCGATATTGCCCTGCAAAAGATATGGAAAGTAAGGCCTGAGATGCATGCACGCTTTAGCGCCGTTTCACGCACCTACCAATATGTGATTACCCCGGTGAAAGATCCATTCGTTGTTGAAACAGCTTATTATTACCGGGGACCCCTGGATGTTACCCGGATGAATGAAGCGGCAGCAATTCTTCCTCAGTACAATGATTTTACCAGTTTCAGCCGGTCACATACCGATGTAAAAACAAACCTGTGTAAGATATTTATTGCCAGCTGGCATCGAGAAGGGACAAACCTTGTTTTCACGATTCAGGCAGACCGGTTTTTACGCAACATGGTACGTGCCATAACAGGCACTTTGCTGGATGTGGGGAAAGGGAAGTTATCGGCAGTAGATTTTCGAAAAATTATTGAAGTGAAGAACAGAAGTGCTGCCGGAGCTTCGGTGCCTGCACATGGGTTATTTTTAACGGATATCAGGTATCCCGAAGAATGCCCGGAATAAATTGGATATAAAGGAGTGAAAGAATTCATCCAACCTTCATATTTTCAGCATATTCTATTTTTTTAACCAGATTTGAATGCAAAAAAAAAGGACGGGTCAACACCCATCCTTTTCATCTAACTAAACCAATAAAACTAATCAAACCTAAACCTATGAACTAAAACTATGCTGCAAATATACGATGGTTTTTTCAGTTTTTAAAATGAAAATTGGAAAATATTACCCAATTAAAAATTTCTTAACAATGAAATGATCATATAGAATTACTTATCCGGCGCTTCTTTTTTTTCGGTTCCGGAGATCGAATCACGCATGGCTGTGTCGGCCATAATATTTTTATATTTCATATAATCCATAATTCCCAGGTTTCCGTTTTTAAATGCGTCGGCAATGGCAAGGGGCACTTTTGCTTCAGCTTCGATAACTTTTGCCCGTGCTTCCTGAGCTTTTGCTATCATTTCCTGTTCGAGGGCGATAGCCATAGCACGTCTTTCCTCTGCTTTTGCCTGGGCAATATTCTTATCCGCTTCGGCCTGATCCATCTGCAGTCCGGCACCAATATTTTTACCGATATCAATATCAGCAATATCGATAGAGAGGATTTCAAAAGCCGTACCGGCATCCAATCCTTTTTCCAGAACGACGCGGGAAATAAAGTCGGGATTTTCGAGCACAACCTTATGTGAATGTGCAGAGCCTATAGAGGAGACAATTCCTTCGCCCACACGTGCCAGTACTGTATCTTCCCCGGCACCTCCGACCAATTGTTTAATACTCGCGCGAACGGTCACACGGGCTTTGGCTATAAGCTGGATGCCATCCTTGGCAACAGCTGTAACAGGCGGAGTATTGATCACTTTTGGATTCACTGACATTTGTACAGCTTCAAATACATCCCTTCCCGCCAGGTCAATGGCTGTTGCCATCTTAAATGTTAGTTCAATATTAGCCTTTGATGCGGAAACCAGCGCATGCACCACTCTGGCTACATGTCCGCCTGCCAGGTAATGGGCTTCCAGATCATTCCGGTTTAATGAAACCCCGGCTTTTTCACCTTCAATCATTGCCCGGACAATAACCCCGGGTGGCACCTTCCTGAACCGCATCAGGAAGAGTTGTAATAAGGAAATTTTTACTCCGGAAACAAGGGCTGAAAACCAAAGTCCGATAGGAATAAAATAGAGAACAATAAATAGGAGAACGATCACAGCAATAAAAATTCCCCAGACACCAACTGATTCAATCATTTTTTTTTAATTTACGGGTTCGACAATAAGACTATTCGACAATATTTTTATAACTTTTATTTCTGTATTGTGATCAATAAAACTACCGGTTGACCGGGCTTCAACAATTTCTCCGTTTATTTTTACTTTTCCAATAGGAGCAAGCCTGCCAATGGTTCTTCCTATATCCCCCGGATGGATCTTCTCCTGATCAACTGCTCCTATGTTCCCTTCAATACGGGAATCCAGAACCATTACTTTTCCGGATTTCGACTTGAAAAAATAGTAGATCAGCAAAGGGGAAGCAATCAACACAAACGCCAGGGTTAAAAATCCGGGAACAGAACCAAACGAAGTGAAAGCAATATAAACACTTAACCCCAGAAGAATGAACCCACCAACTCCCGCAATGGTTATCCCGGGGATGACAGCAAATTCTATGAGAAGCAAAAGCAATCCCAAAAAAATAAGTAGTATGATAGCTAATAAACTCATGGCAAGGTATCAATGGTGGTTTGTAACTCCCTTTCGGTTAATGCCTGTTTCATCCGGATCAGCAACTCTTTATTCCCTTGTCTGATCTCGCATGACCCCTTATGATGGGTGATTAAGGTGCATTGCAAGGCTTGTTCATAGTTGTGGTTGCATACCTTAATCAATGCATCAATCACATAGTCAAAGCTATGCAGATCGTCATTGTGGAGAACCAGGGCGAAATTTCCCAATGTTCCATCTTGTGGATTATCGGTAGGTTTTTTTTTAGTTTGTTTTGATGTCATCTCCGGATTCAATTTTTTTTGCCTGCTCCAAAGTTATTCTTTTTCCATTAAAATAAGGTACAATAATGGCATCTTCTGCACCTTCCTGCTTAATTTGCGCGAGCATCTTTTGGGCATCCTGCTCCGAACTCAGAATCCCGGTAGTATAAATCACTACCCCATTTTCGTCGGTATATTGATCAATTTTCCTGATCAGGCCAAGTTTATTGAATAATCCTTTCCTGTATGCTGGTATGCCACGACTGTATGCACCCAGCTGGATTTTATAAACCAACTGATCGGCTTTCCCCGACCCATGGGATTCAGGAGCAGCCCCAAACGGCTCTGTCAACTGATCGGAAATCAGCAGTGGCAGCGATGCCTCTTCGGGTTGGGTCTGGTCTTCTGTTTCCTGTTCAAGACCAGCTTTGATCTTCTCCAGTTCTACCAAAAAATTGTGTTTCTCTGTTGGAGTGGCCTGGTTCCAATATCTATTCTCGTTCTCACGTGATGCCATAAACATCTTTTTGATCTCTTCCTGCAGCAGGTAAGCATCCGATTCGTATGTTAATATTTTTTCTCCAATCTTTTGTTTTTCTGCCGGGTCATTTATCTGTGTATACTGTTTACGTAAAGCATCGGATTCATCCAATAATTGGTTCAGTTCAGTCTGCAGCTTGTTCCCTTTTTCAAAAAACTCCTTTCCTTCCGAAGTTTGAAACTGGGAACTAAAAAGATAGGTGATTTGATGATTCACCTGAAATTCAACAGGATCGCCTGAAGGAATGGGGTAAGTTGGCTGAACACCCGGCAGGTCAGGTAATAGTTCCCGCTCAAATACAAATTTTTCCTCTCTGACTACAGCAGGTATTTCAGATTCTTTTTCCTGATCATCCTTTTCATTTTCCCTCCTCATGAGGTGATCAGAAGAGATGTTAACGGGCTCAACTCCGGCATGACCTGCTGTTGTACTTTCTGCAACAGCTGGTGTGTCCACTTCTGGACTACTATTCCCCTCTGCTGTTTCTGCTGGATCTGGTGTAATCGCATCAGAACGTGTGGCTTCTGCTAAAACAACAGGAGTATGTTCTTCGTAGGAATTTGGCGTGTAAGGATTATGCCGGTCGAAACATTGTTGAATTTTTTTTGCAATTTCCAGCTTATGCTGCTCGTTTTCCGGCATGCTTAATCTGAATTGATTGTAATATTTCAATGCCTGGTCCCATTCGTTGCGGGCATGGTACTGCATCCCCAGGTAGTAATGCAGCCGGTCGGGAATAATATTTGTTCCTGCTTTCAATAAACGATCCAGTTCATCCTGTCCAAAGTGGCCGTTTTCTGTCCTGGTTGCACCATAATAATAATTTAACATCGGATTTCCCGGATCTTCATCAAGTAAAATTCGAAATATACCTTCTGCTTCCGTATAATTTTCCGCATCAAACAGTTGCAATCCTTTTATCGCAGAAACTTGTTGAGAAGAAGCCGGAAAGGTCAGGATATTCAGGGCAAACAGAAATGCCAAAAAAGTACGACAGACAGCTTCTGACCTGAACAAACGGGGAGGATGAACCAATATGTGAATTTCACGTTCCATGAATCATTTAAATCTCCAATATAAAAATAAATTGAACAAAAACATAAAAATAAGCACTCATAAACAGAATTGATTGTTCCATCATCCTTTGTCTATTTTTGAAATGCGCTAAAATTCCATGTAAAATTACAAAAATTGTGCAATTCCTCCTATCCTGCCGGCTCTTATCCGGCAAATCTGTTGAAAAATAGGTTTTACAAATTTCATTTAATAAATGTATATTTGTAGATTGTATAATTCGATGAAGATGGCAAAGCTAAAAACAGGCGACAAAGCTCCCGGTTTTGAAGGGATAAATCAGGATGGGAAAACGATCAGACTGGCTGATTTTGCAGGGAAAAGGCTGATTCTTTATTTCTACCCGAAAGACAATACTCCCGGGTGTACGGCTGAATCGTGTAATTTGAATGATCATTACGATCAGTGGCTCAGTAAGGGGTACGATATTGTTGGTGTTAGTCCTGACCCGGTAGCCTCCCATCAAAAATTCAGGGATAAATTTGGATTACGGTTCAATCTGATTGCCGACACGGAAAAAGAGATTCTTCAGGCTTATGGTGTCTGGGGCGAGAAAAGTATGTACGGCAGGCGGTACATGGGAGTAATGCGTACCACCTTTATTTTGGATGAGCAGGGAATTATCAGGGAAATAATTGAAAAAGTAAACACAAAAGATCATACGAATCAAATGATCAACATATTAAAATTTTAACCTTTTCGAACATGACAAAAGAAGAAAAAGCACAAATGAACAAGGAGAAGCTAAAAGCGCTTCAGCTTACACTTGACAAGATTGAAAAAAGTTATGGTAAGGGTTCCATCATGCGAATGGGAGACCAGCCCATTGAGAACATTCCTGCTATTTCGTCGGGATCGATTGCACTTGATGTAGCGCTGGGAGTGGGCGGTTATCCCAAGGGACGGGTCATTGAGATTTACGGCCCCGAGTCGTCCGGGAAAACCACCCTGGCCATTCATGCCATTGCAGAAGCCCAAAAAGCCGGGGGAATTGCAGCCATTGTGGATGCCGAGCATGCTTTCGATCCGTACTATGCAAAAAAACTGGGCGTTGATACGCAGGAGTTGCTCATTTCTCAGCCCGACAATGGCGAGCAGGCTCTGGAAATTGTCGACAACCTGGTACGTTCGGGAGCAATCGACATCATTGTGATTGACTCAGTTGCTGCCCTCACCCCCAAAGCTGAACTCGAAGGTGAAATGGGCGACTCAAGAATGGGCCTGCAGGCCCGGCTTATGTCACAGGCTCTGCGAAAACTTACGGCCAACATCAGCAAAACAAAAACTTGCTGTGTTTTTATCAATCAGCTGCGTGAAAAAATCGGGGTGATGTTTGGAAACCCGGAAACAACAACCGGCGGGAATGCCCTGAAGTTTTATGCCTCGGTGCGACTGGATATCAGGCGGATCGGCCAGATCAAAGATGGTGAAGATGTGAATGGAATTAATGTGCGGGTGAAAGTGGTTAAAAATAAAGTTGCCCCTCCATTCAGAAAAGCCGAATTTGATATTCTTTACGGAGAAGGTATCTCTAAATCGGGCGAAATTATTGATCTGGGTGTGCAGCTAAATATCATCAAAAAAAGCGGTTCGTGGTTTAGCTATGGCGATACCAAGCTGGGACAGGGCAAGGAAACTGTCCGCAGTCTGATCGTTGATAATCCCGAATTGGGACATGAACTGGAAATGAAAATTTTAGAAGCATTAACCGGAAATACTGCTGCGGAATAGTTCCCGGTTTATAGCCATATACACCGGATGAACAGTTTCATGTGATTCATCCGGTATTTTTTAACTCAATAGCATCATTCATGAAGGTTTTAAAATTCGGTGGAACGTCTGTTGGAACAGCTTCTAATATTCAAAAAGTCAGAGATATTGTTCTAGGTCAAAAGGATAATGTGATCGTTGTCGTTTCTGCTCTTGGAGGAGTCACCGATCTGATCCTGAAAGCTGCTCGTACTGCCACCGGAGGCCGGGAAAATTTTCATCCTGTTCTTCAGGAAATCAGAGACCGGCATCAGAAGGTGATCAGCCGGCTTTTTAACGGCTCGGGAGCTATCGGATACATCGTGGAAGAACTTCTGGAAGAGCTGGAGCATATCCTGACAGGAATCACCCTTGTTGGTGAGCTTACTCCTAAAACACTTGACCGGATGGCCGGAATCGGTGAAAGGATTTCATCACATCTCCTGGCTCAGTTTATTCCTGGTGCCATCCGGAAAGATTCGGCTGAACTGATCCGGACAGATCGTCATTTTGGACGGGCACAGGTCGATTTTGAGGCTACCAACCAACGAATCAGGGAGGCGTTTTCTTCCTTCTCCGGTATAGTAGTTGTTCCGGGATTTGTAGCCAAAAATGAAAAGGGCGAGTTTACTACACTGGGCAGAGGCGGGTCGGATTTTACAGCGGCAATTTTTGCTGCTGCACTCCAGGCTGAGGCTCTGGAAATATGGACCGACGTGGATGGATACATGACTGCTGACCCGCGGGTGATTAATAAAGCTTATACAATTCCGGAACTTACCTATTCCGAAGCCATGGAACTTTCCCACTTCGGAGCCAAGGTCATCTATCCACCTACCATTCTGCCGGTTTATCAACAGGGAATTCCAATTCTCATTAAAAACACATTCAAACCCGACCACGACGGAACGCTCATCTCCCGTGCGGCCAAAACTCCAAAGGAACGCCCAATCAAAGGAATATCATCTATTTCGTCGATTGCACTGCTCACCCTGCAGGGAATTGGAATGGTGGGCGTGACAGGTATTGCCATGCGACTGTTTTCTGCGCTCGCAAGGGAAAATGTAAATGTTATACTCATTTCCCAGGCCTCCTCCGAAAACTCTATCAGCGTGGCGATTAATGAACCTGCTGTGGAGGAAGCCCAACGTGCCATATGCGAAGAATTTGAAAAAGAAATCCGAACCGGACAAGTCAGTAAGGTTGATGTTGAATCCGATCTGTCGATCGTTGCCATCGTGGGCGAAAACATGAAACATACTACCGGAATTGCAGGAAAGCTTTTTTCTACCATGGGCAAAAACGGTATCAATATTATAGCGATCGCCCAGGGAGCATCCGAGCTGAATATCTCCTGGGTGGTGAAAACCCCGGAACTGCGAAAAACACTGAACGTGGTACACGAGTCATTTTTCCTTTCCGAAAACGTGGAGCTGAACGTGTTCTTAATGGGTATCGGAACTGTAGGAGGGAACCTGTTGCAACAGATCCAAAAACAAAAACAAAAGTTACTCCAGGAAAAACACCTGAAAATAAAACTGACAGGAGTTGCCAACTCAAAAAAAATGGCGTTTCACCGCGAAGGGATCGATATGTCTTCCTATAAAGATGAATTGAACACATCGGAAATGAAATCGGGAATGGAAGAGTTCGTTCATGAGATGAAAAACATGAATATCTTTAACTCTGTTTTTATTGATTGTACGGCATCGGAAGATATTTCCAAGTTTTATCCGGAGATTCTCCGCTCCAACATATCGATTGTTACAGCCAACAAGGTGGCCGCTTCCTCCCCTTATCCAAACTACCTGATGCTTAAAAATACTGCCAAAGAGAGGGGGGTGAAATTTCTTTTTGAAACCAATGTGGGTGCCGGTTTGCCCATTATCAGTACGTTGAATGACCTCGTGAATTCCGGCGACCGGATTCTGAAAATTGAAGCGGTTTTATCAGGTACACTAAATTTTATTTTTAATACCATATCAGCTGAAACACCGTTCAGCAAAACCATCAAAATGGCTCAGGAACAGGGGTATTCTGAACCTGACCCCCGAGTTGACCTGAGTGGTGTGGATGTAGCTCGCAAGATTCTTATCCTGGCCCGCGAAGCAGGTTATCCGATGGATATGGAAAATATCTCCATTGAGCGTTTTATCCCCGGATCACTCTTCGAGGGTTCGCTCGACGATTTTTGGAAAGATATTCCGGCACTGGATGAGGAGTTTGAGACAAAGAGAAAAATGCTGGAAAATGAAAATAAAAAATGGCGGTTTGTTGCCAGCTTCGAAAATGGAAAAGCTTGTATCGGCCTTCGGGAGGTAAACTCACATCATCCGTTTTTCGATCTGGAAGGAAGTAACAACCTGGTGATGTATACAACCGAGCGATACAATGAATTCCCCATGCTGATCAAAGGATATGGCGCCGGTGCTTCCGTAACGGCAGCCGGTGTTTTTGCCGACCTGATCAAGGTTTCCAATATCTGACTGGTAGTTAATTACGAATAACGAGATAAAAGTTATGAAGCATATTATTATACTGGGTGATGGAATGGCTGATGAGCCGCTGGCGGATCATGGCGGAAAAACGCCGCTGCAAATGGCGGATAAACCGCATATCGACTGGCTGGCAGTAAACGGACAAACCGGACGTTTGATCACTGTTCCGGAGACCATGCATCCGGGCAGCGAGATTGCCAACATGGCGGTGATGGGATACGATGTGGAAAGAGTGTACGAAGGACGGGGGGTGCTTGAAGCAGCCAGCATGGGCGTTGAACTGCAACCGGGTGACCTGGCCATGCGGTGTAACCTGCTGACCATTGAAAACAGGAACATCAAAAACCATTCTGCCGGTCATATCTCCAGCGAGGAAGCTGCAGTGCTGATCCGGTTTCTGAGTGAGAACCTGGGCACTGAAGAGATATCTTTTTATCCGGGAGTTTCCTACCGGCATCTGATGGTGGTAAAAAACGGTGTCAAATACCTGGACTGTACCCCACCCCACGATGTTCCAGGCACTCCCTTCAGGGAGGTGCTGGTGAAAGCTATCACCGGAGAAGCGAAAGCCACAGCCGTACTGCTGAATGATCTGATCATCAAATCGCAGGAACTGTTGGAAAATCATCCGGTGAACATCAGGAGGAAAAAGGAAGGGAAAGATCCTGCCAACAGCATCTGGCCCTGGTCGCCGGGATATAAACCTCAAATGCCATCCCTGAAAGAGATGTTCGGTGTGGAAAAATCGGCCGTTATTTCAGCTGTCGATCTGGTGCAGGGTATTGGCGTTTATGCCGGTATGGAAGTGATCAAAGTAGATGGCGCCACCGGGCTGTTTGACACCAACTACGAAGGGAAAGCCCAGGCGGCAGTGGATGCTCTCCAAACCCACGACCTGGTTTATCTGCATATCGAGGCAAGCGACGAAGCCGGACATGAGGGTGACGTTGAACTGAAAACCAGAACCATTGAGTACCTGGACCAACGGGTAGTGAAATATATCCTGGAAGAAACCCAAAAGATGAATGAGCCGGTGGCTATAGCCATCCTGCCCGACCACCCTACACCCTGCGCACTGAAAACCCACACCCGCGAACCGGTGCCATTCCTGATTTATAAACCCGGAATGAAACCCGATGAAGTGAAAAGTTATGACGAACTCAGCGTGCAAAAAGGTACCTTCGGCTTACTCAGAGGCAATGAGTTTATTCAAAGGTTTTTACATGTTTAAATGCTGAATGAGTTAACCTGAATTTTTTAAAAGTTCATAGGAAAACGGAGAGGTAAGCTGATTCCAAATTTTAATTCGCTAATGTATTCGCCTGTACAGGTTGCCTGTGCACATCGATAAATTGAAACAACAGATAGGTAAATAGTGCCAGAGAAATTCCGTAAATGTTGGCATCCAGTCCGAAAGGCATTTCAATTTCACTCACTATCAGCGATAAAGTAGCTGTTCCACCAACGACCATAGACCAGAAGGCTCCCCGTGCACTTCTTTTTTTCAGAAAGATTCCGGCAAGGACAGGGATAAATAACCCGGAAACCATAAAAGAATAGGAATGCAACATCAGCTCCAGAACATTGGGAACTTTCCAGGCAATAATCAGGGCGATAACTCCAAGAAACAAGGTGGTTCCCTGTGAGAGAAGCATTACTTTTTCCGAATGATGCCGTTTGAAAATATCTGTAATTAAATTGCCTGATGCAGCCATTAAACAACTGTCGGCTGTAGACATAATAGCAGAAAAATAAGAAGCCAGGACTATTCCGGTCAGCCCCATGGGCAGTATCGTCCGCAACAGAACAGGCAGTCCCATCTCCGGATCCATTGTGCCCTGTGCAGGGCTTCCAATAATTCCGTTTTCAAAAGCCGCCCGGGCAAACAATCCCAGAATAACACCGGTAAATGCCATGACCGGATATTCAAATAGTCCGGCTACCAGCCAGGCCCGTTGAGCCGTTTTTTTATCGCCCGCGGCATATATACGCTGGTAAAGCGTCATCCCAATAAACCAAATGGGAACAATGGTAATAAACCAATTCACCATTTGTTGCCAGGATACAGCCGATAACGTAAAAAAAGAATCAGGTAACGTCGCTCTTAAGGTTTCATACCCGCCAATCGCAAAATAGCTGAAAGGTAACCCGACAAATACAAGCCCCGTTAGAAGCAACATCCACTGAAAGGTATCTGTATAAATCACCGCTTTAATACCACCGAACGAAGTATACACCACAGCAATCACACCCATCAGAATAAGTGCTGCCTGCATCGATATGTTGGGAAATGTTACTGAAGCCAGTTTGGCTCCGGCAAGAATCTGTGAACTGGTGAATCCTAAATATCCAATGGCAGAAATAATCCCTGCAATAAAAGCCACCCGGGCATCGAACAGTTGTTTTAAAAATTGAGGAAAGGAGAAAAAACGGTGCTTTACAGCCAGTTTCGTCACTTTGGGAATAAGGATTACTGCACTGAGCCATGCTCCTACCAAACCAGTAAACAACAACCAGGTGCCGGACAAGCCCATAATAAAACCAAGACCACCCAATCCAATGGAAAAACCGCCACCCACATCCGTAGCTACAACCGACAAACCAATATGAAAGGCACTCATTTTTCTTCCACCGACAAAATAGTCATCAGCCGATTTATTTTTTCGCATAAAATAAAACCCAATACCCAGCATGGCCAATAGGTAAACGCCAAAAATCACATAATCAATCCAATGCATGACTACTTTAGTCCTGATTAATTTCAAACTGAAGAGGCAGATCAGCACGTTTAATTACCCCCTGTGTTAAAAGCCGGCTCACATATTCCCATCCTTTTGTATAGGATAATTTCAGCTCTTTGACTACTTCACCTAATAAACTGGGCCCGTTTTCATCCAAAAAACGGACGATTCTTTCTTCTGTTTCTGCTCTGTCATGGTTGGTCATATAATACGATTTAAACTATTTCTCTCGATGACTAAAAAAATCTTTCCGGATTACCTGTTGTTAAAATCCATTTGGAATGATGTCGTGTATTGACATTAAATTCATTCCTACACGAACAAAAATATAAAAATAATCAGACTCAACAAAATATTATGTAAAACTAAACAAGAAAATAATAATACAAATTATCTTTATATCAACACATTAGATAATAACACTCTGAATAAAAAAGGAAATGTTTAACAAAGAATTAATCTGAATTTATTCTTATAGAAATTATTTTGCAAATCCTTTTTTAGAGACTGTTTTGATTTTGTTTTTTAGCCTGTTTAATTCATAAAAAATATTTTTGAATTGGTAAAGTGTTATTTGCAAATGATTTATAATACAGATGAACGAAAAACATTTTTCACAAGTGCGTTTATTTCAATGCATCTGCTTCGTTGCGAAACCCTTGAAATAGATAACTATGCCTGCGGGTTCCGGCGCCTTGCATCTGCATCAAACTAAACGCATGAATTAAACAGGTTAGAAATATTTTGATCTGTTTTTTGCTCAGACAAGGCAAAATAAAAAGAATCGTCTAATATTGATTCACTTTTTTTATTTTTGTCTTCGAATGGGAATGCAGGAATGAATAATTGAATGAGCAATGAAGTATTACAGTACGAATAAAAAAGCCGCGGAGGCGACATTGAAGGCAGCGGTTATTAAGGGGTTGGCAGCCGACAACGGTTTATATATGCCTGAGCGGATTGAGTCGTTTGATCCGGCATTTTTCGCACAAATCCCTCACCTCTCTTTTCAGGAGATTGCCTTTGAGGTAGCCAAAAAGTTTTTCGGAGAAGATGTAAAGGAAACGGCATTGAAGGAGATTGTTTTTGATACGCTTTCATTTGATTGTCCTGTAGTACAAGTCACCGATAACATTTATTCGCTTGAACTGTTTCATGGTCCCACGCTGGCTTTTAAAGATGTAGGTGCCCGGTTTATGGCACGTCTGCTCAATTATTTCCTGGGGGAAAACGACAGATTGGTACATGTACTGGTGGCTACTTCGGGTGATACGGGCAGCGCGGTGGCCAATGGATTTTTGGGTGTTGACGGCATTCATGTGCATGTGCTTTACCCGAAAGGAAAAGTCACCCGGATACAGGAGTCACAGTTTGCCACGCTGGGTCAAAACATCACCGCTTTGGAAGTGGAAGGAACATTTGATGACTGCCAGCAGCTGGTAAAGACTGCTTTCCTGGATGAAACATTGAATAAAAAGCTATTACTTACCTCAGCAAATTCCATCAATGTAGCCCGTTTTCTGCCGCAGGCTTTTTACTATTTCAATGCCTGGGCCCGGCTGAAGAAATTGGGAGCACTCCCAAACGATCAGTTGGTTGTTTCCGTTCCCAGCGGGAATTTTGGGAACCTGACCGCCGGGTTGTTTGCCCGGGAGATGGGATTACCTGTTACACAATTCCTGGCAGCCAACAATGAGAACGATGTGGTGTATGAATACCTCAAAACCGGCAACTACCAGCCCCGCCCCTCACAGGAAACCATTGCCAATGCGATGGATGTGGGAGCTCCCAGCAATTTTGCGCGGATCCTCGACCTGTACGGCCATTCATATGAAAAAATTTCAGGTATCCTTACCGGTTTTCGCTATTCCGATGTGCAGATCAGGGAGACAGTTAAAAAAGTTTTCCTGCAAACCGGGTACCTCTGCGATCCTCATGGTGCCTGCGGCTACCAGGCGCTGAACGATTATTTGGATGACAAACAGACCGGTGTCTTCCTGGAAACAGCCCATCCGGCAAAATTTACAGAAACCATAGAATCAATTGTGGGAAAAAAGAACGTGCCCCTGCCCCATCGTCTGGCTGAATTCATGAAGGGAACCAAACTGACTGTCACAATGAAACACGATTTTGAAAAATTTAAAGCCTATCTTTTGGGGTGTCAGAACTAATTTGTTACTATTGCTTTTTTGATCCTGAGGATCTAAGCTAATTACCTGCAAAGAATTGTATATTTTTTTTCAAAACAAATATTAACTTTGAAGCCGCAAATTATTAGAGACTGTTTTGATTTTGTTTTTTAGAAATATTTTGATCTGTTTTTTGCTCAGACAAGGCAAAATTGACGCGAATAGCCATAGCTATTTAAGGAAATTTTGCAGCAGTATGAGTGAAAAAAGACGCAAAATAGAATAAATGGATAGATTTAAAACAGTCTCTTAAAGATTGAAGAATGAACACTGCCGGAAAGTATTAAAACAATTCGTATGAGACAGCTTAAAATAACCAAGCAAGTCACCAACCGCGACACCTTGTCGCTGGACAAGTACCTGCATGACATTGGGAAAGTTGAGTTGTTGACTTCAGAGAAAGAGGTAGAGCTGGCTAAACGCATTCGTAAAGGTGACCGTGAAGCACTGAAGATACTGGTCAATGCGAATCTTCGCTTTGTAGTTTCCGTTTCAAAGCAATACCAGAATCAGGGATTGAGTCTGCCCGACCTGATCAACGAAGGGAATCTGGGGTTGATCAAAGCGGCTGAAAGATTTGACGAAACCCGGGGTTTTAAGTTTATATCCTATGCTGTGTGGTGGATCCGGCAATCCATTTTACAGGCTCTGGCAGAGCAATCACGCATTGTTCGCCTGCCACTGAATAAAATCGGCTCCATTAACAGAATCAACAAGGCTTTTAATAAACTGGAGCAGGAATTCCAGCGGGAACCTACTGTTGAAGAGGTTTCCAATCTGATGGAATCCACTACTGATGTAGTAGAAGATGCCCTGAATTTCTCCAGCATATACGTTTCCATGGATGCCCCGTTGCATGATGAAGAATTGACCAACATGTATGATATCTTGCTGAATGAAGACTCCCCCAGTCCTGATTCTGAATTAATCAGCCTGTCCCTGCGAAAAGAAATTGAACGGTTGCTTTCCACCTTATCCGCCAGGGAGGGAAATATTTTAAAACACTATTTTGGACTAAACGGATTACCGTTACATACATTGGAGGAAATTGGTGAAAAGTTCGATTTAACCCGCGAAAGGGTAAGGCAAATCAAGGAAAGAGCCATTAGAAAACTTAAAAACCAATACCGTAACCGTTTGTTGAAAGCCTACCTTGGACAGTAATATAAATTTTATGAACCCTATGATTGCTCCTTCAATACTTGCTGCAGATTTTTTAAATCTGGGTGATGAAATTCGCATGATCAATGAAAGTGAGGCAGATTTTATCCATTGCGATGTGATGGATGGTGTATTTGTGCCGAACATCTCTTTTGGTATTCCCATTGTGGAACACGTAAAGAAGATAGCGGAGAAACCGTTGGATGTGCACCTGATGATTATCAATCCCGATCACTACATTGAACCCTTTGCCCGTGCAGGTGCTTCGTGGTTAACGGTACATTATGAAACCTGCCCTCATCTTCACCGGACAATAGATGCGATTAAAGAACAGGGAATGAAAGCCAGCGTCTGCCTGAACCCCCACACCCCGGTTTCTGTACTGGAAAATATAATAGCTGAACTCGACATGGTACTGTTGATGTCAGTGAATCCCGGGTTTGGCGGTCAGCAATTCATTCCGCACAGCATAAAAAAGGTAAAACAGCTAAAAAAACTTATCCGGGAAAATCAATCGGATTGCCTGATAGAGGTGGATGGCGGAGTGAACTACGAAACAGGAAAACTTCTGGCTGAAGCTGGTGCCGATATACTGGTAGCCGGCAGTTTTGTTTTTCAGTCGGGTCATCCCCAAAAAACCATTCAGAACCTCAAAAATATTACCTCCGGGTTGCGCTTTTAACACACGATGCCTGATCATTTTCCCTGGATGCTATAGAATCCCGGAGTGCACAATCGGCCGGACAGTCAGCACACATGCTGCGTTTCACCGGCATAGTAGGCCCGGCGTTTGTTTTCTTCCGGGCTTTCCTGCCTGTCAGTTTCAGGTAGGTCTTCCTGAATGCCACAACCAGGGCAATTCCAACAATCAGGTATGTGATCAGTTCCTGTACCATCATGAGAGCCAAAATTTTGCCACATGATAAACGACAAACGCCATGCTCCAGGCTAACCCGGTGGTATAAAAAACGACAAACAACGCCCATTTCCAGGAAGCTGCTTCATTTTTAATGGTTGCGATCACACCCACACAGGGGAAATAGAGAAGGATAAAAATAAGAAAAGCCAGGGCGGAGGGGATCGTAAACACCTTTTCTCCTGCACGGGGTCCGGCCAGGTACCTTTCTTGCTGAATTTTATGCTGAAGGTTTACAGTTGTTTCACTATCGCTGCTTTGGTAGAGTACTCCCATGGTGCTGACAACAATTTCTTTGGCTGGCAGACCCGCAACCAGGGAGATGCTCATTTTCCAGTCGAACCCCAAAGGACGCATCACCGGTTCAATGAAACGACCAATACGCCCCAGATAAGAATGGATCATGCGGTCAGATTCCATAGCCAGCAGGATATCGGCACGCTGTGCTTCCTTTTGTTCGGAGGAAATTCCTTTTGCTCCGTCAAGCGCTTCCAGCTGCGCCTCAAATGTTTTCACTTGCGGGGATTCACGAGGAAAGTATTCCAGCGCCCAAATAATGATCACGCCCAACAAAATGACTGTGCCAATCTTTTTTAAATAATGCCTGGCTTTATCCAAAACCTGGTTGAGTATGTTCTTAGGAGTAGTTAACCGATAAGGAGGCAATTCCATGACAAAGGGAACTTCTTTGTTCCGAAAAACGGTTTTGTTGAGTACCTGGGCTGTAATAAAAGCAAACAGAATACCCACACCATAAATACCAATCAGGATGAGTGCCTGGTACTGGTTAAAAAAGGCAGAAATAATGAGAATGTATACCGGTAGACGGGCGCTGCACGACATGAACGGGATGATCATCATGGTCATCAACCGGTCACTTCTATGACGCATGGTCCGTGTAGCAAGAATTGCAGGAACATTGCATCCAAATCCCATAATGAGGGGAATGAATGACCGGCCATGCAAACCAAAATGGTGCATTACATTATCCATAATAAAGGATGCCCGGGCCATATACCCCGTCTCTTCCAGCAGGGAGATAAAAAAAAACAGAATCAGAATGTTGGGTAAAAAAACAAGCACACTGCCTGCGCCTCCAAGAATCCCGTCAATAAACAGATCTTTTAACATACCCCCGGGTAAAATTCCCGAAACAAAATCTGCAACAACAAGGATCCCCCTGTCAATCCAATCCATTGGATAAGCCCCCAAAGTAAAGGTGGCATAAAAAATCAAAAAAATAACAGCCGTAAATATAGGGAAGCCCAGGTATTTATTGGTCAGAACATCATCGATCTTTTCCGAATTTGACCGCTTCCCCCGGGAAGGATTTTTAAACGTCTCCTTCAACGCTCCGGCAATGAATCCATATTTTGCATCGGTGATCATGGTCTCACTCTCCTCCTTGCTCAGGGTTTCAATTTTTTTTATCTCCCGTTGGGTAACATTTCTGATGTCAGTATAATTGGTATACCCCGAAAGCAATTCGTGAACATGAGGGTCTTTCTCCAAAAGTTTGATGGCCAGAAACCGGGAAGAAATTTTGTCGGTTATGGGTTTATCCTCTTTCACCTTCTGCCTGATTTTACCGATCGACTCTTCCAGTATATTTCCATAATTAATATGGATATGACGGCTTATCTGATCCCTGCCTTCAAACACACCAATTGCAGTGTCGATCAAGGCATCAAGACCCACTCCACGGGAACTGATGGTGGGAACAAAAGGTATTCCCAATAAACGGGAAAATTCAGAGTAATTAAAATGGATGTGCTTACGCTCCAGTTCATCATACATATTCAATGCACCAACAATACGCAAATCCATATCGATAAGCTGGGTAGTCAGGAATAAATTTCGTTCTATACTGGTAGAGTCAATTACATTGATGACCACATCAGGAGATTGTTCATAAATAAACTTTCGAACAAAAATTTCCTCGTTTGAAAAGGCAGTCAGGCTATACGTTCCAGGCAGATCGAAGAAATGAAAAGTATATCCTTTCCAGTTCATTACTGCTTTTTTGACGTCAACAGTAACACCACTATAGTTCCCTACCCTTTCCTTTGATTTGGAGATAAAATTAAAAAGGGTTGTTTTACCGCAATTGGGATTGCCTACCAGGGCGATGTTAATCACCCGGCTTTTTTCTGCCTTGTTGATCAGATCAACCTTTCTGTCGATTACCCCTTCATACCCCCCGTTAGAACTATAATCAAACTCACCTACAGGAACCACTTCAATCAAATCGGCTTCTGATTTGCGCAGAGAAATGTTGTAATCCAATATCTTAAACTCAAAGGGTCCGTTGAAAGGAGCATTTTTTATTACCTTTATCTCCTTCCCCCTGACAAACCCCAATTCGGAAATACGCCTCCTGAATGATCCGTGTCCGAGAAGTTTTGAAATGATAACTGTTTCACTATATTTTACTTCACTTAGCTTCACTCACAGCTTGTTTTTATTCTTTTAATTTAAATTAAATAAAAATAAGATTGCAAATATATTGAAAATATGGGGAAATTAATCAAGCAATTCATAATAACTGATTTTTTAATATAAGAAGTTCTGATTATTTTTGCCTGTTAATATAATCCGATGGAAGAAGATAATTATAATGATATTTTAAAAATTTTTGAAGAATTACCTGAAGGCTTCAATATTTTGGAAGAGCAGATTGATTTAGAAGTTCAGACAAAATATTTTGAACTTTCAAAGAAGCTCAGAAAAAAGCATGCAGGCAAGGATTACATGAAATGCAGGGATGAGCTTTTTTCATCAGAGGTAAAGGCAGCCAGGAAGAAAGAGATTTTAATTGGACTTGCCCGGACGGATGATGTAAAAGCCTACCGTACGCTGGAGCATTATTTGGAAAATTCAGATACAGCAATAAGAAGCTGGGCTGTTTTAGCTCTTCAGGAAAACAGGATGTTGATCCAGACTTCCCTGCTCGATGAGCAGCAGTATTTTATATCGACCGGTTTGGGCGGAAAAAATAAGAAATTAAGATATTACCTGGTATTCATCAACCGTGATTTCCAGAGAATACTGACCCCTATACAGCAAAAGCTTGTAAAAGAGGAATTAATCTTCGAATTAAAACATGAAGAGGGAGAGTTTGAATCGATTGATTTTTCGCAAGGCATTAGTACGTCTATGATTTTACTTCCCTTACAGTCCGATATCCATAAGATTTTCAAAAAAGTGATAAGTGAATGCAACCAGTATGGGAATTTTTTGGAAGAAGAAATGCTTATTACCAACGTGAAAGTGTTGTCACGAAGCGAGATTATAGATATCCTCAAAAACAGGAAAAAGTACAAACCTTCGCCGGAAGATAGTCAGGATGATGAGATTATTTTCTAAAAAATCCCCTGTTTGGGATGATTTCACTGCATAACCATACATGACATAAATATTATTCGAATGAAGATTGAGCTGATGATCCGGTCTGCTTTGTCAGACACTTTAAAAGAGCTTTATTCCATTGAGCCGTCAGGCGATTCCATCCAGATACAGAGTACCCGTAAGGATTTTAACGGGGATCTGACCCTGGTTGTTTTCCCTTTTCTCAGGTATTCCCGAAAGAGCCCCGAAGCAACCGCGCAGGAAATCGGGAACCATTTACTGGAGCGGGTTGATGAAGTGAAGTCCTTCAATGTTGTTAAAGGGTTTTTAAATCTGGAGATCAGTGATTTATACTGGATCCAGGTATTGCAGGAATCATGGAAAGAACCTGACTTCGGTTTTCAGCGGAGTTCTGAAACACCTGAATTGGTTATGGTTGAGTACTCTTCGCCAAACACCAATAAACCGCTGCATTTAGGGCACATTCGAAACAACCTGCTGGGTTTTTCAATTGCTGAGATTTTAAAGGCGGGGGGTTATCGGGTCGTTAAGACAAACATTGTAAACGACCGGGGAATCCACATTTGCAAGTCGATGCAGGCATGGATCAAGTGGGGAAAGGGGCAAACCCCGGAAAATTCAGGGAAAAAGGGAGATCATTTGGTAGGTGAACTTTATGTTGAATTTAATACCCATGTTGAGCAGGAGATAGCTGACCTGGTAAAAAATGGACTTTCGCGGCAGGAAGCGGAAAATCAGGCCCCCTCATTACTTGAAGCCCGCGAATTATTGAGAAAATGGGAGTCGGGCGTTCCTGATGTTGTCCAGCTTTGGAAAACGATGAACAGTTGGGTTTATAAAGGATTTGACGAAACCTATCAAAGGCTTGGAGTAGACTTTGATCAAATATACTACGAATCAGAAACCTACCTCGTTGGTAAGGAAGAGGTGCTGCGTGGGTTAAAGGAAAATATTTTCTACGCCAGGGAAGATGGATCGGTATGGGCCGACCTTACCCCCGATGGGCTTGACCAAAAGCTTCTGTTGCGTAGCGATGGAACTTCGGTATATATGACTCAGGACATAGGTACAGCAAAAATGAGATACAACGACTATCCTGTAGACAAAATGGTGTATGTTGTAGGAAATGAACAAAATTATCACTTCCAGGTACTTGCCGTGTTGCTCGACCGACTGGGTTTCGAATGGGGAAAAAATCTGTACCATTTTTCATACGGAATGGTGGAGCTGCCATCCGGGAAAATGAAATCACGGGAAGGGAAAGTGGTCGATGCCGATGATTTAATCGATGATATGGTGAAAATTGCCGGAAATATGGCAAAAGAACTGGGAAAACTCGACGGTATCCCTGAAGAAGAAGCAAGAAAAATCCACGAAATGATTGCCCTGGGTGCCTTGAAATATTTTATCCTGAAAGTGGATCCGAAAAAAAATATGCTGTTTAATCCAGAAGAATCAATCGATTTTAACGGAAATACCGGACCATTTATTCAATATACCCACGCACGAATCAAGTCGGTATTGCGTAAAGCAGCTGAAAAAGATCTCGATGTTAATGACTGCCTCAAAACCATCCCGGATAACATCTCTGTAAAAGAAAAAGATCTGCTGAAAAGAATAGCATCCTTCCCCGACGTGGTGAAAGAGTCCGGACTAAACTACAGCCCTGCCCTGATTGCAAACTATTGCTTCGAACTGGCTAAAGAATACAACCAGTTTTACCACGACCATCCCATCCTGGCAGAAACAAATAAAACTACCCGCAATATACGTTTGCTTATTTCTGCAGCAACAGGAAAAGTGATAAAAAAAGGAATGAAATTATTGGGGATTGATGTACCTGAGAGAATGTAAAAAGGGGATCACTCCCCTTTATCGCCTTTTTTATGATTTAATATAAAAAGCATCTTCTACATAATATATTCTGTTTCCCTCCAAAAGGTAACCCCCAATCCTCATAAAAAATAATTTTTATCAAATAATGGCAATATAAGGGTTACCTTTCTTAATTTTATCGAATAATATAATAGACGTATGAAAAAATATAGTGATGAACAAATCCGTAACGGGATATTGAGACATGATCATTTAATATTACAATACATTTATAAACAATTTTATTTCGATGTAAGTTTATTTATTAAAAAGAACAGCGGGGACGAAGATGATGCAAATGATGTATTTCAGGAAGCAATCATCATTATTTATCGCAAACTAAAAGAAAATAACCTGGTATTGGAAACCAACTCATTTCAAAAATATCTCTATTCAGTTTGCAGATTTGTATGGCTTAAACAACTTGAAAAAAAACGTGTTGAACAAACTAAAATCAATGACTCCCTGCCATTTATTGAAGAAATTTATGATGAAAACCTGGCCGATCTGGTGGAAAAAAATGAAAGATACGGATTATACCAGAAACATTTTAAAACACTTAGTACCGATTGCCAGAAATTGCTGCAACTGTTCTTTGATAAAATCCCGCTGTCGGAAATCGCAGCAATCATGGGATACAAGGGAGAAAAATATGCCAAAAAAAGAAAATTTAAATGTAAGGAGTTGCTGATAAGCAAAATAAAACAGGATATTAATTATAAAAAAATATTGGAAGATGACACCTAAAACAGATTTTTTTAAAAAACTCGAAAAATTTTGGAAGGAAGGGTTGGATGTAGAGGATAAAAAAGAGTTGGAGACGGAGTTGAATCAGGACCCTGAATTCAAAAAAGAGTTTGAGTTAGCATGTGAAGTGCAGAAAGCGATAGAAGAAAGAGATATTATTGATTTGAGAGATAAACTGAAAAAGATAAAAGATCAAACCGGAAGCGGCAGGATCAGTTTTAATATCCTCGACGGATTTGATGACATTCACCCCCTGTCAAGTATTATACCTCCAGAAGAGTTACTTCAGTTATATGATTCCCTCCCCAAGGCACACATTTATCAACACGAACTGATTACGAACGAGAATATTCACGAATTTTTCAGGGAGCAGGATGATTCTGTTGCCAGTGATCTGAATTCTGATGAAGAGACCTTCTTCCAGGATCAGGAGAATGAACCGGAAGGCCTGGATGAGGCACTTATGGAGAAAGATATCCTCGACCTGAGAGATAGTCTGTCGCTGGTTTCTGAAGCCTTTCACGACGTTTTTTCAACAGAAACGATCGACAAATATCTGAACCATGACATGGAAGAGACGGAACGAAAAACATTCAACAGGGAACTTGCTGTCAATTCCCATCTGCAACGGGAAGTTCATTTACACGACGAGCTGGAATCTGCTCTCAGAGAAAAGGATGTAATTGAACTCCGCGACAAGTTGAGTCGTTTGATGGCTGCTGAAACATCGTGGAATGTAACCGGTAAACAGATAGAAGGATTCATAGAGGGCACGTTGAGCGATGATGAATTAAAAGTCTTCCGTGCTGAGTGGGATACGAATCCAGGGTTAAGGGCTGAGGTAATTCTGAGGAGAAAAGTAAACGAAGCTCTGGCGGAAAAAAATGTGATTTCCTTAAGGGATCATTTGCAACAGGTTAAAAAGAAGTTGAATATCAGTGAATCCAAGTCTCTTGTACCGGAAAAAACGATCCCTCTTTCGTATTGGTGGAAAGCCGGTGTGGCAGTTGTGCTGGTTTTGTTTGCATTTACCGGAATCATACGGAGCACCCACTCAATTGACAGCTTCTATCAATCGCCTCAATGGTCGCCGCAGCGGTCTGTCGTTGCCCACACAGGTTATCTGCAAGAGGCCAATAACCTGTTCATGCAGGAAAAATACGAGGAAGCCCTTTCTGTGTACGACAAAGCATTAAGTGAAGTGCACGCCGATAAGTATGTTTTTCAGTTCTATAAAGCAGCAAGTCTGCAGCACCTGGAAAAGTATGAAGACGCCATTATTGAATATGGTAAAGTGATTACTCAGGGCAACAATTTGTTTGTTGAGGAAGCAGAATGGTATCGGGCGTTGTGTATTTTAAAGCTCGGAAAAAAAGAACTGGCCCGAAAAGAGCTCCTGGCAATAGCCGAGAAAAAAGGATTTTATGCACAGAAAGCCAGGGCAATTATAAGAAAAACAAGATTTTTACCCCGATAAATTTTTCGTTAAACTGGACAATACACATTCTCTTTACGTTCTTTCACTTATAATACAGCTGTTCATCCGGAATTGAAAACCACACATTCTATTCTATTTCCTTTTCTTTTTTCGTTGCAACCGGATGAACTGGTCAGCTGCAATTCCGGCAAGAGCCAGGAAAAGCAGGATAAAGAAATAGAGATCATAACTTATGAACAAAGGATAGTCATTCCCGATGCTCACAAATCCCAGCCAATAATGGGGATGAGCCATTCGTGAATTTGCATTTTCGAGGTAGTGTAGTTTTGCCTTACGGAGTGATTCATCCACAGCTCTTCCTTTTTTTAGATTTTTGTAGAATGAGTACATGATGCTGGCAGCGGCAGCATCTTCCACATCCCAAAGGGTCATGACCAGGGCCGGGCATCCGGCATAGAAAAATCCACGGGCAAGGCTCATCACTCCCTCCCCTCTTTTCAGATTTCCACTCCCTGTATTGCAGGCACTTAACACTGTCAGCCGGGCATGGATATTCAAATTATATATGTCAGACAGATTCAACCATCCATCGTTTTCCTGGGAAGTATGGTTATTTTGTGAAAAGGCCAGTCTGGAAAAAGCTGGCAGAGAGTCGTTAATAAATGCATGCATGGCCAGGTGCAATATGTCATAATCTTCACATTCCTCTCTGAAGTTCAGTTCGGTTGCTTCATCTCCCAAAAATGTTTTTGATCTGATTTTGGAGGAAATGTGTTCCACCTCACGTTGAATGCCCGGCAAGGGAGTAAGAACAAATATTTCATGTTCCATTTTTACTGTATCTGAATAATATTCAGGAGCAAAGGCTAACAACTTGTTGGGTGTTTTTTGCCGATGTCTGGAAAAATGAAAGAGGAGGTTCGCTGAATAGGAATATTGAACCGCGTACTTCCTGATCAGGTAGGGCAACCGGTTAAACTGTATCATCCCGGTGGTATCCGGCATTTCAGTCAACAGCGCATCAAATGGCAGGTAATATAATTTGCCATCCGGTACAACAATCACTTTTTTATTTTTCAACCGATCGATGCAGGGGGAAATAAGCTGACTGTACAGTTGGTAGGCATCGGCACAGAATTGCTGAGCCTGTTCATGGCCTGTGAAAAGGTAGTCTGCCCCGGCCATGAAGTGGTAGAAGTTCTCCAGGGAACCGGAAAAAGCAGGATCCAGCTGAAGACGCTGAAATTCAACGGAATCTTTTGATATACAAAACAGATACAGTTCCGGGATGGTTGCTGTTTCATTGAATACAAACTCCAGCAAGACCTCATCAGGGGTTAATCGGTCCTGCACATCCCCGGGAAGCACCCTGGATTCGGCGTATTTTAATTCGTAGTAGTCGGGGTATTGTTGTTCCAGGAACTTGTTGAGTTCATCGCGCTGTTTTTTCAGATCAAACAGCATCGATTCGGTTTCTGCTATCGCCAGGCTGTCTGTTGGGTCTTCCCGGTTTAATTTAAAAAGCTTTTCATTTCGGGATGAAATTTCAACATTCAGATTACGCTCCAGCAGTTCCAGGCTATCCGGGATTAGGCTGTTCTCTTTTGCAAACTGATCAGACAGGCGGTCAAATACGGCGCTTGCCTTCATTCGCTCAGCGTGAATAAATGCCTGGTCAATCCATTCACCATCCGGTTCCAACTGGTATGCCCTGAAAGCTGTATGAACTATTTTATGTAAGGTAGTTTCATTCAAGGCACCCAACTGAATTTTGCTCTCGTCGGAATAGATTTCTTTACGGGCCTGATGGATTATATCCGAGGTCAGGATGTAATAATTGAGAGCCTGCTGTATGGATTCCAGCTCATTCCCGGGCATCGATAAGGCGGTAACATCGGCATTCTGAATGTAAGTATCAGCAATCAGTTGTAAAAACTCAAGACTTTGAGTTAATGAACGGGTATTCACAATTGATCGGTGGCCTTCGCTTAACTGGGTTGTGTCAAAACCTAATACCTCAAGTCCCTTCTTGTAAAATTCAATCGACTGCATCAGATGGGAAGTTTTTTGCTGCCTGAATTGATCAATATGGGTTGATTCTACAGGGATATTTCTGTAATACAATCCACAGGCTTTATAGTATAAGGCCAAAAAAATTCCATCATCGGCTCCCCTTTCTGCAAAAAGGTTTTCTATTTTTTTGAGAAATACCCGCGTATGTTCAAAATCGTTTACAGAAATAAGAAAATGGATAAATGTGATGTACTCAAAAATTATACGTATATCTGTTTTATCATATATTTCTTCGGCAAAATCGATTGATTTCCGAAAAGCATTGTATGCTTTTTCCGGCATATCCATTTCTTTGTATGATGCAGCAGATAAGCCCAGAAACATCAGTTTCGTTTCCGGCTCTGCATAGGGCAGGTATTTTTTGGATATATCTATAACCTGTTGATATTGATTCAGTTTATAGTAGATATTGGCCATATTGTATTGGAAATCAGCAATGCCAGTCAGGTTTTTTTTCGGCTGGGTTAAATAAACCTCAACCGCACGCTGGTAATAATCCAATGCCATATTGTAATTCAACTTACTGAAATAGAGGTTTCCGATATTGTTATAGATTCTTGCAATGACGGCCTGATTTGGATTGGATTCTGCCAAATACAGCTGTTCTGTGATCAGAAAATGCTGCAAAGCATGGTCATAGTCTCCCAGGTTTCGATAAACAATTCCAAGGGCATTATTCATATTTCTGAAAAATGGATTGTTCTGCTCCAGTGTTTTTTCGCCCATTGCAAGCGAAAGCTGAAAAGAATCGAGAGCCTGAAGGAACATGCCATGGGTAAAAAGTTCACGTCCGGCATCGTATAGCTTATACAATTTTATACTGTCCGGTTGATTTGTTGCTCCGGCAGAGGTAAGGGTAAGATGCAAAAATAAGCTGACAATAAAAACTTTTAGCCTGTTGTTCATTTGTTTAACATGCATTGCTGTGCAAGTCATTTTCTGGTCGCTTCCATTTGAAATAAATAATCATTCAAATATAGTTTTTTAATTTTTTTTTCAATTTGAGGGTTACCTTTTTTCTTTTTTCGGAATATAATAGTAGAATGTGTGTTTATCAAGTTTAACGATTAAATTTACAAAAATGAAAAGGATTTTTAACAACCCGAACAGTAGAAATTTGAGTGATATGTATACCCTTTCTTCAGAAGAAATGTTAAAAGTACGTGGTGGTGGTGGTGATGATGATGGAACCAAGCCAGCATCCCGTGAAAAAGACATTTTTGATTTGGATGGAGAATAGTTCCCGCCGCATTTCAAAAGCTTCACGCAAATTGGTTGGCTTCAATTATTTTTATTTCTTTTCCCGCTAAACAGGGGGTACGAAGCGAATATACATTGCAGTGCTCCGTTGTACAGATTGATTTTATCGGAAGGTTTTAGCCCCACGTGGTGCAGGTAGCCAGCTGAAGAAGTTAGAATCCAAGCCTTATTGCCATGAAACTGATGTTTCAGTCGTTCACCAATCATTGAATAGATTGAATTTATATTCACTTCCTGAAGTCGTTCACCATAAGGTGGGTTGATGATGAGAGTTGCCTGGTTTGTATCGATCTGAAGGTCTTTCATATCGCAAACCTGAAATTCAATTTCTGAAAAGACCCTTGCCCGCCGGGCGTTGGTTTGTGCCATAAGAATATTCTCCCTTAAGATATCAGATGCAAAGATTTTATTCCGGAATGGGACAGGCACCTGGCTGTTCTTTGCTTTTTCGAAGTCCCGTTCTTTATAGTCCGGCCAGTTTTCAAATGCATAAATTTTTCTAAATCGTCCGGGAGCAATATTCCTGGCGATCATAGCTGCTTCAATGGGGAGGGTTCCTGATCCACACATGGGATCGATAAAATCGGTATCCCCTTTCCATCCGGAAAGGAGGATCATCCCTGCAGCCAGGACTTCACTCAAAGGGGCTTTCCCCTGATGTACCCGGTAACCTCGTTTATGCAGCGATTCACCTGAGCTGTCTAATGAAAGAGTGCAATTATTCCGGTGTATATGAACATCAATGTGTATGTCGGCATCCCGGGTATCCACATCCGGTCTTTTGCCGGTTTTTTCCATAAAATAATCGGCGATAGCATCTTTAACTTTCAGGGAGGCGAACATCGTGTTACGAAAATCAGCGGAGTCTGTAACAGTACTTCTGATCACAAAGCTATGCTTTAGCGACAAGTACTTTTCCCAATCCACTTTTTTACATTTCAAATAAAACTCGTCGGTATCCCGGAACCGGAATGCAGTAATTTCCTTCAGGATACGCAGTGCAGTACGCAGAAAGTAGTTCGATTTATAGATCATCTCCATGTCTCCTTCATAAAAAACCGAACGCTTCCCTATCCTGACGTTTTCCCCTCCCAGGTTCTGTATCTCTCTGGCAAGAACAGGCTCCAGTCCTGACAATGTTTTGGCAATAAGATAAAAATTTTTCAAAACGATAATATTAAATTAAATGCCCAATCCGTCGGTGAATGTATTCTCTTTGTGTCGAGACTGCACAATTTTGGAATGGGGAGGCAAATCCCGTGTTACCCAAACGTTTCCGCCAATAACTGAACCTTTACCGATGGTAATCCGGCCCAGGATGGTTGCACCGGAATAGATAACAACATCATCTTCCACAATGGGATGGCGGGGGATGCCTTTAATTGGATTCCCCTCATCGTCGAGTGGGAAGCTTTTGGCTCCAAGCGTAACGCCCTGATATATTTTTACATGATTACCGATGATACTGGTTGAGCCAATCACTACTCCCGTTCCATGATCAATGGTAAAGCATTCTCCGATCCGGGCTCTGGGATGAATATCTATTCCTGTTTCACTGTGTGCCATTTCTGAGATAAACCTGGGAATAAGAGGTACTTCAAGTTCCAGCAGACGGTGTGCTATGCGGTAATTGGTAATGGCCCGGATTCCCGGATAACAAAAAATGACTTCTCCGACATTTCGGGCAGCGGGATCGTTCAAATAGATGGAATTTACATCGGCGACCAGCTTTCTTCTGATCTCAGGCAGGTATTCAATAAATGCAACCGCTTTTCCCCTGGCTTTTTCCGTTTGATCCTTTAATTGATAAGTTTTATTATCCTGACATTCGAAACACATTCCTGCTAAAATCTCATGGCTCAGGAGTTCATACAACTCATCCACGTATACTCCCATATAGTGCCGGGTGGTGTTCGGTCGCAAGGAGGTATCACCAAAGTAGCCGGGAAAAAGGATCTCACGAACCATGTCAATCATATGTTGCAATTTCGTAATGGAAGGCAGGGGTTCACCCAGCCGGTGTTCGTGGCATACGACATTATAAGTGGAAGGATCGCTTAATTGTTCAATGGTTTGGGCCAGTTTTTTGTCTATTTCCTGCATTGCCATTTTTATGTTCCTGTTAAGTGTTCTACAAAAGTAGAAAAGTTTTGAATACTATTTGATGTTGTTGCAGTTGAGCGGGCAGAGTTTTCCAAATATTTACAATACCCCCGATACAAGTTGTATGGCCAGTTGAAACCTGTCTTCACCGGTTCCGGTAACTTTTTCGTACCGGAAGCCATAACTCCTGATCATTTCAATGTATCTTTCCTGAAGGTATGACCTCCTGTCACCCCCATTTTCCCGAACAGGATCGGAAATCCAGGGCAGATCCGTATCACAAACCAGGAACAGGTCAATTGTTGTTTCTCTGATGGCTTCATCGAGCCAGTCAGGTGTTTTGTCAAAGACCACTTCAAACCATATCCGGGTAATGATCAACCATGTATCCACAATGATTAGCGGGGGGTTCATCCTCATCAGGTCATGGAGCTGGCTGACCTGTTTCCTGGCGATCACCTCCACATCATGATAGTGGTATGGCCGGTGAAGTTGTTCAACATACTCCCGGGCATACTCCGGAATAAAAGATGCATGGAAATAACGGGCTAATTGTTTTGTCAGCTCACTTTTTCCTGTTGATTCCGCTCCGGTTACGACGATAATTTTTGAATTCAACATTTTTTCTCCATATCTTTTTTCCATTCCCTATGTCCAGCAACTGCCATAACCGTATACACAATAAAAAGCACCACTGTTGGCCAAAGACTTTTATACACATATAAACCGGTTGAAACTAAATCAACCACAATCCAGATCATCCAGTGTTCGATATATTTTCTGGCCAGCATCCAGGTTGCCAGAATGCTCAAAGCGGTTGTAAAGGCATCCATTAGGGGAACTGTTGAGTCGGTAAAACGCATCAGGATAAAAACCAGTAAAACAAAGATAGCTATTGTTGCCAGGCCGGCCCATGCGAGTAGGCGCAGGGGGATTCGTGTTACCGGAACCTTGGTAACAGCCTTTTCTGTGACAGGTTGACCTCCTTTTATCCAGTAATACCAGCCATAGATGCTCACTCCAACATAGTATACCTGTAAACCCATATCGGCATAAAAACCCGACCGGAAAAAAACGATAATATAGAGAAGAGAAGTAAACAGACCAGTTGGCCAGGTTAGTATATGCTGCCTGATAGAAAAAAAAATATACAGGACTCCCAGTAAAGCACCCAGGAGCTCTATTTTATTTCCCCACAACCAAGAGGTTAAAACTTCGGCCATCTCTTTTTATTCCGCTGCGACAAGCAGATGATTATACTTTTTTTTATTGTCTAGAATTTCAAGAGCCTTCAAAATGGCTTCATCATCCTCATAAAACATTTTATAAAATTCATTCCTGGTATAAATATCCCTTGCAATGAGAGCTTTTATCTCTTTTTTCATGGTATGCAGGGTAAAGGCCAGGCTCTCTTCTTCTCTTTCAATACCTTCCTTTTCTCCTGCTGAAACGATCTCCTCTACCATCTGTTCCGACACTTCAAATCTTTTATTGAAGGAATCAAAATTCTGATAATTGTTTTCCAGTTCGTCGCGGTGTTTATCGACATAATCAAGTACAAAATTATAAACGACGTTATTTCTTCGCAGTCGGTTATAATACCGGTAGTGTACTGATGTATCCATGGGGATAAAAACATCGGGCATAACGCCTCCTCCTCCATATACATCACGACCGTTTACCAGGGTTTTAAATTTCAGGGAATCGGCCAGATGAATACTGTCGGCGTTAAAAAGTTCTCCGGTACTCAACCGGTCAAGGTAGTCTTTCCGGTAATCCTCGACACCATTTTGATAAGGTTTTTGGATATTTCTTCCGCTGGGTGTGTAATAATGGGCGGTAGTGAGTCTGATCAGGGAGCCGTCGGTCAGGAAGTAGGGTTTTTGAACCAATCCTTTTCCGAACGATCTGCGGCCAATAATCAATCCGCGATCCCAGTCCTGCATGGCTCCGGAAACAATTTCACTGGCAGAAGCTGAGGATTCATCAACCAGCACAACCAATTGTCCTTCAGTAAAAACACCTTTTGCCGTAGCTTTGTAATTCCTCCTGGGCTCATGCAATCCACTGGTATAAACGATCATTTTATCTTTATCGAGAAACTGATCTGAAATTTCAATTGCCGATTTCAAATAACCTCCCCCGTTCCCCCGCAAATCCAGGATAAGGTTTTGCACATTTGATTTCCGGAGGTCTGTCATGGCTTCGAGAAACTCTTCCGTAGTTGTTGCAGAAAATTTATTCAGTTTAATATAGCCGGTTGTTTTATTCAGCATATAGTAGGCATCGAGGCTGTATATTGGAATTTTGTCACGTATGATAGTAAAATCGAGTACTTCACTTACGCTTCTGCGCGACACTTTCACATCGACCTTTGTTCCCTTTTCGCCTCTTAACATTTCCAGCACATCGGTATTTTTCAATCCCATGCCTGCAATTGTTTTCCCATCCACTTCAATGATCCGGTCGCCAGCTCTTATTCCGACTTTTTCTGATGGACCGCCCGGGATAGTTGTTGTCACCAGCAATGTATCTTTAAATATATTAAAAGAGATACCAATTCCTTCAAAATTTCCCTGCAGCGGTTCATTCATTTTTTCGACTTCTTCTTTTGAAATATAAACAGAATGGGGGTCGAGTTCGCTCAGCAGGTGAACGATAGCCTTTTCAGTCAATGCTTCAATTTTGGCGGAGTCAACGTAATAGGTGTCGACCAATCGCAGTAGCCGGCCAAATTTCATCTGGTTTTGTTGCACCAGATCCTGTGCGTTTAAGCGCATATCTGTTGTGGTCAGTAACAGACCGACGAGAACGAAGAGGTTAATCAGCAGATACTTTTTTAAATTATATTCATTCATTTTTCTCATTTTATAATCCTTTCAGCATGATAGGGGAACAGTTATTCCCACTCAATTGTTGCAGGTGGTTTGGAACTGATATCGTAAACCACCCGGTTAATTCCCGGTACCTGGTTAATAATTTCATTGGACATTTTGGCCAAAAAGTCGTATGGAAGGTGCACCCAGTCGGCAGTCATCCCATCAGTAGATGCCACAGCCCGCAGGGCCACTGCATTTTCATAAGTGCGTTCATCTCCCATAACCCCCACAGAATACACCGGAAGCAGGATCACTCCTGCCTGCCATACCTGATCATACAATCCCCAGTTTTTTAATCCGCGGATAAAAATCTCATCGGCTTCCTGCAGCATGGTTACCTTTTCAGGTGTTACATCACTCAGAATGCGTACTCCCAGACCGGGTCCCGGGAAGGGATGGCGTCCAATCAGCTCAGGTTTGATGCCGAGTGCTTGCCCTACTCGCCGCACTTCATCCTTAAATAATAACCGCAGAGGTTCCACAACTTTCAGGTGCATTTTTTCGGGTAATCCGCCAACATTATGATGCGATTTGATAGTAGCAGAAGGACCATGTACAGAAACCGACTCAATAACATCAGGATAGATGGTACCCTGTGCCAGCCATTTTACATCTTTTATTTTTTTCGCTTCCGCATTAAAAACCTCAATAAAATTTTTTCCGATTATTTTTCGCTTCTGTTCCGGATCGGATACACCCCGTAAATCGCTCCAAAACTGCTGCTTTGCATCTACTCCAATCACATTCAGTCCCATATCATGATAAGAATGAAGCACGGTGGCAAACTCATCCTTCCGGAGCAATCCGTTATCGACAAAGATACAGGTTAACTGGTGTCCGGCAGCCTGGTGGAGGAGAACAGCTGCAACGGTGGAATCGACACCGCCCGATAAACCAAGGATTACCTTGTCGTTGCCAAGTATCATTTTAAGCTCCGTAACAGTCGTTTCAATAAAGGAAGCTGGAGTCCACGAAGGGTTACACCCACAAATATTCGTGACAAAATTCCTTAAAACCTGTTGTCCTTCTGTAGTATGAAATACCTCGGGATGAAACTGGATCCCATAGGTTTCCTCGTTATCAATCTTATAAGCAGCAAAATTCACATCTTCAGTGGAAGCAACCATCTGATAATGCTCAGGCATCCTGATGATGGTGTCGCCGTGCGACATCCATACCTGGGTACCGGGTGTTACCGATTGAAAAAGTGGATTGGTCTTGTCAATAAAATTCAGTTTTGCCCTTCCGTACTCCCGTGAACCTGACCGGGCAACCTCACCGCCAAAAAAATGAGCCATATATTGAGCGCCATAACAAATGCCAAGAATTGGCAACCTCCCTTTAATGCCAGATAAATCGGGTTGGGGAGCCTCCCGATCACGAACAGAGTATGGACTGCCCGATAGAATGACACCTTTTACAGTTTCATCCGGCTCAGGAAAATGATGGAAAGGATGTATCTCACAATAAACATTTAACTCACGAATTTTCCGACCAATTAACTGCGTATACTGTGAACCAAAATCAAGAATTAAAATTTTCTCCTGCATCAAGGTAATTTTATTTTGAAAGCTTTTCGCCGCACAAATGTAAAAATTACAAGACAAATTCTGTTCCTTTGCATGCGGAAAGCAACCAAAATTACTATTTTGTGAAAACCACAAAGTATTAAGATGTCAATAATTGTTATTTTTGATGGAATTTTTAAAAGCTTTTACATGAGATTTTTCCATTATTTCCTGTTCATGCTATGGTTCCTTACGGGTACCGGATCTGGTTATGCCCAGCCACTAAAGGAGAATGAAATTGTTGTCATTCAGGGAGAAAAATTTGTACTCCACCAGGTACGTACCGGGGAAACCATCTATTCCATCAGCCGCAATTTTCAGGTCAGCAGTCAGGAACTTGTAAATCACAATCCTCAAATTGAAGAAGGATTAAAGATTGGTGAAATTTTAAAAATTCCATACCGGGAGGATGTTGAATGGCAGGATATTCCTGTTTCGCCCAAAGGTGAGCCTGCCTATTTTGATTACCATACTATTTCCTCCAGGACCGAAACGCCCTATTTTATTGCCAAAGAGTTTGACATAACGGTTGAAGAAATATATGCATTCAACCCTGAAGTGACCCGTTTTAAAAAAGGAACCCGGCTAAGAATTCCCCGGTGGAAACCATTGGAGCAGCTACCGGGAAAAGAACCAGCCGATAACAGTTTAGCAGCAGATGAGAGGGAACGGGAACTGGTTATGCATGAGGTTAAACCCGGCGAAACGCTCTATTCCCTGGCCCGAAAATATAATTTATCAGAAAGTGAAATTCTCTTTTTCAATCCGGGAGCCCGTGATTTGAAAGCCGGCAGTTTGATCTACCTGCCCCGGCCCGATGAGCACCAGGAACCGGAAAAACCAACAGACATGGATTATCCTGTGACATCCGGAGATCAGTTGAATACTGCAGGATATTTTGAACATGTTATTGCTTCCGGAGAAACCTTGTGGTCTGTTTCACGAAAATATCAGGTAACCGGGGAAGAACTGATAAGGATCAATCCGGAATTAACTACCGGGTTTTCTGCAGGTAATTCCATTAAAATCCCTATCAGGGAAAAAGACCTGGTTAGAGCTGAACCTTTGAACGAAGAGGCTTTTCTGAAACATCAGGTAGAAGCCGGTGAAACACTTTTCGGTTTAGCATCGCGGTATAAGATGACGATCCCGGAATTACGAAAATTTAACCCACAGCTGGCTAATCGGAATCTGATACGGGGAGAAGTTTTACTCATACCTGTTGTTCAGGAACCCGAAGCCGGACAAACACCTTTATCTACTCCGGCAGATTCTGCTCAGCTTCAACCATCGATCGTTGATCACGATTATTATCAGATAGAAACGCCCAGCCTGATCCCTGAGTCGTGTAAAAAATCAGAAGATCCGTTTTTTTTATCTGAAACGTGTGATGTCGCGCTGTTCTTACCGCTTTTTTTGAACGACAATGAGATGATGAACAGACGGCAGGGATTTGATGCTCTTGCTGATTCCCAGCTTTATCCGGATGAAAGCCTGACCTTAAAAAATGATTCGGTGGTTGAGCTGGATGAACCGGAGGAGATGTTTCATGGATTTTACCGTGAAAGTGAAAACTTCATTCAATTTTACGAAGGTGTTCTGCTCGCCGTGGATTCACTTCAAAGTGCAGGCATGAAAATCCGGCTAAATGTTTATGACACTCAGGATCCTGAAGTCATGAGGAAGAATATATATTCGGAGCAGTTTCTTGAAACAGATCTGATTCTTGGTCCCGTATATATCCCTCTTCAGGAAGAAGTCTCCTCAATTGCAGCAAAAAACAGGATTCCCATGGTTTCGCCCCTTTCCTCACAGTCGGACAAGGTAGTTGCAAATCCCTACTATTTCCAGATAAACCCCACCCGCGAATTTCTATCCGCGAAAACAGCTGAACTGGTGACCGAAGAATATTTCGACAGCAATTTCATTGTGGTAAAAACCAATCATTCGGAAGGAGCGCCGGAAGAGAGAGTCGTTGAGTTGGTACGTGAAAAAATGGCACATTCGGGGTACCTGAATCAACCGGGAGGGATGAAAATTTCCACGTATGATTTTTCCCGGGAAGGGCCCTTTGGATTCTCTCGCTATCTGTCTGGGGAAAAAGAAAATGTCATATTTGTATCTTCCATGAATGAGGGAGATTTAAGCGTGGTTTTATCAAACATCAATAACCTGTCGGGTGATTATTCCATAACCCTGATCGGGTTCAACCGTTACGAACAGTTTCGCAGCATCAGTGATGAATATTTTCACAATTTGAAAATGCAGTATGTTGCACCTTATTGGACTAATTATAAGAATCCGGAAACCATACGATTTTTGGATAAGTTCAAGAAGCATTTTCATACTGAACCGGATAATTTTGGCATGCAGGGTTATGATGTCTCCTTTTATTTCCTGAGTGCGCTAAAGCAGTATGGCCGTGATTTCTACGGTTGTCTGCCCTACCATCAGGTGTTCTTGTCGCAGGGAAACTATCAGTTTGAAAAGATTTCGGAATTTGGAGGATTCATGAATCAGGGCGCGTCAGTGATCAGCTACCACAAGGATTATCATGTTGTTCGAAGCCGTGTAATAGGCCCCTGGCCCTTTGCTCAGAAATAGAAGATCCGGGAATACTTTAGCAATGATTTCTTTCCATCTGTTGTTTTACGGGAGCAGATAGCTATTATTCTACAGCTGCTATTGTTTCCAGAATCGGGCAATGAGAACCTCAGCCAGCATAAAAAATAAAGATATAAGGACGCACCATCTCCACCCTTGTTTTCCAGTTTGTATCTCCTGTAAGATATCTGCAAAACCGGCTGTAACATTAGCAATAACCGATGCTTTTCCCGGTATGGATTGTTCGATTTGACGTTCCAGCTCATCGGGAGTATAATAGGTTAATGTGGATTCGCTTCGGTTATAATTAAAGGAAAGAGATGACAGCGGTGTTCCATCGTTTTTTACCAGGTAATGGCCTGCATCCCGGATTACATTTCCCATATCGAGTCTGACTGCCTGGTCTGAGATATGAACTCCGGGGATAAATGCTTCACCGGTTTCGCGATGTTCCACCTCAATGGGAGAATCGAGATTAACCTCTTTATTTCCGGAAAGAAAGTAAGTAGATTGCTGACCGATAGTATAAGAGATCTGTTGATTCGTCAGGCTGTTCAGAACAATGTTATAAATAGACGGAACAAAAACAATATCACGGGCAAAGGTGGCAGTGGTATGGTCCAGGGGGAAAGCAAAGACCCACAGTTTTCCCTGATGGTATGGGAGAAAAGAGAGCGCTTTGTCTCCGTTTCGGAACCAGAGCAAATTGGTTTCATTGGTGCGGATATTACCGGAAAACTTCACATGTTGCTTTATCACCGGAAACCGGGCATTCTCGTTTCTTTCCAGAAAAACATGTTGAAAAAAGCGGTTATCAAAATCGATCCCGGATATTTCCTGGCTGGTTGTATCCAGGCCGGTAATGATGTTTGCACCCAGTTTCGACAAAAGTTGATTGGACACCGATCCCTGCCGGGAAAGCTGAGGGAACAAAATAACGGAGGTTCCTTTACGAACAGCCAATTCAAGTTCATTCAACAAGCCGGTAGAGAATTCCCCGGGATTCAGCAGAAAAACAGCATTGCTTTCCGACAGCTTACTAATTTGTAAGCTTTTCACATCCATCGTTTCCAAATTCACATAATCATCCTGTTCAAATAAAGCAGAAATGTAGTGAATCCCCTCTTTGGAACGTTGACCGTCCTGATAAACAGCGAGCGCTTTCAGTTCAGGCTCAACGAAATAGCTGAGAAACCAGGAATTATCATGAGTAAAAGGATAATCGGTTATCTCCACTTTTCCAAGCTGAATGCCTGAAGATAAATTTCTATATTGCAGGCTAGCAGTTATTTCATTTCTGGCATGGATAGAAAAATTGGTCATGGATTTGAGCGAATCGTTCAGGTATAACCTTAACGGGAGGTTTTGATAATCTTCATCGGAGTTATTTTTAATTTTCACATACACGATTTCTTCCTGGTTTAACCCATGTGCAGGCACTTCAACCCAGCAGGAATCGATAAAGAGGTTGTTCACCTGATTGGGGATCAGTGGCATGAAGTATGAGTGGGCTGATCCATTGGTGAAATTCTCAATATCTGAACTGTTACGTTGAAAATCAGAAATACAGTAAAGTATATTCTTTACTTTTTCCACTTCACTGGTTTGATAAACATCAAACCGGTTGTGAATAACCGAAAGCGGCACGGTTGCCGGGGAGGATTTGATGTCGGCAGCAAACCGGATGAACTGGTCCCGGTTCAACACATGTTGATGACGTGGTTCCATGTCATTGGTAAAGAGCCTGAAGCGGGTTCCTGGAGGATAGGATTGTGCAATCTCAACAGCTTTATTCCTGGCATGCTCCAAAAGTTGCCCCTGCTCCGAAAGGGCGTTCATACTGAATGAATTATCGACATAAACCCCCACCACATCAACAGCTCCGGTTAAAGTAGTATCCGTCTCCGGTATATAGGGTTGAGCAAAAGCAAATACCAGAAAAACGATGGTGAAGATTCGTGCCAGGAGCATCAATAACTGTTTCAGCTGACTTCTCTTTCGCGATTCCTTTTTAATATTTTTCAAAAACCCGACATGACTGAAATAAACGGTCTTATACCGTCTGAACCGGAACAGATGAATAATAACGGGTATGGCAATGGCCAAAAGAGCAAATAAAAATGTTGGAAACAAAAATTTCATATCAATCAGGCCTTCTATATATTTGGATGCGAAAATAGCAATTTCTTTTACACCGGCAGAAAGGGTACACCGGGGAAAAATTGTGCTCCGGCAGGGAATGGAAAATCATTCGCTCAGACTATACAAAACTGAAAAGAAATGAGAAATGCTTCCGGCAAGCACAAACAAGTGCCAGATGCCATGTCCGTATTTTAAATTACGCCAGGCATAAAAAATGACTCCAACGGAATAACACCCTCCGCCAATAAACAGAAATGCCAAACTTGTGGCAGGAAGGTTTCTCACAATGGGAACAACAGCGATTAAAAACATCCAGCCCATGGCCAGATAGAACCACATCATAATTTTTCTGAACCGGGTCAGGTAAATGGACCTGATAATTATTCCAAAAATAGCAAGTCCCCAAATTACACCAAAAAGAGCCCATCCAAGCGGTCCTCTGATCGTAGTTAAAATAAAAGGAGTATATGTGCCTGCAATCAGTACGAATATGGCCGCATGATCAAAACGGGCAAACAGCGCTTTGATTTTTACTCCGGTTACACTGTGATAAAGAGTAGAAGCCAGATATAATAACACCAATGAAACTCCGAAAACAGTAAAACTCACTACATGCCAGATATCCCCTTTCCTGGTGGCAAAAACAATCAGAATAATCAGACCGGCAATGCTCAGCAAAGCGCCTAACCCATGAGTGATCCCGTTAAAAATCTCTTCCCCCGTGGTTAAAGACCGGTAATGAGAAGGTTTGTTTTTGTTGTTAATCATTTCTCAATAATTTTTGTTGAAAATAAATAAATTCCAATTGTGGAGTGTATTCCTTTCGTTAATTAATTCTTATTTTACAATTTCTCAACAGAGAGATCTCAGAGACTGTTTTAAATTTATCCATTTATTCTATTTTGCGTCTTTTTCACTCATACTGCTGCAAAATTTTCTTAAATAGCTATGGCTATTCGCGTCAATTTTGCCTTGTCTGAGCAAAAAACAGATCAAAATATTTCTAAAAAACAAAATCAAAACAGTCTCTTGGAAATAAAAATAAACATCTTCAAATGTATTTTTCTGTATCACGGTAAATGAAAAATATTGTATTTTTCGCAGATTTTACAAAAACAGTCGCTATCATGAAATTCAGTTTAAAAATGCAGTTTCTCATCAAAAACGGGCTAAGGGGATTAGCATGGCTGACTGTTTTAATGATTGCCTATTTCTTTTTTGAGAAGGTTGTTATATCCCGGAATCCCGATTTATGGATAGAACACTTTTACGCCCGTCCGATTATCATCTACCTGATTTATCTGGGGTCTGAATTTTTCTTTGGAATATTTCCCCCGGAATTATTCATGATCTGGGCCATAAACAATGCAAATGTCTCCCACTATTTTCAAAACCTCACCTTTTTCGGGTTGACATCCTATGGGATTGGTTATATTACTTTTCTGATTGGTCAATTTCTCAGCAAACGGCCAATTTTCCGGTTATTCCGGATTAAGTTTCTGAAAAGCACCTGGCCGCAGCTCCGGAGATATGGAATTTTTCTGATCATTGTTGCTGCTCTTACTCCTATCCCCTGGTCGGCTACCTGTTTGCTGGTAGGATCAGCCAATTATCCCTCCATGCGTTTTTTACGGTATTCACTGTTCCGTGTTCTCCGCTTTGCTTTATATGGATATATCATCTTCCAAACGCACCAGATTTGATCCGATATACCGGTGTTAAAAAAAATAAAATACTTGTTTCGTTTCAAACCTCCTGAATTCGCTAAAAAATTTTATTTTAGCAGAAGCGCAAAAGAATGACGAATTACGAATGAGGATTTTTTAATCTTCCTTCGTGTGTTCTTTGTGATTTTAATTTGTTCCCTTTATTGTTAAAAATGATTTCCTTTGTGTTGTTGCGTCTTTGCTTTAAAAAAATGAATCTAATGAAACGAAGTATTTTTCTATTCCTACTGTTAGTGACCGGGCAATTTATTTTTGCTCAGTCTGGTTTTGACGGGTTAGGGTTAAACATGGGGAATCTTTATCGACTTTCGGATGCTCAGACCCGATCGATCAGTCCGGAGAATTTCACCGGAGAGAAAGGGAAAGGAGGTATGGCAGGGATTGAAGAGGGAGATCAGTTGAACGTTGCCAATGCAGCGCATGCAGCAAGAGATTTAGGTCAGGGCTGGAAGGTTAATCCGTTTATCCGGATCAAACCCGGTGAGATCTTTACGCTTGCCGAGATCGAAGGTCCGGGTGCTATTCAGCACATATGGATGACCCCTACCGGCAACTGGAGGTTTTCTATTATTCGCTTTTATTGGGATGATGAAGAAACGCCCTCCGTTGAGGTTCCGGTTGGTGATTTTTTCGGGATGGGATGGAATGAATATGCTCCCCTCAGTTCCCAGGCTATTTGCGTCAATCCGGGGAGTGCCTTCAATTGTTACTGGCCTATGCCCTTTCGTAAAAAGTGCAGGATAACCATGGAGAACATCAATGATGCAGAGGATATGAGGCTTTATTACCAGATTGATTACACGTTAACTGAAGTTCCGGACGATGCAGCATACTTTCATGCCCAGTTCAGAAGAACCCATTCCAACGAAACTTCTGATTACACAATTGTGGATCAGGTAAAAGGGAAAGGACATTTTGTCGGGTTGTTCCTGGCGTGGGGTGTCAACAATAATGGCTGGTGGGGAGAGGGTGAAATTAAGTTTTTCCTGGATGGGGACGGAAAATTTCCAACCATTTGTGGAACCGGCACCGAGGATTATTTTTGTGGATCCTATAATTTTGACAGGAATGGACAATACACAGTTTTTAACACGCCCTATTCCGGGCTTCATCAGGTGATCAGGCCAGACGGGAATTACAAATCGCAACAACGTTTTGGCCTCTACCGCTGGCATATTATGGACCCTGTCCGGTTTCAAAAAGATCTCAGAATTACCATTCAGGATTTGGGCTGGAGACACGGAGGCAGATATCTGCCTCAGAAGTCGGATATTTCATCCGTCGCTTTTTGGTATCAGGCAGAACCACATGGAAAATTCCCGGCATTACCGGGATGGAAATATTTAGAAGTGAATTAATGATAATAGTGGGAAAAAGAAGATTAGAGATTTATTAACGTACAGTATTGCCCGTTTCCGGTTGCTTCTGTGCGGATTCATTTCAGGAGGAGCTGTTTTGAACCGGCAAAGCATTTGTTTCGTATACAAACAGAAGAATCACAAACTTCAAAAACTGAAAATGCAATACAGATCAAACAACATTCTAACACTGGTTAATCCTTCGGAAGAGGGGAAACTGTTCTTGAATCAAATTATTTTTTTTCAGCAATCGCTGGACATGCGGATTTTTTTCTATCATATTGTCGGGCGGCCGTCGCTTTTTGAAAAGATTTTTCATGCCAGAAGAACGAAAGACTTAAAAACCGACGCGTTGGTTTCCCTTCGCTGCTTTATCAACAACCTGGTTCCTCCGGCAGCTTTAAACAATATGACTTTCAGGGTTAAAACAGGTCACCCCCTGCCTATTTTGCTTCGACAATCAAAAATAGGAGGTTATGAATTCATCCTGATTGAAAAAAACAAACCAGGAAGTACTTTGAGCAAAGACGAGATCAACCGGTTGGTCAGCAGGGCTTTTTGCCCGGTTATGCTATGCAACAGGAATCACCAGCTGAAGAAAATTAAAGAGATAATTATCCCGGTTGACATCCTGCATTCCACGAAAAAAAAGTTGCTATGGGCTACCTATTTTGCAAAAAAGTATAACGCCAGAGTTATCATTGTCTCTGCCCTTGCTTTTAATATTGAAGAGAAAAAAAGCCTGGCCTGGCGTAATTCCCAGAAACTAAAACATCTGCTAACACAGCGGGGAATTGATTGTGAACTTGAAGTATTAAAAGCCATCAATCAGGAAAAACAACAGGTTATTTTAGATTTTATAAACAAACGAAATCCGGGCATGGTTATCATTCGAACTCACCAGGATTCGAGTAAAACGGGCACTTATATTGGGAAATTTGTATCCGATTTAATACAGGGATGTTCTATGCCTGTATTTACTGTGAACCGCACGAAACATCCACTTCCTGCAGATTTCATCCTTCATCAATGATTCATTTTCGAATTAAAATGCAACTTTAAATTTAAATTTAGAAGAAAAAAATTAATTTTACTTTCAAATCATTTTGATAATTCAATATAGTTCCTACATTTGTCATTGAAAAAGAATCGTTCTTATTGATTTCTCTGCAAGATAACGTTAAACCGGGTCAGTATTTTGAAAGCAGGCAGGGAGCAGTACAAGCGAATAAAATAATTGAAGTGAGATGAAGTATTTTTACACACATATTCTAGTCATTCTCGTGGTCATCGCCGGAAACACCGGGAAAGGGTAGAATTATATGTAATTATGAAGATATGGACAAGCCTTTCCCGATAGCGGGGAAGGCTTTTTTTATAAATAACATGAACAAAAGACAGATAATTATGCAAAATCCATTACGAAGCAACACAACGACCCAGGGCCGCCGGATGGCGGGCGCACGTAGTTTATGGCGTGCCAACGGGATGAAAGAGGAACATTTTGGGCGACCGGTGGTTGCCATTGTCAACTCATTTACACAATTTGTACCCGGGCATGTCCATCTGCATGAGATCGGGCAATACCTGAAGGGGTTAATTGAGCAGCAAGGTTTTTTTGCAGCAGAGTTTAATACCATTGCCATTGACGACGGGATTGCCATGGGGCACGACGGGATGCTCTACTCCCTGCCCTCACGTGATGTGATAGCCGACAGTGTTGAATACATGTGTAATGCGCACAAGGTAGATGCCATGATCTGTATTTCCAACTGTGATAAAATCACCCCGGGCATGCTCATGGCTGCCATGCGGTTGAATATTCCTGCAGTGTTTGTGTCGGGAGGGCCCATGGAAGCGGGAGAGATTGGGGGTAAACATTTCGATCTGGTTGATACCATGGTTATGGCAGCCGACCGTTCTGTTTCTGATACCGAGCTGGCACAGGTTGAACAAAATGCCTGTCCAACCTGCGGCTCCTGTTCGGGTATGTTCACGGCAAACTCTATGAATTGCCTGGCAGAGGCTATCGGCTTAGCCTTGCCGGGAAACGGAACGATTGTTGCAACACATGCCAACCGTAAAAAATTGTTTGAAGAAGCAGTGGATACCATTCTTTCCGCTACAAAAAGATATTATTTTGAAGGGGATGAAACGGTTCTGCCCCGGAGTATCGGATCCCGCCAGGCTTTTCTGAATGCGATGAAACTGGATATTGCCATGGGAGGATCAACCAACACGGTGCTTCACCTGTTAGCGATTGCACATGAAGCAGGAGTAGCCTTCAACATGGGTGATATCGACAAGTTGTCGAGGCAAACACCAAACCTGTGTAAGGTTGCTCCCAGCTCACACTACCATGTTCAGGATGTCAACCGTGCAGGAGGAATTCTTTCCATCATGGGGGAGCTGGATCGTGCAGGTCTTCTCGACACATCAACCTATCGCATCGATGGCCGGACACTTGGGGAAGCTATCGATGCATACGACATCATGCGGGAAACAGTAAGGGCGGATGCAAAAAAACGCTTTCTTTCTTCCCCGGGTGACGGGTCCAGAAACTTGAAAATGGCATCCCAGGAGAATTATTATACTTCGCTGGATACCGATAGGCAAAAGGGTTGTATTCGCGATATGGAACATGCATACAACAGGGATGGAGGCCTGGCTGTGCTTTACGGAAACATTGCCGAAAACGGATGTATTGTTAAAACAGCCGGAGTGGATCCTTCCATTTTTACCTTCATCGGAAAAGCAAAAGTTTTTGACTCCCAGGATGATGCTGTTAATGGCATTCTGGGCGACACAGTGCAAAAAGGTGATATAGTGGTTATCCGTTACGAAGGGCCGAAAGGTGGTCCCGGGATGCAGGAGATGCTCTACCCTACCTCCTATCTGAAATCAATGCAACTCGATAAATATTGTGCGCTGATCACCGACGGACGGTTTTCAGGAGGAACTTCAGGATTGTCAATTGGACATGTTTCTCCGGAGGCCGCAGCAGGAGGAACTATCGCCCTGATTCAAAATAACGACAGCATAAAGATCGATATCACAAAAAGGTCAATCCACCTGGTGATATCAGACGAAGAGCTGGAAAAACGAAGGAAAGCAGAAGAGGCAAAAGGAGACCAGGCCTACCGGCCGGCTCAACGCAACCGCCAAATTTCCAAAGCGCTTAAAGCCTATGCCTTGCTGGTTTCTTCCGCTGATAAAGGAGCGGTTCGATTAATCGATTAATTCAAATCATGCAATAAATCCAAAAGATATGTCAAAAAGTAAAATCACAGGTTCGCAAGCTGTTATTCTTTCCTTATTGGAAGAAGGAGTAGATACTATCTTCGGGTATCCCGGCGGTGCTATTATGCCGATATACGATGCCTTATATGATTATAACAAAAACGTGAAACATATTCTTGCACGGCATGAACAAGGTGCTATACATGCTGCCGACGGTTATGCACGGATCACCGGAAAACCCGGGATATGCTTTGCAACCTCCGGTCCGGGTGCAACAAACACCATTACCGGACTTGCCAATGCCATGCTCGACTCCATTCCGCTGATCTGTATTGTTGGTCAGGTGGTAAGTCCGTTGCTGGGTACCGACGCTTTTCAGGAATCAGATATTGTGAGTATATCCATACCAATTACCAAATGGAATTATCAGATTACTTCACCTGAGGAGATTCCGGCAACTATTGCGCAGGCCTTTTATATAGCAACTTCGGGACGGCCGGGTCCGGTTTTGATCGATATTACCAAGGATGCCCAGTTTGGTGAACTGGAATTCGAGTACAAAAAATGCAGCAAAATCAGGAGTTATGTGCCTGAACATCCGGTCAATCCCTTTAAAGTAAAAGAAGCAGCAGAAATAATTGATGCTGCCCAAAAACCTTTGTTACTCTTTGGAAATGGGGTGATCATTGGCCGTGCAGAAGAAGAGTTAAGACAGTTTGTGGAAAAAACAGGAATTCCTGCTGCCTGGACCCTGTTAGGGTTGTCAGCCCTCCCCTCCGACCACCCACTTAATGTTGGAATGCTCGGTATGCATGGAAACTATGGACCCAACCTGCTGACCAATGAAGCCGATGTCATTATTGCTGTCGGTATGCGCTTCGACGACCGGGTTACCGGAAAAGTTTCTGATTATGCCCCTCATGCAAAAATTATTCACCTGGAAATCGATCCTTCAGAAATCAATAAAATTATCAAGGCCGACGTGGCTGTTTTGGGAAATGTAAAAAAAACACTCCGCATGCTAACAGAGCAAGTTCTGCCCAAAACCCACGAGTCGTGGCTTGAACAGTTCAGAGCATGCGACCAAATTGAAAATGAAAAAATCATTAACAAAGACCTCTTCCCTGAAAAGCCGGGATTAACGGTTGGTGAAGCGATCCGCATTGCCGGGGATAAAACAAATCACGAGGCTATCCTTGTCACCGATGTAGGGCAACATCAAATGATTGCATCGCGTTATTTTAAATTCAAACACCCGCGGAGCAATGTTACCTCGGGGGGATTGGGTACTATGGGATTCGGATTACCCGCAGCAGTTGGTGCACAACTGGGGGCTCCCGACAGAACTGTTGTTGCAGTTATCGGTGACGGAGGTTTTCAAATGACGGTACAGGAACTGGGAACCATCGCCCAAAATAAACTGCCGGTTAAGATCATTGTGATGAATAACCATTTCCTGGGAATGGTGAGGCAGTGGCAACAGCTCTTTTTTGAAAAAAGATATTCATTTACCGAATTGCAAAACCCCGACTTCATCACCATAGCAAAAGGTTTTGGAATTGAAGCTCATAAGGTGGAAGTGCGTGGTGAGCTGGAAAGTGGAATACAAAAAATGATAGACCATGACGGACCATACCTTTTGGAAGTAATTGTTGAGAAAGAAGATAATGTTTTTCCGATGGTCCCTGCCGGCGCTTCAGTTTCAGATGTCATGCTTGAACCTTAATCAGTTACGGATGACGAATGATCAATTACGAATGACGAACGAGGGATATACCTTTAAAAAATTAACAATTAGATATAAAAGGGATAAGGACACATTTTCAATTTATCCAGAATTCAATACAATCCATTAATTTTATTCTTATGAACCAGGAATATATAATTACGGTATTTTCGGAGAACCATATCGGGTTGCTCACACGAATTACCATCGTTTTCACCCGGCGAAAAATAAACATCGACAGTTTAACCGTATCAGAATCGGCTATTCAGGGAATATTTAAATTCACCATAGTGATTCGCACTACGGAGGAAGCTGTCAAAAAAATCGTTGGGCAGATTGAAAAACATATTGATGTTTTAAAAGCCTATTATCATACCAATGATGAAATGATATACCAGGAGATAGCCCTGTATAAAGTACCTACCCAGGCTCTTTATGAGAGTGACATCATTGAAAAATTAGTCCGGAACTCCGGTGCCCGTATTCTGGAAATAACCAGAGAGTACACCGTGATAGAAAAAACAGGTCATAAGGAGGAAACGCAGGCTTTATTTGAAGAGTTAAACCAGTTCAGGGTGATGCAATTCATTCGGTCCGGACGGGTGGCAATCAGTCGCGATCCCATTGAAAGGCTCTCCGAATTTCTGAGGGAGAGGGATGCTCAGATTGAAAGTACACATGAACAAAAATAATTGATAAATTTGCATGATACAAGTTACGTATACATTAACAACAATAATCAAATAATTATGGCAAAAATTGATTTTGGCGGAGTAACAGAAAATGTCGTTCTCCGGGAAGAGTTTTCAATGGAAAAAGCACACGAGGTACTAAAAAATGAAGTAATCGCCATCATTGGCTATGGCGTACAGGGTCCTGCCCAGGCATTGAACATGAAAGACAACGGTTTCAATGTTATTATTGGCCAGGCACCTGAGTTTAAGGAAGATTGGGACAAAGCGGTCCGCGATGGATTTGTTCCCGGGGAAACTCTTTTCCCTGTTGAAGAAGCTGTAAAAAAGGGAACCATTATTCAATATTTGGTTTCTGATGCCGCTCAACGGTTGTTATGGCCGAAAATAGAACCCTGTTTGAAAGAGGGAGATGCTCTATATTTTTCCCACGGTTTTTCAATCACATATAAAGAACAAACCGGAGTCATTCCCCCGAAAAATATTGATGTTATTCTGGTAGCACCTAAAGGTTCAGGCGCCAGTGTACGTACCAATTTCCTGGCGGGTAATGGGATCAACTCGAGTTATGCTGTTTTCCAGGACTTCACCGGCAAGGCGAAGGAAAGAACCCTGGCATTGGGAATTGCTATTGGCTCGGGTTACCTGTTTCCAACCACTTTTGAAAATGAAGTATACTCTGATCTGACCGGTGAACGCGGTGTTTTAATGGGTGCATTAGCCGGGATTATTGAAGCTCAGTATCAAGTACTTCGCGACCACGGGCATAGTCCGTCTGAAGCCTTCAATGAAACGGTTGAGGAGCTTACACAAAGTCTGATCAGACTGGTTGATCAAAAAGGCATGGATTGGATGTATGCCAACTGCAGTGCTACAGCTCAGCGTGGTGCACTCGACTGGCGTCATAAATTCCGTGAAGCCACCCTCCCTGTATTTGACGATTTGTATAAAAGCGTAAAATCAGGTGCGGAAACAAAACGGGTACTGGATTCTACCAGTAGTGCTGATTATAAGAAAAGTTTGAATGCAGAACTAACGGAAATGCGTGAGTCTGAACTCTGGAAGGCTGGAGCAGCAGTCAGGAAACTGCGTCCGGGAAAATAATCTTTTCCTGGTTACCAGCAATTACTCCACAGTAACCGATTTGGCGAGGTTCCGGGGCTGGTCGACATGACAACCGCGTAAAACAGCAATGTGATATGCCAGCAGTTGTAATGGAATAACGGCCAGCAACGGTGCCAACGCCGGATGGGTTTCAGGAATTTCTATCTTATCATCTAAAAGCTCCTTTATGCCGGTATCGCCTTCGGTGATGATAGCAATCACATTCCCCTTACGGGCTTTTACCTCCTGAATATTGCTCACAATTTTCTCATACCAGGCATCTTGCGGGGCAATGACAATAACGGGCAGATTATTATCGACCAGAGCGATCGGACCATGTTTCATCTCCCCAGCAGCATAGCCTTCAGCATGGATATAAGAGATCTCCTTCAGTTTCAGGGCTCCTTCCAGGGCTACCGGGAAAAGATATCCCCGTCCCAGGTACAATGCATTTATTGCATCCAGGTACTTCAGTGCAACTACCTTGATCTGTTCACTTTTTTGAAGGATCAAATTTACCTTAGCCGGAATTTCTGCCAGTTCATGGACTAAAGTCTGGTATTCATCCTCCTGAATGGTACCCTTTGACCGCGCCAGTTTCAGGGCAATCAGAACAAATACAGTTACTTGTGCAGTGAAGGCTTTGGTAGATGCCACACCTATTTCAGAACCGGCATGGATAAAAACTCCCGCATCGGTTTCACGCGAAAGGGATGATCCAACAACGTTACAGATTCCCAGTGTGAGTACACCGTGTTCCCGTGCCAGTCGCAGAGCAGCAAGTGTATCGGCTGTCTCTCCACTCTGGCTGATCAGAAAAACCACATCGTTTTCTCCCAAAACAGGTTTCCGGTATCTGAATTCCGAAGCATATTCTACATCCACCGGAATACGGGCATATTCCTCAATCAGGTATTCAGCTATCAATGCCGCATGCCAGGAGGTGCCACAACCAATGATTACAATCCGGGAAGCATTTACAATCCGGGGATATACATGCATCAATCCGCCCAACACGATTTCCTGGTACTCTGGGTTCAAACGCCCTTTGAATGTTTGCTCAATGGTGTTAGGCTGCTCAAAAATCTCCTTGAGCATAAAATGTTCAAATGGTCCTTTGTCAAGCTCTCCCGACTCAATATTCAATGCCGACACCGTTAAGGAAACCGGGATGTTTTTGATGTTTTTCAGGGTAAATTGATCTTTTTGCAGCACAGCCATGTCCTGGTCGTTCAGGTACACTACATGTTGTGCCAGTCCTGCAATCGGAATGGAATCACTTGCCACGAAATATTCTCCGCTGCCGAGGCCGATCACGAGGGGACTTCCATTCCGGGCAACGATCAGTTTATCAGATTCGCGGGAGCAAATTACCGCAATTCCATAAGCCCCGGTCACTTTCGACAAAGCCAGCTGAACAGCTGTTTCGGCAGTAATTTCTTCTCCCTGGTTATAACAGTGCTCAATCAGGTTGACCAACACTTCAGTATCGGTTTCACTGGTAAACCTGTACCCTTGTGCAATCAAACCCTCTTTTAACTGCTGGAAATTTTCAATAATCCCATTATGAACAAGCGAGAAAATTTTCCCCATGGACTCCTGGGGATGAGCATTCACATCATTGGGTTCACCATGAGTTGCCCAACGGGTGTGGCCAATCCCAATTTTTCCGGCGGGATGCTGCGACTGCATAAAATCTTCCAGCTCCAACACCTTCCCCATTTTCTTGAAGATCTCTGTTTTGCCGTTCAGTAAAGCAACACCGGCAGAGTCATACCCCCGGTATTCCAGTTTTTTTAATCCATCCATCAGTATGGGAAAGGCTTCCTTATCCCCGATATAACCTACTATGCCGCACATATCTGTTTTCTGTTATCTATTTATTGTTTCAGTAAATGGTGTGATCTTTGAAAAAGAGGGGTATACATTATCGGTCACTCCAGGGGTTATCCGGAAACCGTCAGGTGAAGGTGAGTTACATTCTTCATGCATTGAATCAGCTCATTACCCAGATCATCTTTGGTTTTCATGTGTACCTGAATCGCTTTAACTGTTTCATTTTTTTCGAATTCACCCCTCACCAAGGCAAAATCAAGTTCACGTGCTCCGTTTTGGCCATCGATCCCGAATCCGGTCATTTTTGCCAGGGAAAACTCTTTTTTGGCATCTTCGTAGAGCAGCCGGTCGATTTCCAGCACACTCTCCTTCCATTTTCCCACAACGGAGATCACATCCTTGGCAGTAAATTCGTTTATATTTTTTCCGTAGAATTCTCCTAAGATATCTGCAGCCCAGGTCCATTCATAATTATAGTAATTATTGTGCAAAGCGAATAAGGCTGCGTTAACTTCTTCGAGGGTATTCATATCACCCGACTCCAATGATTTGAGTAAAATATCGAGAGCTTCAAACGGGCAGATCAATCCGGACAGGTCTACCCAATATCCTTTTCCAATGGAGGTATCAGGTTTCAATGCTTCGCGAATTTCGTCCTCCGACTCATATTGTTTTCCATGAAGCCTGGTTATCAATGAATTTCCAATGAATTTCCAGATAGCCATCTCATAGAGAATGATTCCTCTTTCGAGAGCCCGTTTTTCAATTTTCATTTTATCCAGCACATATTCACTGGCCTCATCACCTGCAGATTTTCTCAGGGTTAACAATTTGTTTCGGCCATTTAACATTTTTTGGATGGTATAGGGGCTCAGCAAATTGAAGTTAATCAGGTCGAGCAGGTTGGAGTCGGTCCGGTTATCCCGTTTGGGCCATTTTTGAGTATCCCGGATGGTGCCGATACTTTTCAGGTTAATTCCCGGGACGAGGACACTTTCATCGTTACATTCGATCAGGTATGAGAAAGGGAAATCGGCTGTATCACAATGTTTGTAATGACGCCCCATCACCAGGGTGAAAGCGCCGATGCGGGAGGGCCATAACAGGTAAGAATCGCTGGTTGTTTTGGCGCCCCGCTCCATGATCCCCTGATGAATAGGTCCCAGTTTATATAAGTGATTGCTTTGGTTTGAACCACTTCCGGCATTTAAAAATGAATAGAGCCCTGCAATCAGGAGGGTAGATTTATGATGGGTTACCGTGTAAGGTCCGGCAAAAACAGAACAAGCCTCACCGTGGAATCCCTGAAAATTGGCAAAAAAAAGTGAATTCACAGCAGAATAATGCTTGTCGAGAATACACCCCTGCCCCACAAAACATTTCGAGAGCAATGTAGAATCCGTGATCCGGGAACCTGAACAAACAATGAAATCGTCCATGATGACACCCTCACCGATAATCACTGGAGCTTCACGGGTGCTGTTGATGCTGCCGTTTTTCAGTTTTTTAGCCCCGTCAATCGTTGTTACCGGCCCTGTTTTAACATTCAGAATTGTGTTGCAATTCAAAATTCTGGAATGGGAACCGATTGTTCCGGTATTGCTTTTCATCTTTTCAACATAATCGCCGATCATATTCTTCAGGGTGGTAACCACATCGGGGCGGTGACGATATAGTGCCAGCATGTATGCCACATGGGTAGAAAGATAATCATACATGGGAACCGACCTTCCTCCACCTTCATTAATCGCATCCACAACAACACCATTGCCAAAAGTGGTTTCTCCGTCAACAGCAAGAGTGGTTACATTATGAATAATTACCCCCTCACCAATTTTATAATTGGCTATGTAACTTCGCACATTATGGATAAGAGCATCTCTGCCTACTTCACAATTGTGTAACCAGGCATTGTATATTCCGGTATGAAATGTAATGCCTCCAACGAGGCTGACCGATTGCCGAAAACTGTTTAACCGGATGTGTCCGGTAAATTTTACATGCTCAATAAAATCCGGTGAAAAATCCGCTGATACTTTTACCAGGTTCCAGTCGGGCGAGGAACACCCCTGATAAACTAACTGTCCAATTTCCTCGTCACCTAACGACCGGTAAAAATTATTCTCTGTTGGTTGAGTCATACTATCTGTTTTTCATTTACAAATATAGGTGGAATCGGGTATCACGTCAAGTTTAAAAACCTAACATCAACATGAATAGCTCTACGATAAACCTAACAAATTATTGTTATTATATTAATATACAATGTTATATAAAACATGAAAACATATCGATTATTTTTATTCATAATAAAAAACTTTATAAAATCTTTTCTTTGGAAAATAACCGCATCGAATTCAGTGTCTGGTGGGGACTTTTTATTTATCTATTTATGATTTGATTCAGACAGCACATCCGGGTCAGACCAGCGGGTCGGTTTGTATGTCAGCAGAAAGGAAGTATTTGTTTTATATTTCCAGGAGATAGTTTACCAATCGGGTTTGATGTTGCAGTCTAAGTTTTTTCCGCAATCGCACGCGTGCAATTTCCACACTTTGTGGGGCAAGGTCGGTAAGTCCGGCAATTTCTTTACTGGTAAGTCCCAGTCGTAGAAACACACAAAGTTTTTCGTCTTTGGAAGTAAGTTTTGGGTGTTTAAGAAGTAATCGTTCTTGAAATCCGGGGTGTAGTTTTTCGAGTTGTATTTCCAGCATATTCCAGTCGAAAGGATCGACCGGAGTATTTTCCAGCTGGATCAGGATCTCTTCCACCATTTTGGGAGTAATTTTTGATTCATCCCCGAGCATGATTTTAAGTTGTTGGGAAAACCGGGAGATCAGTTCATTCTTTTGTGAAAGCTGGAGTAGAAAGGCGACCAGTTCGCGTTCTTTCATTTCCAGTTCCGATTTCAGTCTTTGCCGGTTTCTGTTTTCGAGTTCTTTTCCTGCCGACAGATCGTTGATGTGGACGAGTGCACCTTTCAGCCGGGTTATATCCTGCACGGAGGCTCTGATCCCGAGGTATCTTCCCTGGCGGTTGTAAACGCCGCGAATATTGGCTGCACACCACCGGAGCTGACGGGTACGGGTTAAAATCCGAAATTCCAGGGAAGGATTGGCCAAAAACTGATGAAGAGCCTGGGATAGAAATAGATCAAACTTTTCGCGGTCGGCTTGAAATACCAGCAATTCCGAAACAGATTGTGCTGAAATGATCTGATTTGCTGTAAATCCGGTCAAATCATAGGACGAAGGGGAGCAATACTTTATTTTCCCGGTCGGTTCAAACCACAACTCCCAGCCAAAAGTAAAATCAGCAATCAGCTGATAGAATTGCCGTTGTTCCTTTTCATTTTTTAATAGTTCCCGGATTTCCTGCAGTTCAAATTTCATATCGGAAATCTGCTGCTCCAGATCCATTAACCGGCTTTTCTCGTGGTCAGGTATATTGTTACTGCTCATCTCCGAAAATTAAAACAGACCAAATGTAAATATTCTGATGTACAAAAACAATTTCCTCTCCCCTAAGAAAAGAAAAACCCCGGAGTCATCACTCCGGGGAAAAAACCAAAAATCAACTAACCTTTAAACCGCCTGGCGACTTCGTCCCAGTTGATGATATTCCAGAACGCGTTTACATAATCCGGACGACGGTTTTGATAGTTCAGGTAGTAAGCGTGTTCCCACACATCTACTCCCAGAATGGGTAAACCCCGAACATCTGCCACATCCATTAAAGGATTATCCTGGTTGGGCGTCGACGAAACCACCAGCTTGTTTTCCTGAAGAACCAACCATGCCCAACCCGATCCAAACCGCGTTAAAGCAGCCTGAACAAACACTTCACGGAATTTTTCCAACGAACCAAATGATTCATTTATAGCTTCAAGTAATTCACCTTCGGGAGAGGGAGAACCTCCCGGAGCCATCACTTCCCAATATAAATTGTGATTGTAATACCCGCCTCCATTATTCCTTACTGCAGCAGACTGCCCGGAAATATTTTTCAGAATTTCTTCAATTCCCTTGCCTTCCAAAACAGTGCCTGCAACTGCCTGATTCAAATTGTTCGTGTAACCAGCATGATGCTTAGTGTGATGAAGCTCCATCGTACGCGCATCAATGTAAGGCTCTAAAGCCGTGTAACTGTAACTTAATTTTGATAATTCAAATGCCATATCTTTATTCTTTTTAATTATACGCTAAATAAATAAGCAAATATAGTAATCTATTTAAGAGTAAAACATATTAATATCTTAATTGTTCAGCCAGATGAACTATTTTTTTATTTGCGAAACGAAGAAAAGGATTACGTATGACGAATGGGGAGTGAGGCAGCGGCTTTTAAGAATACGGCAATCATGCGGTAAAAAATGATCAAGAAGTTTTACTTGTTTTCCATTGGTTGGGTTAAATACCTGATTGAGTTCAAAATCAGTTTCCGGTATTCAGCAGATTCAAAAGAATGGAAGTCATGGCCAGGCTGGAGGTATATTATAGTAGAATGATTGAACCGGTTTTCCCATCCGATAACCGGGGTGCTTTCGGGATGCTTGGTTTGCAGCAAGGGTTTAACACCATCTAAAACCCGGAAGTTCCCATATACTTCATCAAACAATCTGAAATGATTCAATCCTTTCGTAACCGGATGCCGGGAATGGGTCACTTCGATATCCACCCAGACATCGTGCCGGTAAGAAGATAACTGTTCTGGAGGAATACCCGGGCTTTTTTCCATATACTTTCCGCCAATGATTTGTTCAAAATCCGGCCAATTCTGATAAGAAACCAGTGCATGATGCAAAAACAGGAAAGGCTTTCCTTCTTTAGTCAAGTCCATATATGCTTGTTTTTCCCTGGCTGACACCTCTTGCCACATATCATAAAAAACAAAAGCATCAAATTTTTCTCCTGTTCCTTCAGCTAATTTCCGGTTTGCCTCAGGTTGTGCATGATGTTCATATTCCACTCCTTCCAGGGAATCAAAGAGCTGAAAAAACTGAAGGGTATCATATGCATGGCCGCCTGTGATCAGCATCACTTTTACAGGTTGTCCATTCAACAAACTGGCAAATAGCATGGTAGCTGTGATCGTCAGAATATATTTCATGATCGTTTTACAATTGTTTATCTGGTAAAATTATAATTTTAATTTAAAGACTGTTTTAAATTTATCCATTTATTCTTATCAGGATATTGCTTGGAACACACCAGTGCCACACTGCTTTTACGGGCAGCGATTGAGGCAATACCCGGGTGGCACCTGTTTTGTGCACTCAGCTTCAGCTTTTTTTTACGGGGATACATCCTGTTCCTCAACGGAGTCCTGCTCGTCCAAAAAAAAAGAATCCCGTCCTGCACCGGCCGTTATTTTTTGTATTTTTGAATTCTAATAGATATCAGTTCATGAAACGACCATGACGATTCATGACACAAGCAAGTATAGTTAAAATTATGGGAGTTCCATCGAAATGAGCTTGCGAATTCTTTCGAAATGCGTAAGCATTCTATCGAATACCGCTTAAATAAACACTAATAATGAGGTAAATACCTTTAAAATAAACGATTAATTTTAATGAGATGAAATCAAGAACCAAGTATTATCTGTTCGCTATTTTTACAGTTTTTCTTCTTTTCACCTTTTCAGGGTGTCATCTGCTCTTTCCCGAAGATGATGAACCGGAGCCTGAGTATCTGATCAGTTATGAAATGGTACGTTCGGTAGGATTGGATTTCATCAAATCATTATTGAATAACCAGACAGATCAGTATCCGGGGATATCCGTGATTAACGACCAGGTTAAAAATGGCATTATTGTTTACAAAATTACCTATAAGACCACTTTTCAGGGAGATCCAGTGGTTGCATCCGGGCTGGTATCTGTGCCCACCGGCGAAGGGCAGTTTCCTGTCATGAGTTACCAAAATGGGACAAACACCCTGCATCGCAATGCTCCTTCTGCAAATCCAAATTACGAATTATACCTTTTACTGGAGGCAGTTGCTGCCACCGGCATGATTGTATCGATTCCTGACTATCTGGGATTTGGTGCCTCTGAGCACATGTTTCATCCCTACTTGCATAAAGAATCTACTGTTCAGTCGGTTATTGACATGTTACGGGCGCTGAAGGAGTTGGCAGAAATGCGGAATATATCCACTAACGGGGATTTGTATCTCACGGGTTATTCACAGGGAGGATGGGCAACGATGCAGTTACACAAGGCCATTGAGTCGGACTATTCTGATGAGTTCAATCTGCAGGCCAGTGTTCCCTGTGCCGGTCCGCATGATCTGACCTATATCAATGATCACATCCGGAACAGTGAAACCTACCCGATGCCCTATTTTGCAGCCTATTTGTTCAATAGCTTCATTAATCTGGGGGCTATAAATACCCCTGTGGAAGATGTGTTTTCCACAGACTATGCTTCCCTTGTTTCCACTTTGTTTGATGGATCCAGCTCAGGGCAGGAGATCAATGATTTATTGACTCCCTTTCCCGGAGAATTATTTACTGAGAATTACCGTCAGAACTACGCCTCTGACCCTATATTCACATCTCTGAAAAGTGCGTTGGGTGAAAACAGCATAAAAGGCTGGAAGACTTCTGTACCAACCCGGGTTGTGCACGGAACAAATGATCAGTTGGTGCCTTTTCAGGTTTCGGAGAATATCGTTCAGGAGTTTCATGAGGCAGGTTCCGGGGAGGTTACCCTTATCCCTTTGGCCGGTTTGGATCACGGAGAAGGAATTATTCCTGCGGGATTATTGGCGGTTCAATGGTTCTTAGAACTATCCGAATAATTCTTTTTGTTCCCTGAAACGATCTACTATTTTTTTCAATCGTTTGTTTTTTAATGCCTTAGGATAAACATCATAAAGATAGTTTAGTTGAACAAAATCCTGGTTCATGGCATCAGTCAGCATGTTTAAAGCATCCTTTTCCTGATGATTTTCGAGCAGGAGACTAACCATTCTATATTTCAGACGAGGGTCGTTACATGTATTCAACCCATTTTTCAATACGGTTATGGCACGACTAACATCTTTTTGTTCACAGAGCAGTTCCACCCATGTCAGCCAAATTTCCGGGTTGTCGGCTTCAATTCCGGCAGCTTCGGATAATGCTTTATCTGCCAGCACGGGATGTTCCTGTTCTTTGTAGACTTTCGCCAGGGTCATCAGGTACTCCGGATTTAACGAATCAATTTTGATTGCTTTTTTTATGTACTGAACACTTTTAGTCAGCTTTTTTTCCACCCAGTTTACCAGTCCTAACCCGAACCAGGCCGCATCATTGTCTACATTTAGTTTTATTGCCTTCCGATAATAAAACGTAGCCTTATCATGTTCATCCAGGTTCAGATAGCACTCACCGATATAGCTCCAGGCATCGTCGTTTTCAGGATCAAATTCAAGGTAATCGTTATACCTTTCAATGGCTTCCCTGAATTTTCCGGCATTTGCAAAAGCATTCCCAATATTAAAGAGAGACTGGTCGAAATCTTCATTTAAAGCCAGGGCAAATTCATACGCCTCAATTGCTTTTTCATAGTTTCCGGCTTTATTGTAGGAGATACCCAGATTAAACCAGATAGAAAAGTTAAACGGGTCAATATCCAGGTAGCGGTTGTAATATTCTATACTTTTTTGAAAATCACCGCTCTGATCGCTGTAAAATCCCAGATCGTACAATGCCTGTTCGTTTTCGGGATTGATTAGGAGTGATTGTTCAAAGTGCTCGACAGCCTTTTTAATATCTCCGGACTGTACAAAAGCATTAGCCATGTGATAAAGGATATCATCCTTTTCTTCTCCGGCATATTTTAACGCTTTTCTGAATGACCTTTCCGCATTTTTAGTTTCCCCGGTCAACAGCCATGCGGTCCCCTTCATGAGGTGCACATCAGGATTAGTAAGTTCCACTTTTTCTGCCATTTCCAGGTATTTCAGGGCATATTGATATTTCCCTTTACTGATGAGTACCTGAGCGTATTTTAACTGCAGAGGAACGGCTCCCGGGTGTATTTGTATTCCCTGGCGGGCAGCTATTTCAGAGCCATTGATATCTCCTTCATCCAACAGTTGTTCTACGATTCTTTCAAACTCGGAAACATCAAAATAGCTTTTTCGACCGAGGGCAAGCGACCGTTTAAAACGATTCAACATCTCTCCGATGTTCTCCTCATTTTCAAAATAATCTCGTTCTTCTTTACTCATTTGCTGTACTAAAATGAATCTGCGAAATTAACAAATCACAGCGAATAAAGAAATACACCTTCTCAGATGTGTTGTTCCCTTAACAAATCGTTCACTGTCTTCACCGGATTAAATGTTTCCATCGGGACTTCCACAAACAGGGTATTCCAGTTGCTCATTGCCCCGTTCCATAATCCCGGCAGTTCCAGCGCTTTTAATTCACGTCCGTCTTTTGATTTTTTTGAGATAAATCCTGTTTGCGGATCGATAAATTGGGTCAGGTCATACTTTTCCCCCTTGTAGTTTTTCACTGCGCACACCAGGTCGACCGGGTTAAAGTGGGTGGCATGTTTTACAATTTCTTGTTGTTGGATACTACCGGGATCCACCTGTGAGCTTTCCACAATTTGCAGGGAGACTGTTCCTTGTGGATCCAGGCACCAAAATGGTCCTCCGCCGGGTTCGCCTTCATTCTTCACCATTCCGCACACACGCAGGGGACGGTTGAATTTTTCTTTTAAATAGTAAAAAAGTTCCTCCTTTGCTGTATAATATAAATTCCCGGGAGGCTTAACGTTTAATGCGTTTTCCAAAAAATTGGCTGCTTCGGCCAATAGTCCACTTTCGATACTGGCAGGATAGCGCTCATTTAAAATTTTTTGGTACCTGAAAATTTTTTCCTGGTATTTAAGCAGAACTCCGGCCAATGCTTTTTTATAATCTATTGTTACCTGTTTGGAATGGTCAGGAACAACATTGTCTATATTTTTAATGAACAGGACATCCCCATCGAGATCGTTCAGGTTTTCAATCAAGGCCCCATGTCCGCCAGGACGGAAAAGGATTTGTCCATCAGCTTCACGAAAGGGATTGTTATCTGCATCAACGGCAATGGTATCCGTTGCTGGCTTTTGCACACTAAAAGTCACATCAAATGTAACCTGGTATCTGTTTTCATAATCCCTTTTTATATTTGAAAGAAGGTTTTCGAACCGGGATTGATGTTCAGGGGAGACAGTAAAATGAAGGCGCACGTTGTTGGTATTATCTTTTGAATAGCTGACCCCTTCGGCCAGGTGCTCCTCAAAGGGTGTACGGTCTTTATCGGGGTAACGGTGAAACTTCAGCAATCCTTTGGGCAGGTATCCATAATTTAATCCTTTTTCGTTTAGTAAGTAGTCAATCCACTGTGTACAATTAATATCCTTCTGGTTACCGCCAATAACAGCTGCCAGGTCAGAATAAAAAGCAAATTTTTTCTTATGGATCAAAAAGTATCTGGCAGCGGCATTTTCTGCGAGCACCAGATCCGGATTATCCGATTGCCGGCACTCCTCCAGTGCTTCGAACAGAGATTTGAACATCCGGCTTGCAGCTCCAGATGCAGGAACAAACTTAACCGGAGTCAGTCCATTCTCAACATGCGTGTTGAATCGTTCACAATTTCCCTGAACTTCCTGACTATCCAGTCTGATTATTCCATGACCAACTGTAGCAGCATCGACCAGTTTCATATAAGGAAACCCATTTCTAAAGCTTTCCAGCTGTTCCTTTACACGATCCAGCTTACTGCCACGTTGTTTGATTTGAATTATATCTGTTGAAGTGACCATACTGATTTTCTTTTAGCACTTCTAAAAGTAAAAATAAGTTTTGATTTCGAGCCCATTTACCGGTTTTGATTTTTTAAAGTTTTCAATTATTTTTTAACAGGCGGTGAACTTTCCGTAGTTTTGCATCAGGAAATAAATAGATGGAACAGCTAATTTTTTCATGGGGGCATGCCAGGCGGTACAATGATTTTCCTACCTGGTTCAGGAAATATTTTTCAGAGCGTGTACAAAAGGTATCGGTCGATGCAGGGTTCACCTGTCCCAACCGGGATGGCACGAAAGGTCGTGGAGGCTGTAGCTATTGTAATAATACGACTTTCAAACCGGCCTACTGTAACCTGGAAAATTCGGTCACTGAACAGTTGAGGAAAGGGATTCAGTTTTTTGAAAGAAAATACAGTTCCATGCGTTTCCTCGCCTATTTTCAGGCTTATACCAGCACGTGGGCTCCACTGGAGGATTTAATTCCGATTTACGAAGAAGCGCTAAAACACCCCAAAATAGCAGGATTGGTTATTTCTACCCGGCCCGATGCTGTAAACGATGAACTGCTTGACTATCTGGCTCAATTAAGTAAGAGAGTTTATGTTATGGTGGAGTTTGGGCTTGAATCACACCTGAACCACACGTTGGAACAGGTGAACAGGGGCCATACATTTGAAGAATCGGTTCAGGCGCTGAATGCTACTGCGCATCGCGGAATTTTTAACTGCGCACACCTGATTCTCGGTCTGCCCGGAGAAAACCGAAATGACTGGCTGGAGCAATCCCGTGTTATTTCCAAACTGCCTGTGAATAACCTCAAATTGCATCAGTTACAAATCCACAAAAACACCCTGATGGAAAAACAATACCGGAATAATCCCGGCCGGTTCCACCTGTTTACTGCCGAAGAGTATATAGAACTGGTCATCGATTACCTGGAACTGCTAAATCCAAAAATCATTGTTGAACGATTTATAAGCCAGGCACCCCCTGAATTATTGGTAGCTCCCCGCTGGGGACTGAAAAATTTTGAATTTGTTGACCGAATCGAAAAACGAATGAGGGAAAGGAACACCTGGCAGGGGAAATTTTTTCCGTAATATTCCCTTTTAGCTGACTTTAAAAAGCTTACTGACGTCTCCTAAACATGAACTTTTGAATAAAAATTCGGTTTATACATTTTTTTTTCACTTACCAGCCTATTTATAAACCAGCTAATTAAAGAATAAAACAAACCCAGGTTAACACTTATTAATAATTTTTTAATATTATTATACAATGAAAGTGATTTTGTGCTATATTAGCAGTGCTTTAAGTCAATGTTAATTGAACGTTATTTGAACCACTACCTTTTCTCTGTTAAACCAATATTTAACATGTCTAACTAAACTATGAACAATCGGGTTATCACCACCAGAGGTAACCCGTTTTTTTTTAGTTAAAATTCTGACTTCCTTTCCGGTAAAATTTCAATTTTAGAACTACAACTTCTATGGTTCAAAACCGGTCAGTCGTATGATGCCCTCAATTCTTTAATTTACATTTATTAACACATATTGATTTGTACGTAATTGCTTAAAGCGTAATTTCGGGAGGATCATTTGAGGAAACAGTCTTGTACTGTTTCAGCTCAAAAACAATAGGAGTACCGATTCATACTGAAAATTCAGCTTATGAAGCAAATAAATAAAATCCTTATAGCCAACCGTGGTGAAATAGCCATTCGGATTATGCGTACCTGCAGGGAGATGGAAATTCTTTCTGTGGCAGTTTTTTCTGAAGCAGATCGGACATCGCTGCATGTGAGGTATGCCGATGAAGCCTATTATATTGGGAAAGCTCCTTCTGCTGAAAGCTATCTGAATATGGAAAAGATCATTGAAGTTGCCCACACCTGTCATGCTGATGCCATTCATCCCGGGTATGGTTTTCTTTCCGAGAATGCGTCATTTGCAGCAAGGTGTCAGGCAGAAGGTATTCTATTCATTGGTCCTTCAGCTGAGGTAATTGACAGGATGGGAGACAAGATCAAAGCCCGTGAAGTGATGAGTAAGGCTGGTATTCCTGTTGTCCCCGGAACGGCGGGAAGCATCAGCACTGAGGGAGAAGCATTACAGGCCATTGGTGAGATTGGTTTTCCGGTGATCATCAAGGCATCTTCAGGTGGCGGAGGGAAAGGAATGCGCCTGGTTCATGAAGAAACAGAGATCCTTCCGGCTTTTCGTTCGGCTCAATCAGAAGCAATGGAAGCATTTGGAAACAGTGCTGTTTACATAGAGAAATACATTTCATCGCCACATCACATAGAATTTCAAATACTTAGCGATAATCACGGTCATACGGTACATCTCTTTGAACGGGAGTGTTCCATCCAGCGCCGGCATCAGAAGATAATAGAAGAGACCCCATCGCCTCAGTTAACCCCTGCACTCAGGGAAGAGATGGGGAATGTAGCTGTTGCCGCTGCACGTGCAGTGAAGTACACCGGAGCCGGAACCATTGAGTTTCTGGTCGACAGCAACCGGAAGTACTATTTCCTGGAAATGAACACACGATTACAGGTAGAGCACCCTATCACAGAGCGCGTTACAGGAGTAGATATCGTAAAGCAACAAATTAAAATTGCAGAAGGAATGGAGCTGGAATTCCAACAGGATCAATTGGCTATCCGGGGTCATTCCATAGAATGCCGGATCTATGCCGAGGATCCGGATAACAACTTTATGCCCTGTGCCGGGAAAATATATAAAATTACGGAACCATTAGGTCTGGGAGTCAGAACCGACGGGTATGTATACGAAGGGTATGAAATCCCCATACACTATGACCCCATGATCTCAAAACTTGTCATTTGGGGAGCCACCAGGGATGAATCTATCCGCAGGATGAGAAGAGCCCTGTATGAATACAAAATTACAGGAGTAAAAACTTCCATCAAGTTGCTGGAACGGATCATGAATCAACCCGGTTTTATTGCCGGGAAATATGACACTCACTTCATCAAAAACAACCAGGAACAGTTGTTTCGGAACGATGAGCCGGATGATTGCGACGATATGGTTTTTATTGCTGCCTATATCGATTATTTGTCGAAATTATCCCTATATCAGGATAACCACAAGGAGTTTGTTCCGGCACAGAGCCTTTGGAAAAAGATCCCGTATATCCATCATTTTTAAAAAATCAGTATGCCGGTAGAAATCAAAATAAATAACCGTACAGCCTGGGTAAATCTTCGGAACCAGAATGGGAACCTGCTGGAAGTAGAGGTCGATGGCAAAATTTACCAGGTGGATCTGTTCCATACATCCGGAGGTACCTTTTCCATCATTGAAAATGGTCATTCATATAACATAGAACTTGTTCCGCAAAAGCAGCCCAAAAAATACACTGCCTATACACTTTACAAATCGTATGAGGTGGAGGTTATTGATGCGGAGACACGTTATCTCATCAATCGGGGTTCAAATGGAACAATGAGCAGTGAAAAAACAATTACTTCTCCCATGCCGGGAAAAATAATAAAACTTCTGGTGCAGGAAGGAGATTTAGTAAAAAAAGGGGAACCGGTGATTATCATTGCTGCAATGAAAATGGAAAGTGTATATCAGGCGCCGGTTGACGGGGTGATAAGAAAGATCAATGTTAAAGAAGGCGACACAATTGAGGGAAACCAGGTTCTCATCGAAATCGAATAAACCAACGGTTATGGAATTAGATAAAAAATACAGTCAGCTTGTGGAACTCAATAAACAGGCTGAGTTGGGAGGGGGAAAAGAGCGGATTGAAAAGCAGCACAGTGTCGGGAAGAAAACTGCCCGTGAACGTATTCTTCAGTTGTTGGACCCGGGGACTTTCCGTGAGATTGACAAGCTGGTTACGCACAGGAGTTTTGATTTTGGCATGCAGGATAAAAAATATTTGGGGGATGGGGTAATAACCGGCTACGGGAAAATACACAACAGACTGGTTTATTTGTTCGCGCAGGATTTTACTGTATTTGGAGGATCATTAAGTCGGGCCAATGCCGACAAGATTGTAAAAATTCAGAAGATGGCTCTTCAGATGGGAGCTCCTGTAATTGGTCTGAACGATTCAGGAGGAGCACGCATTCAGGAAGGAGTAGAAAGTCTTGCGGGTTACGCTGATATTTTCTACAATAATGTAATCTCTTCAGGAGTCATTCCTCAAATATCGGCTATCCTGGGGCCCTGTGCGGGGGGAGCAGTTTACTCCCCGGCCCTAACCGATTTTATCTTCATGGTCAACAACAACAGTCACATGTTTGTTACCGGCCCTGATGTCATCAAAACGGTTACTCATGAAGAAGTAACCAAAGAGGCGTTGGGAGGAGCAATCACGCACAGCACCAAAAGTGGCCTGGCCCACTTTACCGGTAACGATGAGGAGCAAACCCTGATGATGATTCGTGAGTTGATGAGCTTCCTTCCGTCAAACAACATGGAAGATCCACCGGTAAAAACCACCATAGATCCACCAGATCGTATGGAAGAAAGTCTGCAGGAACTGGTGCCTGCCGATCCAAACAAGCCATACGACATGCACGAAATCATTGATCAGGTAATAGACAATAAACATTTTCTGGAGGTTCAGCCTGAGTATGCCAAAAATATCATTTGCGGTTTTGCCCGGTTCCATGGGCAGCCAGTGGGGATAGTCGCCAACCAACCCAACCACCTGGCCGGGGTACTCGACATCAACTCTTCAACAAAAGCAGCAAGATTCGTCCGGTTTTGTGATGCGTTTAATCTGCCGCTCATTACCTTTGTGGATGTTCCCGGATTCTTACCCGGAACAGCACAGGAATACGGTGGAATTATCAAACACGGAGCCAAGTTACTGTTTGCCTTTTCTGAAGCCACGGTTGCAAAAATTACGATCATCATCCGCAAAGCTTATGGCGGGGCTTATGATGTCATGTCAAGTAAACATATCGGAGCCGATGTAAATTTTGCCTACCCCACAGCCGAGATTGCCGTTATGGGCCCCGAAGGCGCCATAAATATTTTACTTAAAGATAAAATTACAGCCGAAGAGAAAATAACGGCGGTAAATGAGTACCGTGAAAAATTTGCTAATCCTTACAAAGCAGCTGCACTGGGTTATATCGATGAGATCATCCAGCCACGGGATACCCGGCGAAAAATCATGGATGCACTGGAGATGACTCGTAATAAACGAAAATCAAATCCCCCCAGGAAACACGGGAACATTCCACTGTAACAACAGATGTCCGGGTGCTATCAGGGAATTACATTGCGATCGGGCCTGTAGCATGGCACCTTTTTATTGATCTCTCTGCCGTTCAATACTGTTTCATACAACCGGAGATAATTTTTAGCCATCTCTTTTGAATTGAATTTGTCAACTACGTATTCATGGCATAGTCGGCGATTGTAGCTGTCAAGCGAGGAGAATGCATTCGTCAGATCTTGCATGGAACCAGAGAGGTATCCGGTTTCATCTGTGATAATTTCAGGCAACGAGCCATACCTAGTTCCCAGCACCGGACAACCAAAATAGAGGCTTTCAATCATTGCCAGGCCGAATGGTTCATGCCAAAGAACCGGAAAGATAAGCCCCCTGGAGCTTTTCAGCAACCTGCATTTCTCCTCGCCTCCAACCATGCCGTAAAAAGTGGCCCATTTTGACCAGGTGATGCGCAGGCCCATTTTTACATTGATGCGGGTACCACCCAGTATTTTAATCTCAGTGCTGTTGACTGCTGCCATGCGGATAGCCCCACGTACATTCTTCACTCGCCAGGCAGCTTTTCCCAAAAAATGGACGTATTGATCATGTTTGCACAATTCCGGCATGCCATAATCGTCCCAGTCTAAACCATTCCAGACATAAGCATCAGCCCCATAACGAAATGCATGGTTTTTCGAAACAAAATTTGTAGTTCGAAAAAAAGAGGTGCCGGCCGGCAGGTTTCCATGAATGGAAACCAAAAAAGGATATGGAACCGGCTCTTCAGGCTGAAAATGAAAATTCACCAGGTCTGTATTTTCAGGTATTTGCCGGCTTATGGGCCGTTGTTTATCCAGCGTTTTTACGTTGGCAAACGGACAGACAGAACCGGATTTTACCAGATAAGTCACCTGATGGCCCATTTTTACGAATTCTTTTCCCAGATACCAGATAACCCGTTCGATTCCACCGTATTTCGAGACGGGAAGGCGACTGTCGTGTACAATGACGATGTTCATCTTTTCCATTTGGATGCAAAAATGGTTATCCGCAACAAAATTAACGTTTGATATGAAACAAACAGGTAATGACAAACAAAAAAGAGAGGATTAAAATTTTAAAAGGCCGGTGTTGACCCGCCGGAAAAATCCTAGCTGATATAAAAATCAGTTTTCGTCAAACAGACACGCTGTCAATATACGTAATTATATGGAAAAATTATGCTCAAATATTCCGGATTTGTTTGAAAAATAATTAATTATTGTTATTTTTGCGCCCTCAAATTTTTTTAATTGTTTCATTAAATATTAGATGTTTATGTTGAATCAGTACGAAACCGTTTTCATTTGTACTCCCGTTTTATCTGAGCCACAGGTAAAGGAAACGGTAAAAAAATTCAGGAGCATCATCACCGATAATGGAGGAGAGATGATCCATGAAGAAGAATGGGGAATGAAAAAACTGGCTTACCCCATTCAAAAGAAGTCTACAGGTTTTTATAACCTCTTTGAACTTAAAGCCCAACCCGAGTTCATTAAAAAGCTGGAAACAGAATTCCGGCGCGATGAGCGGGTTATCCGGTTTTTAGTGGTTAAGCTCGACAAGCATGCTGTTGAGTATAGTGAGAAAAGGAAAAGATTACAAAAAGAAAAATCAGAAAAGGAGGCATAATCCATGGCACAAAATTCAAGTGAAATCAGATATCTGACCCCGCCATCGGTAGAGATTAAGAAGAAGAAGTATTGCCGGTTTAAGAAAAACGGGATTAAATATGTCGACTACAAAGATCCTGAGTTTCTGAAAAGGTTTTTAAATGAACAGGGGAAAATCCTACCCCGTCGGCTTACCGGGACATCCTTAAAGTATCAGCGAAAAATTGGGAAGGCAGTTAAACGTGCCCGTCAAATTGCGCTGCTGCCTTTTGTTACCGATATGATGAAATAGAGGAGGACTGAACAACCATGAAATGAGCTTGCAAATTTTATCGGGCACTGTTAGATAAACGATAATAAAAAGCAGGTAAAATAATGAACAAAAGCAGGCATATCTGTTTCATGGGAGTTCCAATTGAATCCTTTAAAAATTAACAATTATAATAAGATGCAATGGAAATTATATTGATACAAGATGTAGAGCGGTTGGGAAGTAAAGACGATATCCTGACTGTAAAAGATGGGTTTGCGCGCAATTATTTAATTCCGCAGAAAAAAGCCATAGCAGCTACCCCATCAGCTAAAAAGGTAATGGCAGAAAATGTAAGACAACGTGCTCACAAAGAAGCCCGTTTAAGAGAGGAAGCGCAGAAAATTGCTGAAAAGCTGATCAACAAGAAGGTAAAAATTGGTGCAAAAGTCAGTTCCGCCGGTAAGATTTTTGGTTCTGTGAATACCATACAGGTTGCAGAAGCCATCAACAAAAAAGGATTTGAAATTGATCGCAAACAAATTACTCTGCCAGAAGACAGTATCAAAGAGATTGGTACATATACGGCAAAAATTAAGCTATTCAAGGATGTAGTGGTAGATCTCGAATTTGATGTTGTAGGAGAATAACACACTGCAATAATTTATAACAGGGGCTGTCTCATAACCGGAACAGCCTCTTTTTTTTTGTGATGTACGCGAACCCGGAATTTTTCTGGAGAAGGGCTTAAAAAGAGCAAACAAATGGTTGTCGGCAGTGCAGTCATCATCCCTTTGCTGCCACCGATTCAATTTCTATGAGCACCCCCAAAGGCAGTTCTTTAACGGCAAATGCCGCGCGGGCTGGCGGATTTTTCGGATAAAACTGTCCGTATACTTCATTCATTTCTTTAAAGTTTTTCATGTCGGACAGGTAGCAGGTTGACTTCACCACATCGGTGAAGGTATAGCCCGCCTGTTCCAGGATAGCCCCTATATTCTTCATCACCTGCATGGTTTGGGACTGAATAGAATCTCCCACAACCTTCATGGTTTCCGGGTCGAGGGGAACCTGTCCGGAAATGTAAAGCGTTCCGTTCACTTCAACGGCCTGGCTGTATGGGCCAATTGCTGCGGGGGCTTTCCCTGTCGAGATAATTTGTTTCATTGCTGATGGTTTTAAAAATTATCGTAATGGCTTTGTCTTTTTTGCAATTTCAGGTCTCTCAACATGGAAGACCTGGCATTGATGGTAAAACTATAGCTTTTCATATACCCGAAAGGAACAAAATTGAAAGCCATGGACCAGCAATGCAAATCGCGGTTAACATTGAATGTGGTGAAAGAAAACTCCCCGGCCATGATGTCATAATTGGTGTTCATACTGAGTTGCCACTTATCGGTCAGGTTCAGGTTTCCGCGGAAGCCAACTGTTTGAGAATACCTCCCCTTATCGGAGGGACGACGGGGACCGGTATAATTAAAACTGTAATCAAATCCAAAATCCCAGGGGATATTAAAATCGACATACTGTTCATATTCACCTGGCATTAAATGCTGGTTGTCAATCATCTCTTTATTTTTGGTTGACTGTTCCTTCCCTTTTTTGGAACTAAAATTCAGTCCGAAAGAGAGGTTTGCACGAGTGAGTCGCCCCAGTTTTCCCAGTCCTGATTTTTCATTCCACACATATTTATGGATTTTTGTTCCCTCTTCGTTTGTCATGTAGGGGTCCAGAACCCCGCCCATATTAATGCTAATCCCTGCAACGGTAGTGCGAGCCATTATATTTACCGGTGCCAGATTCAATGAATCGGCAATCAGGTTATAAGACGTTCCAAAGCTCAGGTTATCAATAATTTTTACTTTACGAAATTTTTGTCCTTCATCGGTTTGTGTAGTATCCTGGGTATCGATCATTTTGGCCTCCAGGTTATTATTTACCGATAAGGAGATTGCTCCGGATGCTCCTCTTCCGGGAGAACCCCCATAAACACCTCCGTCGTTAACATCATAATACCGGACATTCCCCAGCGTATCGATCTGTACTTCTTGCCAGTATCCAAACCGTTCTGCGCCAAAATCAGGCCGGTAGCTAAAGCTGAGTGACGGAGACATTTTATGCCGGATGCCCTTTATTTTCGAATTAGGGTTAGCCGGAAGAAACATCCCGTAAATATTGGTGGATGCACTCAAACTATAGGAATAATCATACACCCTGTTAAACCCGTAGGTAGTGTCCGTCTTTATATGAGACGACCTGCCAAACCGATCATAAAACAGCTCGTCTTCATGATAGGAGTAGTTATATTTTTTGGTATACCATTTTTCATTGTAGCTGAAACCCGGACTAAAATTGATATGATTCAGCAAATTAAAATTGGGCAATGAAATGGGAATATTGTGTCTGATTCCATTTTTCCAGTCGCGAAAGAATGATTTTTCTAAAATTTCTGATTCGTGAGCAGTAATTGAATTTCTCAGGTTTCCGGTATAATTTAGTCCGAATTTTTCATACCATTTCAGGGATCCACGGCGCACCTTTGCCCTGAACGGGTATACTTTAGCCATACTGAATGTCAACTCAGGCATGGAAAGTGTGAGGGATGAATCGGTTGAATTCTGAGAATGTCTCAGGTTAACCGATAAGTTATAAGGAGTATTTTCAAATTTTCTGGAGTAAGAGATACTGGATGATTTTTGGGTTCTGAGGTAGCTCTCTGCTGTATTAATTCCGGCAAAAGCATTTTGCTTATCGTAACCGCTGGTAGAGAAATTAACACTGGCTGAAAATGTCTGATTCGGGTTTGCCTTGGCATCCTGACTGTGGCTCCAGGTAACAGCAAACTGAGGTGACCGGGTATAGGTATCTAAACCCCTTTCTCCATAAACGTTTAAATTGTAACGGAAGTCAAATCCTCCGTTAAACTTATAACGTTTCCTGTAATTGGTATGCAATTTACTTCCCCATGACCCCTTGGAATAGATGTCGCCCTGTAGGGCAAGGTCAAAATATTCGTTTGCAGCCCAGTAATACCCTCCATCACGCAAATAGAACCCCCGGTTGTTCTCCTCTCCATACGTCGGAATAATGAGTCCTGAGGAGTAGGTGGGCGTATTCGGGAAATAACCAAATGGAAGTATGGGAAAATAAATAGGAAAATCTTCCAGTACCATGTAGGCAGGTCCGGTTATAATTTTGTTGTTGGAGATCACTTTAGCTTTCGTCAGATGAAGGTAAAAATGAGGATGATCTGCATCACAGGTGGTATATTTTCCATCTTTGAGCACAAAAGCATCTGGTGTAATTTTTTTTGTACGGTGACTATGGACAAATCCCTCCCCCTGCTTGGTGACTACATCCATAATGATCCCTTTTTCAGTCTCAAAATTATAACGCAGCGTTTTGGATTCAAACTCTTCATTGCCATCCTTAAATATGGGTTTCTGAATTAAATTGCCTGTCGAATCCTGTATTCCTTCGGCATAAACCTCTTTGGTTTCCAAATCCAACTCAATAAAATATGCCTGTAGTTCAATCTGCTGATATACTACACGGGCATTATTATATAGGTAAACTTTCTGTCCGTCGAATGTTCCTACAATGGAATCTTCAGCATTGTAATCGATGGGAGCCTCAATCACCGGAGGTTTCTCCTTCCCGGTTGGAACGCTATCATTTGACAGGGTATCAGAAACAGAAAACTCAGGAGAGATGGGTACACCTTCAGAATAATCCATACGGGTTGTATCACGGGTACCGGCTTGTAAAACGGTGGTATCACTACCTATAAGAACCGATTTTCTCAGCAGGTTATCCGATTCCTGGCTGAAAATGGTCAGTGAAAAGAGAACAAATAGATATGTAGTAACTAATTTATACAAAATGTTTCCTGAATTTATTGCCTCATTATTTGAGTTGCCGTGCAAAAATAGAAATAAGGGTTATACCAGAACACTCGCAAATGCAAAATAATCCTAATATTTTAACTTTAACGCGAAAAACAGAGGACACAGAGTAATTGACATCTATCTGATACCAGTTAATTAACCTTTTAAACTTATTTCTAAAACGATGAGTCATTCAAATTCAAATTCATACCCTGATTATACCGGGGGAAAATCTGTTTATCCCAAAAATTTATGATGCGAAACTGGTAAATCCTGAATGAAATCCCTAAATTTACGTGAGATTTTTCTGAAAAATTTAGGGTATGAAGATTTCAAAATATACACGGCTGGGTGTTTTAATTGTATTGTCTATAACGATCCTGATTTGGGGATTGAGCTATTTAAAGGGAGAAGACATTCTGAAAAAAAACGATCAGTTCCATGTTATTTACAATCGCGTTGACGGTCTATCGATTTCCAATGATGTTGTTTTAAGTGGGTTTAAAATTGGTCAGGTGAAAAATATCAGTTTTTTACCCGACCATAGCGGTCGCCTGCTTGTTACCTTTGTGATTGATGCATCAGTCAAAATTCCTGTTAATTCCGTAGCCCAGATCGTCAGCAGTGATTTGATGGGAACCCGCATGATCCGGATCAATCTGAGCAAAGCCACTGAATACTATGCATATAACGACACCCTTCCCGGTGATGTGGAAAGAGATTTAAAAGAAGAAGTAAGCATGCAGGTACTACCCATCAAGAATAAAGCTGAAGAATTACTGGGAACAATCGATTCTGCCATAACTGTACTGACTGTGATCTTTAATGAGGAGGCACGTGAAAATCTCTCTGAAAGTTTTGAAAACCTAAATCAAACCATTTACAATATTGAGAAAACTACAGGAAACCTTCAGGACATAGTATCCTTACACAGGGGAAATATTGAAAGTACCCTAACCAATATCGAAAAGATTACCTCTGCGTTCAATCATAATATCCAGGAGTTTGAGAAAATTATCCGGAATATTTCAGCTTTCAGTGATACGCTGGGTCAATTACGCATCACTCCCCTTCTGGACAACATTCATGGTGTGACAGAACAACTCAGTCTTACCCTGATGCAGCTACAGAGTAAGGATAATACGGCAGGCCTTCTGCTCAATGACGATGAACTTTATCAGGCCATCCTTGTTCTAGCAGAACAATTAAACCTGCTGACCAACGACCTCCGGGTGAATCCGGAACGATACCTTAAGTTTTCAGCATTTGATCTGGGCAGGAAAGTATATGTCAATGCTTCCGGTCAAACAACTGACGAGATAATATTTAAAATTCACCTGGTATCCAGTGAAAATCAAATTCCTGTTCAGGATGATCATTTTCGTGGACTGGAACCGGTAGAGGAAATTGAAACAGGCGGGATATACAATTATCTCACCGGTACTACGGATTCGTTTTCGGAAATCATGGAGGCACATCAGCAGGCTTTGAAAAAATTTCCCAATGCATCTATTGTTGCATTCAAAAACGGAAGGTTGATAAAATTAGAAAAAGCGCTAAAAAATTTAAGATAATTTAAGAATAGATGCAAGATAGTTTTTTTTATGAAAGACATAACCCCACCACTACCTACCAGTTAGCCAGTTATCAATCAAATTGTTAAAATCAACGCACTGATAGTTAGCTTGTTAACTATTTTCAAAAAAATATAAAAATTAAAAGTCTCATTAAGAATCCAATAAACAACATTTCAAAATATCAAGTGAAATTAAATTTTTTTTTTAACTAATTTATCACAATTTTTGTTTTGGGGAATTAATAAGGGAATTTTGTAGAACATCAAAATCCGACGAATATTTATGAACAACGAACATCAAACTGCTTGGGAAAAATGTCTTGAAATAATCCGGGACAATGTACCAGGGAGCAGTTTTAAGACCTGGTTTGAACCTATAGAACCGATAAAGCTTAAGAGCAAAGTGCTGACCATTCAGGTTCCGAGCGCTTTTTTCTATGAGTATTTGGAGGAACAGTTTATAGATATCCTCCGGAAAACGTTACGCATGGTATTAGGTAACGGTGCGAAGCTGGAGTATAACGTAGTGATGGGTCCGGCTCAGTCCGATTCTCAGGGTAACAACGGCACCCCTTATACCGTAAGTTACCCTACTTCCAGCAACACGCGGATTCAGAATCAACCGCTGACCATTCCGTTAAGTACCGATGACAAAAAGAGCATCAAAAATCCTTTTATCATTCCAGGTATTCAGAAGCTACAGATTGATCCCCAGTTAAAGCCGGACAATACATTTGAGAACTTTGTGGAGGGTGACTGCAACCGATTAGCCAGGAGTGCCGGGTTTGCGGTAGCCAGGAATCCCGGGGGTACTGCTTTTAATCCACTGATGATTTATGGTAATTCCGGTCTGGGGAAAACCCACCTGGCGCAAGCGATTGGCATCGAAGTCAAAGAGCAAATGCCCGATAAAGTTGTGTTGTATGTCAATGCCAATAAGTTTCAGACCCAATTTACCGAAGCAACAAGAAACAACAACCGGAACGATTTTCTGCACTTTTATCAAATGATCGACGTGCTCATCCTCGATGATGTGCACGAATTTGCCGGAAAGGAAAAAACACAGGAAACTTTTTTTCACATATTTAATCACCTGCACCAAACCGGGAAACAACTCATTCTGACTTCCGACAAACCTCCAATTGAGTTGAAAGGGATGGAGCAGCGTTTGCTTTCCAGATTCAAATGGGGGCTTACTGCCGATTTGCAAACTCCCGATTTTGAAACCCGGATGCAAATCCTCCGGCAAAAGGTATACAAGGATGGAATCACCCTTTCAGATGAGGTTCTGGAATACATTGCCTCACACGTTACCAACAATGTGAGGGAGCTGGAAGGAGCTCTGGTATCCCTGCTGGCCCAATCCATGCTGAACAAACGTGAAATTACCCTGGACCTGACTTCAAAGCTGATCACCAAACTGGTGAAGAATTCCAGAAGAGAACTCTCTATTGAATATATTTCAAAAGTGGTCTGCGACTATTTTAACATGTCTGTAGAATCCATCCAAACCAAAACCCGCAAGCGTGAAATCGTGCAGGCCCGCCAAATTACTATGTATTTTTCCAAGAACCTGACCAAATATTCACTGGCTACTATTGGCTCACAAATTGGCAATAAAGACCATGCCACAGTACTCCATGCATGTAAAACCGTAAATAACCTGAAAGACACCGACAAAAACTTCAGGCAATATGTGGAAGATATAGAAAAAAAACTTACCATGTAGTGGACGACTCATACAAAACCATAGCAGACAAAAGCGAAGGACTTTTCAAAGACAAAGGAAGCAGGTTCTTCGCGTATGCTTTCCCGGTTAATACAGAGGAAGAAACCAAAGAAATTATCAACCAGATCAGAAAAGAACATCACACCGCACGCCACCACTGTTATGCCTGGCGAATAGGTGTTAAAGAGATATCCTTTCGGGCTAACGACGATGGAGAACCTTCGTCAACAGCAGGAAAACCCATCCTCGGGCAACTTATTAAATTTGACCTGACCAATGTGTTGCTGGTAGTTGTCCGTTATTTCGGCGGAACCCTGCTCGGTACAGGGGGACTAATCCAGGCCTACCGCTCGGCAGCAGCCGATGCACTGAGTCATGCCCGCATCGTAATCCAAACCGTTAAGAATTATTACAGAATTAAATTTACCTACCTGCAGATGAACGATGTGATGCAGGTAGTAAAACAGGAAAACCTGAACATCTCAGATACACGATTTGAACTTGATTGTCAAATTGATATGGTTGTTCGCCAATCAGAATCGGCCCGCATCGAACAGCTCTTCAAACCAATGAAAGGAGTAAAAATTGAACGAATACTTACCAACTAATATTCAATGAAACGTGATTTAATATCCATTACGGACTACTCGAAGGCTGAATACCTGGAAATTATGAGATTAGCTGCAGAGTTTGAAGCCCTTCCCAATCAGGATCTGCTGAAAGGGAAAGTGGTGGCTTCCCTGTTTTTTGAACCATCCACACGAACCCGTCTGAGCTTTGAGACTGCGATCAGCCGACTTGGAGGGAGAATAATCGGCATTGCCGATCCGGGCAGTTCCAGTACATCCAAAGGGGAATCCCTGCACGATACCATCAAAATGGTTAGTAATTATGCTGATCTCATTGTAATGAGACACCCCCTGGAAGGAGCAGCACGCTACGCAGCAGAGGTGTCCCCGGTTCCTGTTATTAATGCAGGTGACGGAGCCAACCAACATCCAACGCAAACGCTCCTCGACATGTATTCCATCCTGAAAACCCAGGGATCGCTCGATAACCTGAATATATTCATGGTGGGCGATCTGAAATATGGTCGCACTGTACATTCCCTGCTTATGGCCATGTCTGAATTTGAAAATCCTATTTTTAACTTCATTGCACCTCAAGCCCTGCAGATGCCTGCAGAATATAAAATGTACCTGCGGGAAAAAGGAATTCGCTACTTCGAACACCGGGAATTCACCGATATTCTTAATGAAGCTGATATCATTTACATGACCCGGGTTCAGAAAGAACGTTTTTCCGATCCCATTGAATACGAAAAGGTGAAAAATGTTTATATCCTGCGCAATTCCATGCTGGCGAAAACAAAACCAAACCTGAGAATTCTTCATCCCCTGCCCCGGGTGAATGAAATCCATTCAGATGTTGACAAGAATGAAAAAGCATACTATTTCACCCAGGCATTAAACGGGGTATTTACCAGAGAGGCAATCATTGCACATATCATGAATCTTAAGTAACAAGTCATGGATAACAGCAGAAAAAACAAACTGAAGCTTAAAGTCAGCGCCATCAAAGATGGCACCGTTATTGACCATATTCCCGCTCAATACCTGTTTAAAGTCATTTCTATTCTGGGGCTCGATAACATTGAAAACCAGATTACTTTTGGCACCAATCTCGAAAGTGAAAAACTGGGTAGTAAGGCGATCATAAAAGTATCGGATAAGTTTTTTGAGAACGATGAAATCAACAAAATAGCTCTCGTTGCTCCTCATGCCAAACTGAATATCATTCGGGATTACGATGTAGTGGAAAAGAAAGTGGTGGAAATTCCTAAAGAGATCCGGGGAATTGTAAAATGCTTCAATCCCAAGTGTATCACCAACAACGAGCATATTATTACCAGCTTTCAGGTTGTCGACACCTCCCCTATTGCATTGAAATGTAAATACTGTGAGAAACATACGGTAGGGGATCAGATAAAAATGCAATAAATTATATTGTTTTTTGATCAACGGAAAGCTTTTTTTGTATATTTGCAGACCAAATTTGAGTAGTTCTGTGATCAGGACAGTTTCAATCAAGCCCAGATGGCGGAATTGGTAGACGCGCTAGTTTCAGGGACTAGTGTCCGCTTGGACGTGCAGGTTCGAGTCCTGTTCTGGGCACAAAAAAGCCGCAACATGTGAGATTTTCCTGTTGCGGCTTTTGGTTATAATACGATGCAAAAATCCTTACTCCTGTTCAAGGGAAAGTTCTTCCAGTGTTTTGCCTTTGGTTTCATGCACGTACCGGTAAACAAACACAAAAGCAACGACGCCAAAAACGGCATAGATCCCATAAGAAACGCCCAGTCCGAAACGGGCCAGGATAACCGGGAACGTAATTGTGACCAAAAAATTGGCCAGCCAGTTTGCCATGCCGGCAACTGCCAGGGCTGCTCCCCTGAATTTATTCGGAAACATTTCTCCCAGCATGACCCACATGACAGGTCCCCAGGTCAGGGCAAAAAATGCGATAAATCCGATAGCAGCAAATAATGCCATGAGTCCTATGGTACCACTCATTTCGATCCCTTCAACGGCATCATCGGCACTCAGCTGAAATATAACCGCCATCAACCCGAGCATTACTGCCTGTCCCAATCCGCCAATCAGAAGTAGCGGTTTTCGCCCGACCCTGTCAACCAGAAACATGGCCAGAATAGTAAAACCGATATTAACACCTCCGATAATCACATTGGTAAGAAGCGCATCCCCTTCGGTAAATCCGGCAGCCTGCCACAATACGGCTCCATAGTAAAACACCACATCGATACCGGTAAAGGTTTGCAAAGCAGCCAAACCAACGCCCACCCAAACAATGGGATGAATTTTTTTTGTCTTTTGCCTGAGAATATCTGACAATCTTGGTTTACGCTCCTGCAATACGGTTTTGCGAATCTCTGCAACCTGTTTTTTTGCATTTTCCAGGTTGGTTATTCCGGCCAGGATTTGGGTTGCCTTTTCCGTTTTATGAACAGCGACAAGATACCGTGGAGATTCGGGAATAAAGAGGAGGCTGACAAAAAACACGAAAGCGGGAAGAAGTTCCACCCAGAACATCCATTGCCAGGCATCGTATCCCCACCACAATTTAGCGGAAGTTCCACCTGCAACAGTTGCTAGATTATAATTGCTGAAAAAGGCGAAAAAAAGTCCCAGCACAATCGCCAGTTGTTGAAGAGAAATAAGGCGGCCTCTGATTTTGGGAGGGGCGATCTCTCCGATATAGGCAGGAGAAAGGATACTGGCTGCACCAACCGCCAGTCCGCCAAGCAAGCGATAGACGATGAATTCGGACGAGCTGGAAGAAATTCCTGATCCCCAGGCACTGATAATAAATGCAATAGCTGCACCTATCAAGGTTGCCTTCCGGCCAAATTTATCGGCCAGCATACCTGCAAAAAATGCACCAATAGCACATCCTAACAGTACGGAAGCCACATTAAAACCTGTGCCAATTGCATCGGAATGGAAAGCTGTTTGCAAGGCGTCGACTGTTCCATTGATCACTCCGCTATCGAAACCAAAAAGAAAACCGCCAAGCGCGGCTATTGTGGATAGCATGACTATACGCGACAGGTTATTTTCTTTTGTTCTGTGCATTGGATTCTATTTAACTTATTTCTGTCCAGGAATGACCATTCACTGATTTTTCAACAGCCTCCAAAACTTCCTGAACTTTAACGCCATCTTCAAAATCGGGATGAAATTCTGTGTTTTCTGTAATTGAACGTAAAAATTCGGCTACTTCAATAACGAATGAATCGGCATATCCGATACCATGTCCCTGAGGCCACCAACCACCATGGTATGGATGAACATCGTGTGTAACGTTGATTTTCCGGAATCCGGCTTCTTTTGCCGGCTGGGTATTGTCGTAGAAAAGGAGATAATTCTGATCTTCAAAGTTCCAAAAGATAGATCCTTTTGAGCCATTCACCTCTATGGTGTTATAATTTTTTCGTCCGGTAGCAAAACGGGTAGATTCAAAACAACCTGTAGCTCCTTCTTCGAAGTTAACCAGGAATTGGGCTACATCGTCAACGGTTACTTTTTCTTTTGGTCCATCCGGATTATTTCCATCGACAGGACGTTCCCTGACCAGAGTTTGCAGGTTTCCCACGAGTGATTTGAAATTCAGACCGGTTACGAAACGGGTAGCATCGATGGAGTGTGCGCTCAGATCGCCCAACGGGCCTGAACCTGCATATTTCTTATTCATACGCCAGGCCATAGGTGCGTTGGGGTCGGCAAGCCAATCCTGCGCATACCGGACAAATACGTGATATATCTTTCCCACGCGGCCTTCCCTAACCAGCTGACGGGCCAGTGCCAGCGATGGGGTGAACCGGTATGAATAGCCGCAACAGTGTTTCACATCCGCTTTCTGAACAGCTTCCAGCATTTCACGAGCTTCCTCCAAATTCATGGCCAGAGGTTTCTCACAAAGAATATGTTTGCCGTTTTTGGCTGCTTCAATGGCTATTTCTTTGTGCAGGAAGTTTGGCGCGGCAATACTGATTACATCAATATCGCGTCGGGTCACTACTTTTTTCCAGTCGGTTTCTACCTCTTCCCAACCAAATTGGTCGGCAAAGCTTTTTAATTTCTCCGGTGTATCTTTTGCACAAAGACACTTCATAATTATTTTAGCTGGAGTTCCAGCCCACATGGATACGTTCCGGTACGCATTTGAATGGGCGATCCCCATAAATTGATGGCCAATAAGGGCTACCCGTATTTCTTTTTTTGACATAGCTTTATTTGTTTTTAATATAATGATTCAAATTGCAAAATATACAGATTTTATTTAGAGACTGAAATAAACTGCCTGGCAGCTTTTTCTATTTCGGTATCAGAAGAATTGATATTGATTCCCCAGCCTGCACCAAGTCCGCCATCGACAACACCTATACTGATATTCATGGCACGACTTAATAACTCATCAGTTTTAGGATAAGATCCTTTTGTATGAGGTTGTCCTACTTCTTTCAGGTGCCTCAGTATATGTTCCATATTGCCATAAACATGCCATCCGCTTTGATCGACAGTTTTTGAACCCAGGGCTTTTGAGACTTTCTGTGCCTTTTCCCGGGTATCAAAAATAACCGTACACAGTGTGGCAATGTCACCTCCGTCAGGATCATTCAGCACTCTGAATTTAAATCCGCCGGCTTCTGCGATCAGGTGTTTGAACTTTGCCCTTTTCTCCCTTAATGTTTCAATGATGTGATCGAGTTTTTTCAACTGGGCAATGCTGACAGCGCCGGTAATTTCATTCATTCGGAAGTTTAATCCGAGGACACTTCGGGCTCCTACTTCAACTCCAAACCGGTTGGGTTTGTGTCCCTGATCGTGCACTCCAAAGGCTGTTTCATAAAGTTTTTGATTGTTGGTCACTACCACTCCCCCATCACCGCTGTTAATTGTTTTGAAAATATTCAGAGAAAAAGCTCCCATATCACCAATCGTACCGGTCTTTTTTCCCTTGTACGTTGCACCAGCAGCCTGACAACTGTCTTCCAGTACCTTCAGATTGTACTTTTGGGCAATTTCCATAATCCTGTCCATATTACACGGATTGCCTAACATATGCACCGGCATAATAGCTTTTGTTCGCGGAGTAATCCTTTTTTCAATATCATCCGGATCCATAGAAAGACTCTCGTCAATCTCGGTCAGCACCGGAACCAATCCTGCAAAAATACATGCCGAATAGGATGCAACAAACGTATACGCCGGAACGATCACCTCATCGCCGGGATGAAGATCCATGGCAAGCAATGAAACGAGTAACGCAGATGTACCCGATGATGTTGCCAGTGCATAGTTCGCACCACAATACTGAGCAAACTCTTTTTCTAATGTAGATACTTTATGAAGAAATTTTGGGTCATTTTCACTTCCGTAACGGAAAAGATATCCTCCTTGCATCACTTCCATTACTTGCTCCATCTCTTCCTTTCCAAACCAATAAGCTCCAGGACCTGGCATAATAACCTCCTTTTTTTATAATTACGATTAATAAAAACAAATTAATAATTTAAACCCGTGGAAATAAATGTCTGGAAAGGCAAATGAAATATCTCTTCCGGCAATTGTTCTCTCAAATGAAATATTTTTCGTGAATCTTCGTGTCTTAATTGAAAATGCCTAAACATTTTGCTCTGTTTGAACAGACTCGTTTATCCCGGATAACACATTTTTGTTCTTCCCATTTTGAATGAGCTGTGGTTTGGCTGAAATGGAGAATTTATACCGGTCGCCCCGGTAGTATGATTTTTCAAGTTCTACCACTTTCCCGTCTGTACAAATGATGGCACCATCGAGACTAAATATGGCCAGAGGGCTGTCATTTTCAAAATAGTTATCCGGGGCATTGGCCTGAAAAACAGAGCATCCAATGGTTCTTTCTGCTTTTTCCAGTTTCAGTTGATAACTGTTTTCATAGACTTTAATAAGAGGCAGGTCCAGGTCGAGCATATTAATTCTCGGGCATAAGGATAGTGAAATATATCTGGTTTCATCTTTCAGTAAAATATCATCGGCATATCTCAGCCTGTGAATTTTCACAACGGGGCCTTCTATAATAAAAAACCGGTTATTGATGTTGGAAGATATACCGTTTTCCAGGATTCTCTTCTCCAGAATAATATTTTTAGGAGCAAATCCTTCTTTTTTCAGGTTTTCTGAAAAACTTTCACGCATGGCAAGGAAAGAACCCAGCACCCGGGTGATGTGACGGTCTTGCGACCGGTTTAAGACAAAAGTACCTTTCCCTTTAATTCGGTTCGCCCATCCCTCCATTTCCACATTTAACAGACTTTTTCTGGCAGTGGTATTACTCACAGAATACATCTTTATTAAATCGTTCTCTGAAGGAACCTTGTCGCCGGGTTGGAGCTCCCCCGATTTAATCTTCTCTATGATATCGTCACTGATTGTGATATATTTTGGTTTCCCGTTTTTCATCTTATGAAATTTAACTATTATAAATGGTATATGTTCGAACTCGCATATTTTTAGAGACAGTTTTAAATCCTGATTTTTTTGTTATGAATCATCATTTTATTCGCATTCGTCATTTGTTTTTCTCTTCCTCAAATTAATGTCTAAAAAAATTTAATAAAAAAGCAAAAATATTTGTTTTTATTGAAATTGTTATTTTTCTTTGAAAAAAAATCTTAGTGCGTTAAGTGTTATGGACAATAAAAAATCAAATCTGATCCCCTGGCTTATTGTTTTTATGGCCTTTCTAGCCACAGCACTAAGCTTTTTAGACCGCCAGGTACTTTCCATAACCATTATTAGAATCAAGGAAGATTTTCATGTCTCCGATGTAGAATATGGATTTATCAACACTGCATTTTTAATCAGTTATGCCATCATGTTCACCGGTGGAGGCATTTTGATAGACAAATACGGGAGTCGATTAGGGCTTGCCTTCTCGGTTGGACTTTGGTCGATTGCCACCATGCTGCATGGACTGGCAAACAACGTGTTCCAGTTTGGTTTTTTCAGGTTTATTCTGGGTTTGGGAGAAGGAGGGGCTTTCCCCGGAGCGATAAAAGCTGTTGTAGAGTGGGTTCCCAAAAAAAGACAATCATTAGCCAATGGTATAGCTATTGGAGGGTCTGCTATCGGAGCAGTTGTGGCGCCACCACTTTGTGTCTATTTGATTCACCAAACCGGGTGGAGAGGAGTTTTTCTGACCACGGGGATTATCGGAGTCATCTGGGTAATTGTCTGGTTATTATTCCCCAAAAACAATGGAGGGAAGAAACAGATTAGTGAAAAATCCGAGGCCCCTGTTCAAAAACCGGCCATGCCAAAATTCTTCGATATTTTGAAGATCAAGGAAGTTTGGGTGTTTATTCTTGTTCGTTTTCTTTTAGATCCGATATTTTATTTTTATATGTTCTGGATTCCCAAATACCTGAATGAAGCACGTGGGGACAGCCTGGACACCATAGGACAGTTATTCTGGATCCCTTTCCTGGCGTTGGGAATTTCCAATATATTTGGGGGTTACCTGTCAGACGAAGTCTATAAAAAAACGGGCAGTCTGAATTATGCAAGAAAAATCATCATGGGTATTGCTGCCTTTCTGACGACGGCTGCGTTGTTGGTAAAATATGCGCCCACTTCGGAAATGGCTATCTTGTTTATCACGATTGCCGTATTTGCTCATGGATTGTGGATTACCAATTATATCACTTCCATCAGTGATATGTTTGGAAAATCTATCACTTCTACTGTGATTGGTCTTTCCGGTACAGCAGGAGCTTTATCCGCCCTGGTGCTGAATCCGGTGATGGGTGTCATTATTACCCGGTTCTCCTACGATCCGATATGGGTATATTCAGGAATTATGTATTCTGTTGCTTTTATCGGATTTATTCTTTTTATACCAAAAATTAAACTATTAGCACAATTTACCTGAAAAAGTTACTGCACAAACCTGCTTTTAAAAAGAAAATTTCTTATATTGTTCACGTCATTCAATAATTATTAACTAAAAAGAGATAGCTATGAAGTTAAAACTTTTACTTTTTCTAACATTATTTGCCGGTATCCTTACTGCACAGGAAGATACCATCAGGCATTTAATCATTACCGAAGCCCATTTAGGGGCAAATCCAAGAAATTTCGTTGAAATTTCGAATGTGGGAACTCAACCTGTACAGCTCAGTAATTTTAAGCTCGGTCAATCACTGAACAATGCTTATACGGGCAGCACATTCATGATGCTCCCCGAAAAAGTATTACAACCGGGGGAAAGTTATTTTATTGCTGTAGTTCACGACTTTTCCAGTGCCAATGCCAGGGCGTTGGGATTAGAAAACTACAGCAACCCTGAGCCTTCTGAAATTGCACAACTTGCAGATATACAGGTTCATGTCAGCGATTACAGTTTCGCCAATAACCCGTTGGGCATCAGTCAGGAATTTGCAAAATTCGACAGCATAGCTCCTTTCCCAAATGTTCCAAGCATGTGGTTTGGCCGTTATGCCGTTTATCTTGAGCAACATTTTGCCAATGGAGACTCAGTGCTGATTGACCAGGTTATGGGAGTTTTTGACACAGCTACTTCCACGGAGGGAGTGCTTGCTAACAAAAGCATGGCTGTGGATCAGGACTCCTATGATGTGGCAGGCTATCCCAATGCCGGAGCTTTTGCTAACCTAATCCGGAAAGCTGTTGTTAAACAGGGAAATATGGAGTTTATCAGGGGAACTGCCGAAGATGATTCGGAATGGATTGCCCTCAGGAACTATAGTGACATCCATACCCGCATGCAGCCCTGGACCTTTGGCAACCATGGCGAATATAAGCTGGATGAAAACACATTGGAGTCAGATGTGATCGATGTGGATTTCGCGAACAAGAAACTGACCGTTCCATGGGGATTGAGAAGACCCGATGATATCATGAAAAACATGAAGAAAAAACCGGGAGTTGCCTGGTATTACCAACTTTCCACTGCACCTGGCGACTCTATGGCATTTGCCTGCAAAACAGGTGACAAGCTGGATATTATTGTTTGTGGTGCTGAGGCATACCGGGCTACATTTGAAATTGAGGTGAGTCCGCCCACTGCTTCTGACAATATCGTTGTTCCGGTACTGAATGAAGGTAGCGATTACATGTACTATTTTGATCAGGCACATTTAGGATGGCCACAGGTAACCCGCCTGGAACATGGCAATGACACCATTACCGGAGACGGCTCTTCCATCGTAAACCGCGGAATCCCGGAAGGACTGCGCGTGGATACCCTGCTCGAGCGACTGGAAAAGCCGGCGAATGCCACCTGGGAAGTTGTTCCGGTTGACGGAAATACGAAACGACCTGACCTGCTCGACGGGGATGTGCTTAAGGTAACTGCCCAGGACGGAAGCGTTAAAGAATATTACATCAAGGTAAGCACCGATGTGGGAAGTAATAATGCAACCCTGAGTACAATTACCTGGCCGGATATTGTAGATCCTGAATTTTTCAAATTTGTTTACGGATGGAAAGGTGACACAATTCCCAGTTTTATGCCCAATATTTTCAACTATCAGCTGAAATTACCCCCCGAAATCAAATCGGTTCCGGCAACTGTGGCCAAACCATCCAACCTGAATGCCAATGTACAGGTAAAACGTGCCACTTTCCTGAAAGGTACTCTGGAGCAAAGAACTACTACCTATACAGTAACAGCTACCGATGATACAACTATACAGGAGTATAACGTGGTATGGCAACCAGAGGTGGAAGCAGAAAATATTCAACCGCTCTATGCCGAACCATTTTTCTCGGAAATTATCTCCCGCGAATATTACAACAACTACTACCTGGAAATATGTAATCCCGGAAACCAACCACTGGACCTGAGTTATTATATGATTGTATTTTCCTGGAGTGCCAACCCGGCCGATGCCGTGACATACAATCCCAGCAACTGGGGGGAACGCTATAGGAAATATGTACCCGGATTCAGATGGGTAGATGAGGCAACATGGGCCGAAAAACGGGGTTATTTGACTCCTGATATTGCTGTGAACCCCATTGTACAGGGAGGAGATGTTTTCTGTATGGGTGCACCCCGTGATAATGGAACCTGGGGATGGGCCGATCTGGGCTGGAGCATGTACGACTGGCCGGGAGCTGTTGGCGGCAAATACGGACAGAGTGATGTGAACTTTTACAACCGTCCCGAAGGCATGGGAAATCCCTGGGGAGAAGAAATTAACAACTGGGCAGCTCCTATAGCCATGGGCGGAACGGCCAATGCCCGTCAATACCTGTTCAAAATTTTAAATGACTCGGTCAGACAGGGTTTAAAACCGGCTACCGATCCCAACGATTTCGAATTACTCGATGTTATAGGTACTGTTGATGGTGCTATCTGGACATTTGGTCACCCCACCACTGATGGCGGGAATGCCCATACCCGGTTCTACCGGAAGCCTCATATTAACAAACCCAATCCGGTTGTGGGAGCATCCATGGGCGAAACTCCCGAAGATAGTGAATGGGTGCGTGTGAACAGAAATAACAGTGGTATTTCCGGATGGCCTAAATCAGTGATCCTTACTCCTATGATGGATTATGGAAAACATTATTTCATTCCGTCAACCGATCACCTCTCCACCATTTCCACCATGGTTTACAAAGCATCCGAAGGTTATAAGAATGAGAATATCAAAGGTATTGTAACCGGTGAAACCGTGAGCAGATTCCTGGCAAACCTGATCAAAAAGAATGATAACCAAACCCTGGAAGTGAAAAGAGCAGGTAGTGAAAACGCACTGGGACTGGATGATGTTCTCCAAAACAATGATGTGCTGGAAGTAACTTCTGCTGATGGCAATAACGTTACTAACTATACACTGGAAGTCAGCGATGAAGGATTGAATTCCGATGCGGTACTGAAATCGAATCTCTATACGGTTACCGTTTCAGAAAACCCAAAAAGTGCCGGTGAAGCCACTGCCGGAACAGGAACAGTTTCCGGAATGCAGTATGGAACGCAGCTGACTACCTTGCTGGCTAACATTACCGTACCGGAAGGTGCCATTCTGAGCGTGATCGATTCCGAGGGTGGTTTTGTTCCAATGAAAAGACTGAATTTCGACACCGTATATGTTGACGTTACAGTCAATACCAACACCTGGCTCGAAGTCATCGCTGAAGATGGAATAACCTCCATCAATTACCAGATTTTGCCGGTAACTTCTTCTGACGACGCTTTCATCACTTCTGACTTTTTCAACGTGATCCAAA
>JAQVON010000035.1 GCA_028702595.1 Mariniphaga sp. | reverse complement strand
CACGGACTAACACGGGTACGAGGTTTTACACAAGATGATGCTCATATTTTTTGCAGACCTGACCAGTTGAAGGATGAATTCAAAAAGGTTATTGACATCATTTTCATCATCTTTAAAGCATTAAGCTTTCATGAATATACCGCACAAATCTCGTTGCGTGACCCGGAAAATCCGGATAAGTATATTGGATCGACCGAAAACTGGGACAAAGCAGAAAGAGCCATCATGGAAGCTTGCCAGGAAAAAGGACTGAATACGACTACAGAAAAAGGGGAAGCTGCCTTCTATGGACCAAAGCTCGACTTCATGATCAAGGATGCACTGGGCCGAAGCTGGCAACTGGGAACCATACAGGTCGACTATAACCTGCCCGAACGATTTAAACTAGAGTATATCGGAGCCGACGATAACCGGCACCGGCCGGTAATGATCCACCGGGCACCCTTTGGATCCATGGAACGTTTTGTGGCTGTCCTGATTGAACACACAGCAGGAAAATTCCCGCTTTGGCTGGCTCCCGAACAGGCAGTTGTTATTCCAATCAGCGAAAAGTTTAACGATTATGCTCAAAAAGTTTCAAATATTCTAAATAATTCCGATATTCGCACCGTCGTTGACATTCGTAATGAAAAGATTGGTAGAAAGATACGTGACAACGAATTGAAAAGGATCCCTTACTTGCTGATCATAGGTGAAAAGGAACAGGAAGCAAATACCGTTTCGGTTCGCCGACAGGGAGAAGGAGATATTGGAGTGCAACAGATCAGCGAATTTGCCGGATTTATTTTGGAAGAAGTTCGTAATCAATTATCAGGATTGTATAACTGACTAAATAATAGGAGGGTTTTACTATAGCAATTAAAAGAAAAGGAGGCGGCCAAATGCCTTTCAGGAAAAGGGATACCGGGCCCCAATACAGAGTTAACAGGCATATCTCATCGCCACAGGTAAGATTGGTTGGAGAAAACATCCAAGAGCAAGGAGTATACTCGTTGCGGGATGCATTGAAATTAGCCGACGAAATGGAGTTGGATCTGGTAGAAATTTCGCCCAGCGCCGACCCGCCGGTTTGTAAAATAATCGACTTTTCTAAGTTTCTTTATCACCAAAAAAAGAAACAAAAGGAGATGAAAACCAAAGCACAAAAAATCATTGTGAAAGAGATACGCTTTGGACCTCAAACCGATGATCACGACTTCGAATTTAAACTAAGACATGCCGAAAAATTCCTCAAAGATGGAGCAAAAGTGAAAGCTTATGTGTTCTTCAAAGGAAGATCAATCCTGTTTAAGGAGCAAGGCGAAATTTTACTTCTGAAACTGGCAACAGAACTGGAAGACCTGGGAGTGGTTGAACAGCTGCCTAAACTGGAAGGAAAACGAATGATAATGATGATTTCACCTAAAAAGAAATAATACAGTTCTTTGATAACATTTAACAAAGTAGGATTATGCCAAAAATGAAAACAAACTCCGGAGCCAAAAAACGTTTCAGGCTTACCGGAACAGGGAAAATTAAAAGGAAACATGCCTACAAAAGCCATATTTTGACAAAAAAAAGTACAAAACGTAAACGTAATCTCACCTATTGGACCACCATCGATAAGAGCAATGAGAATAACGTTAAGCTTTTGTTGAGCATGAAGTAATTCAGTTTCCCTTTATAAATAAAATGAGTAATTAACCCGGTTACCCGGCTGTAAGTTTCTGACTATCTTGTGATATATGGAACGCCGGTAACCAAAAAAAGTGAAAGTATGCCAAGAAGTGTAAATCATGCAGCATCACGTGCCCGAAGGAAAAAAATCCTGAAAAGGACGAAAGGTTATTTCGGAGCGCGTAAAAATGTTTGGACTGTCGCAATAAATACTTACGAAAAAGGTTTGCAATATGCTTACCGGGACAGAAAAAACAAAAAAAGATCGTTCCGTGCATTGTGGATACAGCGTATTAACGCTGCAGCCAGGCTTGAAGGATTATCGTATTCGCAATTTATGGGACTGTTGAAAAAGAACGATATCGAAATCAACAGGAAAGTTCTGGCCGACCTGGCAATGAACCAACCTGAAGCATTTAAAGCGATCGTTGATAAAGTAAAATAGTTGACTGTATTCCTATTAGGTGAAATCATATTTAAGGGTGTATCATGGAAGAAGAGTTGTCTTCAACCGGATACACCTTTTTTCATGAAATTCCCAGAATAACCTGCTAAAAGAATGACCTCTCACACAGTGGATTCAGTCAACTCTTCGAAAAGCAACTCCCCCAGCTTTCTGATTTCATTCTGATCACACTGCCGGTATATACAGGTTAGCTCAACTGCTTTCCTATTCAACATGCCCGACCGGGATCCCAGTGCAATAACAGTCCGGTAAATGACAGCATTGAGGCGGGGATCTTTACCCAAAACGACCAACTCTTCAAAAAAAGGCTCGAACATCTCATCAATTGCCTCTTTACAGCTAATGGCCAGCCGGCCTGCCAGGTGAATACCTGTGTACCGCACCCAATGCTTTTTCCCACGACACCACTCAAGTGCTTTTATAAAGGCAAACCGTGTCTTTACCCATAAATTAGTCGACGCCTGCTCGGAAATCTCAGGTGTTTCAAAACTCTTTGTCCAAAAATCCATCTGGGATTCAGTAACTTCAGCAGGATTATCCAACAGGGTAGCTAAAATCATCGTCTCCCGCCACTGCTTATTCCAAAGCTTCATGGCCAACAAATGACTGGTTTTATACTGACCGGCAAGTTCCCTTAATTCCACAACTGAAACCCCCCAGTTCTGCTTGTACTTCATTCCCTGCCTGTCCATCGAGGAACTGACGTCACCGTTCATACGCAAACGGATCTGCCGTAACAGTTGTTGGTAGTCATGCTCAGTTTCCGGATTATCCAATAAAAATTCCATATGCTAAAAAACAAATTCAGTAAAAATAAAAATGGCTATTAACCCAATCGAATAGTAAAAATAATGGTTCACTGGATGATATTCACTTAAATGAATCTTTAATTTCCACCGAACCATCAGAACCAAATACATCTTCTCAAATAAATAGGCAATGAAGGTGGCCAGCGCAATACCGGGTAAACCCCAAATCCGGACAAACAGAAGACTTAAGGATACATTCAGGATCAATTCCAACAGCGAGGCAACCATAATCTGCCCGGTTTGCCTTAATCCGTTCAGGATGGTTTGAGGCATGAGTACCCGGCTTACAATCAATAAGAGATATATATTAAAAATAGTTGCACTTTCAGTAAATGCCGGGTTAAATACTATCGGGAAAACCGGATGAGCAATCAGCAACAGAATAGCAGACATCGGAAAAAGAAAATGCATCAAACGGGTTACCCCATTCTTCAGCTCTGCTAAATTCGTTTGCAGATCCTCCCTTTTTCCAAACGCCGGAAGCAAGGCATTGTTCAATGCATTGGCAAGAAGTGTTGCCAGTGGAAGTTCACGGGCACCATAACGAAAAACAGCAAATGTATCTGAGTCAAACCGGGAAGTAACAATAAATCCATCCACAAACTGAGCAGAACCGCTTAAAAGAGTGGCTGCAACCAGCGGAATCCCCAACCTCAAATGTGCTTTCACATAGCCGAAAGAAAAATGAATGGCAGAGAAACGAATGAACATCACCCAGAGCCAGACATAACGTAAAACAGATGAAAACACCAGTCCATACATCGCCCAACGGATAGAATAGCTAAGAATAACAGGCAATACAACCAAAAGAAACTGAATGGAGAAAGAAACCACAGCATAAACAACCAGCGACTTATTCTTTTTCCTTATAAGATAAAAATACTCAGCCAGATTGGAGGGAACCCCAAAAATTAAATAAATGATGAGAAGCCTCAACTCGGGTACATCCCTGCCATCTAACAGGAAACCCGAAAAAGCAGGATGAATGAAATAGATCAGAATCGCTGTTGACAGACTAAACACCGAAATAAGAACAAAAGAACTGAAAATCGCTGCCCGGGAATGTTCCTGATCGGATGACAAAGGCAACAGAGCCTTCATCAAACCATTAAGCCAGAAAAAACTAACTGCACCAGCCAGGAAAATGAAAGTTTCATAGTCACCAATAGCTTCACGCGTCAGGGATGTTTTGGCAAAAACAATTCCGGTCATTCCCAGCGTAACATACCTAATCAATTGGTATAACTGAAACGCAGAAACACTATTTATTCGTTTTCTGATCATTTTTTGTAAGGCCTTAAAAGTATAAAAATTATCTTTTTAATTTATCTTTGTTCAAAATCGGTAATATGATTCAGTTTAAAGGATGGACAAGAAATCTACTCCTGGTTGTTGGAGGGATCTTTCTCATTTTCCTCATTTGGTATTTCAGCGCAATCGTTACTTATATTCTCATATCAGTAGTTCTTTCTTTCATTGGAAGGCCGTTAGTCAAGTGGCTCTCCATGATCAAATATAAAAAATTTCATATTCCGAAAGGTATAGCGGCATTCATTACTCTTATTGCCATCTGGATTGTATTCATCTCTTTTTTCAGTTTTATTATTCCATTGCTTATCAAAGAATTAAACACCCTCTCAGAGATTGACCTGGAAGCATTCTTTGATTCCATCGAGGAACCTCTTTTAAAACTAATGCGATTATTGGGAAATGAACCGCTGGTTGTTGACGACCGTCCATTTTTCGATATCGTTGTGGAACAGTTAACGGCAAAAATAAACCTGTCTCAAGTACCCAATATTTTTGTTTTTGTTGCAGGTACCATCGGAGAAATACTCATCGGTTTCTTCTCCGTGTCATTTATCACATTCTTCTTTCTCAAAGAAAGAAATATGCTGCGGGAAGGCATTATCCTGATTGTTCCAACTGAAATTGAAAGTAAAGTTTCCAACATCCTCGACTCGATTTCTTACCTGTTGCGCCGCTATTTCATAGGTATTATCCTGGAAGTATTCATGGTTATGCTGCTCGACACACTTGGATTAACAATTGTTGGACTGAGTTTCAATCATGCAGTGATCATCGGGCTCCTGTGCGGATTATTCAACGTCATTCCATACCTCGGGCCATGGATGGGTGCAGCCCTTGGGTTGCTGATAGGCGCTGCACTGAACATCCATGCCGACTTCATGAGCCAGACACTCCCCCTCCTGGGATTTATGACAGCTGTTTTCCTTACTGTCCAGCTCATCGACAATATTCTTTTCCAACCGCTGATCTATTCCAGCAGTGTAAAAGCTCATCCACTTGAAATTTTTATTGTGATCATTGCTGCAGGAAGCCTGGCCGGTGTAGTTGGCATGTTCCTGGCTATTCCTGCCTATACCATCGTAAGAGTGGTGGCAAAAGAATTTTTTGTCAATATGAAACTGGTACGGAAGCTCACTGAAAACCTAAACATTAAAACCGATGCAAACCCACAAATAAATAAATAAAAATATTTACGCCCTATGAAACAACCCGGTTACCTGTAAAACAAACAACAATAATCAGCCACACGGGTGGAATCATTCCATTGGCTGCAGACACGATATAAACCTTTTAAAGGGATCAGGATAACCTAACTTGTACAGATCGTAAATAGATGAATGAGATTAAAAATAAAATTTTATAAAAAATGCGTGCTTCTCCTGTAATTTCAATCATGTGATGTAATAAATCAACAGTTATCCATACCCATCAAAATAGATCTGATGAAACAACCAGGATAAAAAATACGGGAGTTCCATGTGCCAGGAAAGCCTGAAATAAATGTTATATTTTATTTGTCATATATACAACATGTTAATTTTATTCTAATGAATTTATTTGAAGCAAAGAATGTATACAAGGTTTTTGGCCTCACAAAAGCATTAACCGATGTGAGCATCTCGGTAAAGGAACAGAGTATATTTGGTCTTCTGGGACCCAACGGAGCGGGGAAAACAACACTTATACGGATTATCAACCAAATTACAGCTCCCGACCAGGGCCAGCTCTTCCTGGAAGGGAGAAAAATGCACCAGGATGATGTGGAATATATTGGCTATTTACCTGAAGAGAGGGGGTTGTATAAAAAAATGAAAGTTGGTGAACAGGCTATATACCTGGCCCAACTCAAAGGATTATCCCGGCAGGAAGCCATCCGGAACCTGAAAAAGTGGTTCGAAAGACTGGAAATGAGCGACTGGTGGAATAAAAAAGTAGAAGAACTCTCAAAAGGGATGCAACAAAAGGTACAATTTGTTACTACCGTGGTCCATCAGCCCAAACTGCTCATATTTGATGAACCTTTTAGCGGATTTGATCCAATCAATACTAACCTGATCAAAAAAGAAATCCTCCGGTTGAGAGATGAAGGTGCCACCATTATATTCTCTACTCACAATATGGGATCGGTCGAAGAGCTGTGCGATCATATCGCACTGATCAATAAATCATGGAAAATTGAAGATGGACCTACAAATGAAATCCGCCAGAAGTATAAATCAAATGTATTCGAAATCAAATACACAGGAAGTTTCGAAACCATGAATAAAACCCTGGGGACTCATTTTAACATTTTAGAACACGAAGAACATCAAAATGAAAACCGGATCCGTGTACAATATCTGAACGGAGGCACCAACAACGAAATCATTCAAACCATTCTTCCTGCAGCAGAAATTCTGGCTTTTAAAGAGATAATCCCCAGCATGAATGATGTATTTATTAAAGCAGTTCAGGAATCAAACAAAACCAAAAATCATGAGTAAAACATTTCTTATACTTCAGCAGGAATACCTGAAAAGGGTAAAAAAGAAATCTTTCATTATCCTCACCTTACTCGTTCCCCTGTTATTTGCCGGAATGTTTGCGGCAATTATCTTTTTATCCATGTACGACGACAAGCAGGAACGGGTCATTGCTGTCTATGACGAATCCACCCTGTTCCTCGGTGAGTTCGAACAAGAGGGATATACAAAATTTCATTACATACCCATGGAGGAGTACAGTCGGCTGAAAGCAAACATGAAAGGCAGCAATTACTATGCTTTGCTCCATATTCCAGGAAATATTTACAATCAAAATACAGCACAGATCATTTCAGAAAAACAACTTCCGATTGAACTTACAGAGCAAATTTCCCGAAGACTCAGCCGGTTCATTGAAAATGATAAACGAAAAAAGATTATAGATGAAGCAGGTATTCCTGATCTGGAAAAGCGTTTATCATCCACCCGCACAACGATCAGGCTCAACACACTGAAACTTTCCGAAACCGGCGAAACACAAAAAAGCTCTTCCGAGGTTGCCTTCATTGCCAGCTATGCCATGGGATTTATCATCTATTTCTTTGTTTTTATGTATGGCTCTATGGTTATGCGCAGCGTGATGGAAGAAAAGAAAAACAGGATTGTAGAAGTCATCATATCTTCTGTAAAACCAATTCAGCTGATGGCTGGGAAAATTATCGGAACAGCACTGGTTGGCCTCACCCAGGTGGCTATCTGGATAGTAGTTGGCATAGTAGTCCTCTCTGTCGCACAGGGATTTTTCTCCCCCGAAACAACCATGCAAATGGGGCAGAGCATTATGGAAAACAGTCAGCAGGTAAATCCTGCCCTCACTCAGGCTCCGGCTAATAACCAGCAAATCTCTGAAATAATTGAAGTCGTTGGAAACCTGAACATCCCGCTTATCCTCTTTACCTTTGTATTCTACTTCCTGGCCGGATACCTGATGTACAGCTCACTACTCGGAGCTGTTGGTGCAGCAGTAGATAATGATGAAGATTCGCAGCAAATGATATTACCCATCACCTTCCCGCTTATTGTGTCCATTATGTTACTGTTCCCCATTGCAAGAAACCCTGAAGGCCCCATTGCCTTTTGGGGCTCTGTCATCCCCTTCACCTCTCCTGTGGCGATGCTGGCCCGTATACCTTATGGTGTGCCGGCATGGGAATTGATTCTCTCCATGGTACTGCTTGTCCTTTCTACCCTGGGAGCTATCTGGGTCGCTGCCAGAATCTATAAAATAGGATTGCTGATGTACGGAAAGAAGGTTAATCTGAAAGAACTGATCAAATGGCTTAGATATAAAAGTTAAATCATTTAAAAATTAAACAGATATTTTATTCTGAATATTTAAAAATTGGTTACATTGCCACCGAAATGCAAAACATGACTTATCATACAATCAATTGTTGCCAGGGTTATCGATCCGTGGAAGGTATGATTTGTTAATTTTATTCTGAAATTAGATATAAATTCATAACCAAAGCTTTCCCGGGAAACCAGGAAAGCTTTTTTCATGTAAAAATTCAATTATGAAAGCACAAAACATTTTAGAAACGATTGGAAACACCCCCCATGTAAGAATGAGCCGTCTCTACCCGGGGGAGTATGAAGTATGGGTAAAAGTTGAAAAAACCAATCCGGGAGGTAGCATTAAGGATCGTATTGCTCTTTCAATGGTTGAGGAAGCAGAAAATAGTGGAATACTGAAGTCCGGATCGGTCATTATTGAACCCACCTCGGGGAATACAGGCATTGGTCTGGCGATGGTTGCTGCAGTTAAGGGTTACCGGTTAATACTTACCATGCCGGAATCCATGTCGTTGGAGCGTCGACAGGTATTGCAAGCTCTGGGGGCGGAGCTGATCCTGACACCGAAGGAGAAAGGAATGAAAGGCTCTATTGCCCAGGCAGAATTGATGGCCTCAGAAATTGATGGGGCATGGATTCCCTTCCAGTTTTCGAATCCGGCAAACATCAATGCTCACCGAAAAAATACAGCTGCGGAAATACTGGCTGATTTTCCCGAAGGGCTGGATTACATCATTACCGGTGTGGGAACTGGAGGCCATATCAGCGGGGTGGCTGAGGTACTGAAAAAAGAATTTCCAAACCTGAAGGTTTTTGCCGTAGAACCAGCCGACAGTCCAGTGATCGGAGGAGGAGTACCCGGCCCCCATAAAATTCAGGGTATTGGGGCAGGATTTATTCCCGATAATTTAAAAACCAAACTTATCGATGGAACCATTGCGGTAACTACAGAAGAGGCCTTTGAGTATGCCAGGAAAGCAGCCAAACTGGAAGGGTTGTTTGTTGGTATCTCCTCAGGAGCATCACTGGCAGCTGTGGCTAAAAAACTAACGGATTTCCCGGCAGGTTCCCGAATCTTAACATTTTCGTACGATCATGGAGAACGCTATCTTTCAGTAGAAGGTTTATACTAATGCCTTAAGGGGTTATATAACAAAACAGGGATCGATGACCGATCCCTGTTTTATATCTTTATAAGAGTTTATGCCTGAGCCGTTGGCCCGCCAAAACCCATTGGAGGTATAGCCTGCCCCGTACCCGATTTGACATTCTTGATAGGACCATGTACAGATTCAAACTTTTTGATGTTATCTTGCAAAGCAAGCAATAAGCGCTTGGCATGTTCCGGTGTTAAAATCACCCTCGATTTAACATTTGCCTTGGGCAGACCGGGCATGACACGCACAAAATCAACTACAAATTCTGAACTGGAATGAGTGATTACTGCCAGGTTCGAATAAATACCCTGAGCGACCTCTTCACTCAACTCAATATTTAACTGTTGTTGCTTTTGCTTATTCTCATCCATACTTTCACTATTTCTTGTTGTCAATCAACCGGTCATATTCTTCTTTCGATCCGACAATCAAATTTTTGTATTCTTTCAATCCGGTACCTGCCGGAATCAGGTGCCCACAAATAACATTTTCTTTCAATCCGTCGAGGAAATCAGTTTTTCCGTGAATGGCAGCCTCATTGAGTACTTTCGTTGTTTCCTGGAATGATGCAGCAGAGAGCCAGCTTCGTGTTTGTAATGCTGCCCGTGTAATCCCCTGCAAAATCTGACTTGAGGTTGCAGCAATGGCATCCCGGGCTTCCACCAGCTTTTTGTCCTTCCTCCGCAATTGAGAATTCTCATCCCTCAGTCTGCGGGCAGAAATAATCTGACCGGCTTTCAACCCTTCAGCATCACCTGGTTCAACAACTATCTTCTTATTCCAGATCCAATCGTTCTCTGAAAGAAACTCATTCTTATCAATGATCTGTTTTTCAAGAAATCTGGTATCACCCGGGTCTTCAATTTCAACCTTACGCATCATCTGGCGAATGATCACCTCATAATGCTTATCGTTAATTTTCACCCCCTGCATACGGTACACATCCTGTACTTCATTCAGGATATATTCCTGAACCGCTGTAGGTCCTTTAATGGCCAATATGTCCGAAGGAGTAGTTGCTCCGTCTGACAAAGGTGTACCAGCCCTTATGTAATCATTTTCCTGCACAAGGATCTGTTTGGAGAGGGGTACCAGGTATTTTTTCACATCACCTGCTTTGGAGGTAATAATTATTTCACGGTTTCCACGCTTGATCTTACCCAGTGATACTTCTCCGTCAATTTCAGATACAACAGCTGGATTGGAAGGATTTCTGGCTTCAAAGAGCTCAGTAACCCGGGGCAAACCACCTGTGATATCCCCAGCTTTACCGGCTGATCTGGGAATTTTCACCAACACCATACCGGCTTTTATCATCTGTCCCTGCGTTACAGAAATATGCCCTCCCACAGGCAGGTTGTACGAACGGATCATTGTTCCGTCTTTATCCATTACCTTAAGTGTCGGGTTTTTTGTTTTATCGCGGGTCTCAATAATTACTTTTTCGCTATATCCCGTTTGTTCATCCGATTCTTCCCGGTAAGTAACACCGTCAATCAGGTTTTCAAATTCCACCTTTCCGTCAAATTCAGTGATGATAACACCGTTAAACGGATCCCATTCACAAATCAACGTTCCTCTTCTAACTTCATCGCCATTCTTCACATATAATCTTGATCCATAAGGAATCGCATGTGATGCCAGAGGAATTTTCGTATTCTTGTCAATTATTTTCAACTCGGCTAACCGGCTGACAACGATATCCACGGGTTTATCATCCTCACCCTTATACGCTACTGATCGTAGTTCCTCAATTTCAATAAACCCGTCGTAACGTGCTTCTACTGTTGATTGTGCAGAAATATTCCCTGCAATACCTCCAACGTGGAAGGTACGGAGTGTCAACTGTGTGCCGGGTTCACCAATAGATTGAGCAGCAATAACTCCTACGGCTTCGCCTTTTTGAACCATCTGACCTGAGGCCAGGTTCCGGCCGTAACATTTGGCACAAACACCAGCTTTCGATTCACAGGTAAGTACCGATCTGATTTCAACAGTTTCAATAGGTGATTCCTCAATCTTATGAGCAACCTCCTCGGTTATTTCATCCCCTGAACTAACAATAAGTTCACCACTTAACGGATGGTAAATATCGTGAACCGAGGTCCGGCCAATAATTCTTTCATAGAGCGAGGCAACTACCTCTTCATTATTTTTAATGGCCGATGAAACAATACCACGTAATGTTCCGCAGTCGTCTTCTGAAATGATCACATCCTGTGAAACATCCACCAGCCGGCGGGTAAGATACCCGGCATCGGCAGTTTTCAGTGCCGTATCTGCCAAACCTTTACGTGCACCGTGCGTCGAAATAAAGTATTCCAGTACCGACAGGCCTTCCTTAAAGTTAGCAAGAATCGGGTTTTCGATAATCTGAGAACCGGTTGATCCTGATTTCTGAGGTTTAGCCATCAATCCACGCATACCGCATAACTGGCGGATCTGCTCTTTGGAACCACGGGCCCCGGAATCAAGCATCATATAGATGGAATTAAATCCCTGCTTGTCGTTACTAATCGTTTTCATTACCGAATAGGTAAGCTTTGAGTTGGCATGTGTCCAGATATCAATTACCTGATTATACCGCTCGTTATTGGTAATAAAACCCATATTATAGTTCCCAATCACCTCATCTACTTCCTCATAGCCATTCGTAACAATAGCCTCTTTATCCAAAGGAACAATAACATCCTCCAGGTTAAAAGATAATCCACCCCGATAAGCCATGTGATATCCCAGATCTTTGATCGCATCAAGAAATGCAACGGTATCGGCGTTTCCACATTTCTTATAGATTTCAGAAATTATCGTACGTAATGATTTCTTGGTAAGCAATTGATTGATATAGCCAACCCTGGCAGGAACATACTCATTAAATAGAACGCGACCAACAGTGGTTTCAATAATGTGCTTAAAAAATTCACCCTTTTCATCCACATCCTGCACCTTAACCTTAATAACGGAATGGAGGCTGACAACCTTTTCATCATGGGCAATAATAACCTCTTCGGGAGAGTAGAAGGTCATACCTTCACCCCGCGATCCTTCTCTTGCCTTGGTCATATAGTACAAACCAAGAACCATATCCTGGGAAGGAACATGAATAGGAGCACCATTGGCAGGATTCAAAAGATTGTGGGAGGAGAGCATTAACAGCTGAGCTTCCAGAACGGCAGCATTTCCCAGAGGGAGATGCACAGCCATTTGGTCCCCGTCAAAGTCAGCATTAAACCCGGTACATACCAGCGGGTGCAACTGAATCGCTTTTCCCTCAATCAACACCGGCTGAAAAGCCTGTATAGACAACCGATGTAACGTGGGTGCACGGTTTAACATAACCGGATGTCCCTTCAATACATTTTCCAGAATCTCCCAAACCACCGGATCCTTACGATCCACTATTTTCTTAGCCGATTTAACGGTTTTAACAATCCCCCTTTCAATCAGTTTTCGGATAACAAAGGGTTTAAAAATCTCCGCAGCCATCTCTTTGGGAAGACCGCATTCATGAAGCTTTAGCTTAGGACCAACAACAATAACCGAACGGGCAGAGTAATCGACACGCTTACCCAGCAGGTTTTGCCGGAACCGGCCCTGTTTTCCTTTCAGACTGTCGGAAAGAGACTTCAATGCCCGGTTGTTTTCCGTTTTAACCGCATTTGATTTCCGGGAATTATCAAACAGAGAATCCACCGATTCCTGAAGCATTCTCTTTTCATTCCGGAGAATAACCTCGGGAGCTTTAATTTCTATCAGCCTTTTCAACCGGTTATTCCGGATAATTACCCTGCGGTATAAATCATTCAGATCGGAAGTAGCAAAACGTCCTCCATCCAATGGGACCAATGGCCTCAGGTCGGGAGGAATAACCGGCACAACCTTTACAATCATCCATTCCGGTCGATTCAGGTTTTTGCTGGCTCTGAAAGCTTCAACAACCTGCAACCGCTTCAAAGCTTCATTCTTCCTTTGTTGCGAGGTTTCTGTATTCGCTTTATGACGTAAGTTATAAGATAAATCATCCAAATCGAGCCGGTGCAATATTTCATACAAAGCCTCAGCTCCCATCTTTGCCAGAAATTTGTTCGGATCATCATCTTCCAGGTACTGATTCTCTTTAGGAAGGGTATCCAGAATATCAAGATATTCCTCCTCAGTTAAAAAATCAAGTTGCTTAATTCCATCAGGTGCTTTAACCCCGGGATTAATTACAACATAACGTTCATAATAAATGATTGAATCCAATTTTTTGGTAGGCAGTCCCAACAAATAACCTATTTTATTGGGTAACGACCGGAAATACCAAATATGAGCAACAGGAACAACCAGGGAAATATGCCCCATACGTTCCCTGCGTACTTTTTTCTCTGTTACCTCAACCCCACAACGGTCACAAACAATTCCCTTATAGCGAATTCGTTTGTATTTTCCGCAATGGCATTCGTAATCTTTTACCGGACCGAAAATGCGTTCACAAAACAAGCCATCCCGCTCAGGTTTGTATGTTCTGTAGTTTATTGTTTCAGGTTTTAAAACTTCACCATACGATCTTTCCAGAATTTCTTCAGGAGAGGAAAGGCTGATTGAAATTTTTGAAAAACCCCCTTTTGCTTTATTATCTTTTCTGAATGCCATAGTACAAATTAAAAATCATAAAAACAGGATCAAAAAACAGGCAGATGGAATCAAGCTACTCCATCTTAATACTGAGGCCAAGACCTCTGAGTTCATGCAACAACACATTAAGTGATTCAGGAATGCCGGGCTGCGGCATGGGTTCACCCTTTACAATCGATTCATATGCTTTTGCCCTGCCCATAACATCATCCGACTTAACCGTAAGCACTTCCTGCAGGATATGAGAAGCGCCAAATGCTTCAAGCGCCCACACCTCCATCTCACCAAACCGCTGTCCACCAAATTGTGCTTTACCTCCCAACGGTTGCTGAGTAATCAACGAGTAGGGTCCGATAGAACGGGCATGCATCTTATCTTCGACCATATGTCCCAGTTTCATCATATAAATTATCCCTACTGTAGCCTGTTGATCGAAAGGTTCTCCGGTTTCACCATCAAAAAGAGCGGTTTTACCAAATCTGGGCAACCTGGCTTTATCAGTATATTCAGTAATCTGTTCCAAAGAAGCACCATCAAAAATCGGAGTGGCAAATTTCAAACCCAATTCCTTACCTGCCCAGCCTAAAACCGTTTCATATATCTGCCCCAGGTTCATACGGGAAGGTACTCCTAACGGATTAAGCACAATATCGACAGGTGTTCCGTCGGATAAGAAAGGCATATCTTCTTCGCGAACAACACGTGAAACAATACCCTTATTTCCATGTCGACCAGCCATTTTATCACCAATCTGCAGCTTCCGCTTCTTGGCAATAAATACTTTCGCAAGTTGAATAATCCCTGCAGGCAATTCATCGCCAATAGTCGCATTGTAACGCTCCCTTCGCGCATAGGATTCAGCTTCCTTGTACTTCATGATAAAATGATTGATTACCTTGAAAACCAATTCATTTTTCTGCTTATCGGTTGTCCATTTAGATGGATTAATCGACAGATAATCAATCTCCTGCAACTGCTTGAGTGTAAATTTCAGCCCTTTGGCAATGATCTCCGTACCATAATAATCCTTAACACCCTGTGAAGTTTTTCCACTCACAAGCGTAAAAAGTTTATCTTCTAACCGGGCCCGTAAAGCTGCAGTTTCACGGTTAAAATTCTCATCGATCTGATCGAGCAGGGCTTTTGTTGTATTCTTGCCCTTTTTATCCTTAACAACACGTGAGAATAATTTTTTATCAATCACCACTCCCGACAACGATGGAGAAGCCTTTAACGAGGCATCTTTAACATCACCAGCCTTATCCCCGAAAATGGCACGAAGTAATTTTTCTTCGGGAGAAGGATCAGATTCTCCTTTCGGAGTAATTTTCCCTATGAGAATATCTCCTGGTTTAACATCAGCACCAATTCGGATCAGACCGTTTTCATCCAAATTTTTTGTAGCTTCTTCACTCACATTGGGTATATCGGAAGTAAATTCTTCAACTCCCCTTTTGGTATCGCGAACTTCCAGACTATATTCATCCACATGCACCGATGTAAACACATCTTCCCGGACAATCCGTTCGGAAATCACGATAGCATCTTCATAGTTATATCCCTGCCAGGGCATAAAGGCTACCATCAGGTTCCTGCCCAGAGCAAGTTCACCATTTTCGGTACCGTATCCCTCGGTCAGTATTTGTCCCTTTTCAATTCGTTCACCTTTTCTAACAATTGGCTTCAGGTCGATGGTAGTTCCCTGGTTGGTTTTGGCATATTTCAACAACGAATAGGTTACTACTTCGGGGTCGAAGCTAACAAAACGGTCGTCATCGGTAGTGTCGTACCTGACAATAATCTGATTGGCATCAACATATTCCACCACGCCATCGGCTTCAGCCTGAATCAAAACATTTGAATCGGCAGCTGCCCTGCCTTCGAGCCCTGTACCTACGATAGGTGCTTCCGGGCGTAATAACGGAACAGCCTGACGCATCATGTTCGATCCCATCAGTGCGCGGTTCGCATCGTCATGTTCAAGGAATGAAATCAAGGAAGCAGCAACAGAAGCAATCTGGTTCGGACCAACATCCATCAGGTCAACATTTTCCTTATCAACCAGCGGATAATCTCCATCAAGTCTCGATTTGACCTTCTGATTAATAAATAACCCGTCCGAATCAATGGGGGCATTTGCCTGGGCAATCACCTTGCCTTCCTCCTCCTCAGCAGTCAAATAAATTGATCCCTCGTCCGAAAGATCTACTTTGCCATTTGTTACTTTCCGGTATGGAGTGGCAATAAAACCCAGGTCATTAATCTTGGCAAAAACACACAGGGAGGAAATCAATCCAATGTTAGGTCCTTCCGGAGTTTCAATCGGACACAACCTTCCATAATGGGTATAGTGAACGTCACGCACCTCAAAACCTGCTCTTTCACGGGATAATCCACCAGGCCCCAAAGCCGACATACGTCTTTTGTGGGTCATTTCGGCCAGTGGGTTCGTCTGATCCATAAATTGCGACAATGCGTTGGTACCAAAAAATGAATTGATAACCGACGATAATGTTTTGGAGTTAATCAGATCAATAGGTGTAAACACCTCATTATCCCTAACATTCATCCTTTCACGAATAGTCCGGGCCATACGGGCCAAACCAACTCCAAACTGGTTGAACATCTGCTCCCCAACGGTTCGGACACGTCGGTTACTCAGGTGATCGATATCATCCACATCGGTTTTCGAATTCACCAGCTGGATCAGATATCGAATGATCTCAATAATATCCTCCTTGGTCAGTACCCGAATTTCAGCATCAACATTTAAACCCAGTTTTCTGTTGATCCGATAACGGCCCACTTCTCCCAGGTCATAACGTTTATCAGAAAAAAACAATTTATCGATTACATCTCTGGCTGTAGCTTCATCCGGTGGCTCAGCATTTCGCAGCTGACGGTAAATATGCAATACCGCTTCCTTTTCCGAGTTACAGGGATCTTTTTGTAAGGTATTGTATATGATGGCAAAATCCTGTTGTTTTTGATCATCTTTATGAACCAGGATTGTTTTCACTCCTGATTCCATCACCTCATCAATGTGTTCTTCTTCCAGTACAGTTTCCCTGTCGATGATAACTTCATTCCGTTCAATAGAAACGACTTCACCGGTATCCTCATCCACAAAATCTTCGATCCACGACTTCAAAACACGTGCAGCCAATCTGCGGCCAACCACTTTTTTCAATCCGGTTTTAGATACTTTTATCTCATCGGCCAGGTCGAATATTTCAAGAATATCCTTATCACTTTCATAGCCAATAGCTCTCAGCAGTGTAGTAACAGGCAATTTCTTTTTCCGGTCGATATAAGCAAACATCACACTGTTGATGTCGGTTGCAAATTCGATCCATGAGCCTTTGAACGGGATGACCCGGGCTGAATATAGCTTTGTACCATTGGCATGAAGGCTCTGTCCAAAAAATACACCAGGAGACCTGTGTAATTGAGAAACGATTACCCTTTCGGCACCATTAATAATAAAAGTACCCTTTTCAGTCATATAGGGAACGGTTCCCAGGTACACGTCTTGCACCACGGTGTCAAAATCTTCGTGTTCCGGGTCGGTGCAATAAAGTTTAAGACGGGCTTTTAACGGAACACTGTAAGTTAATCCACGTTCAATACATTCCGTAATAGCGTAACGTGGAGGATCAACCTGGTAATCAAGAAACTCGAGAACAAAATTGTTCCGGGTATCTGTAATGGGAAAGTTTTCCTGGAAAACCCGGTTCAATCCTTCTTCCCTTCGCTGTTCCGGAGTGGAATTTAATTGAAAAAACTCTTTGAATGATTTAATTTGTACTTCTAAAAAGTCAGGGTAATCAAACCTGGTTTGTGTTGAGGAGAAATTAATCCTCTCGATTCTTGTTTTTACTGACATCTATTTGTAGAAGTTAATTATAAAAATACAAACACACAAAAGGTTTAGAATCATGCAGGGCACGATTCTAAACCATATAACCTGATAAAGGTCTGAATGCGTCTATTTGATTTCAACTTCTGCTCCAGCTTCTTCCAACTGATTTTTTAAGGCTTCTGCCTCATCTTTGGAAACTTTTTCTTTAATCGCTTTGGGAGCTTCATCAACTACGGCTTTAGCTTCTTTCAGCCCAAGCCCTGTTAATTCCTTAACAAGTTTTACCACGGCAAGTTTCGACTGCCCGGCAGCTTTTAATATTACGTCAAATTCGGTTTGTTCAGCGGCGGCTTCACTTTCGTTGCCTGCTGCTGCGGGCCCGGCGACTGCAATTGCAGCTGCTGCGGGTTCAATACCGTATTCGTCTTTCAGGATTTTAGCTAACTCGTTAACCTCTTTAACAGTTAAGTTTACCAACTCTTCTGCAAGCTGTTTTAAATCTGCCATTTTTAATTATTTTAATAAATTTCAAAAAAAACTATTCTTTCTCTTTCAGTGTATCAAGAACACCATGAATTATATTACCACCCGACTGCAGCTGTGAAAGCACGGTTTGCATGGGTGATTGTAACAGAGCAATAACATCAGCAATAAGTTCATTCTTCGATTTCAATGCAACAAGTACATCGAGCTGGTCTTCACCCACATATACTGATTCTTCAACATAAGCAGCTTTCAGTATAGGCTTTTTATGTTTTCTTTTGAATTCTTTAATCAGCTTTGCAGGTACGTTCCCATCTGAAGTGAACATTACTGAAGTATTTCCCCGTAGAGTATCGTAAAGCTCTTCAGCATTCTTGGATGAATGTTCCAGGGCTTTACGTAATAAGGTGTTTTTCGCAACAACCAGTTTGACGTCACTTTTGTAGCATAATCTTCTCAGATCACTGGTAACAGAAGCATTTAAACCACTAATATCAGTCAGGTAAAAATGGTTGTACGAATCAATCTGCTCTTTCAGACTATCAATAATAACTTTTTTTTCTGTACTCTTCATTTCTACACTTTTTAGTCAGTGACTGACTTGGGTTCAACTTTTATACCAGGGCTCATGGTACTGGAAAGATAAATACTTTTGATGTAAGTACCTTTTGCGGCAGTTGGTTTCAGTTTTACGATAGTATGGATAAATTCCAGGGCATTTTCTTTTATTTTTTCTGGGGTAAAAGAAACCTTACCGATGGAAGTATGAACGATGCCAAACTTATCCACTTTAAAATCAATTTTCCCCTGTTTTACTTCGCGCACAGCTTTCCCGACATCCATCGTAACTGTTCCACTTTTAGGGTTCGGCATCAAACCGCGGGGGCCTAAAATACGCCCCAACTGACCTACTTTGCCCATAACCGGGGGCATTGTAATGATCACATCCACATCGGTCCAACCGCCTTTGATCTTATCTACATACTCATCTAATCCAACATAATCCGCACCGGCTTCTTTGGCTTCATCCTCTTTATCGGGAGTTACCAAGGCAAGCACACGGACCTCTTTACCTGTCCCATGGGGTAATGAAACTACGCCTCTAACCATCTGGTTAGCTTTTCTTGGGTCCACTCCCAACCTTACATCGATATCAACCGAGGCATCAAACTTGGTAAAGGTTATTTCCTTCACCAGCTGGGATGCCTCATCAATCGAGTAAAACTTTTCTTTTTCAAGCAAACCAAGAGAAGCTTTTTTATTTTTCGTAATTCTTCCCATCTTAAACAATTTAATTTCAGTTAATGAATGGTGAAGCACCTTTAACGGTAATTCCCATACTTCTTGCAGTTCCAGCCACAATTTTCATTGCTGATTCTACAGTGAAGCAATTCAGGTCAGCCATTTTTATTTCGGCAATCTGTTTAACCTGTTCCCAGGTAACGGACCCCACTTTACTGACATGAGGTTCGGGTGAACCTTTTTTTGCCTTTGCAGCATCGAGCAATTGAATGGCCACCGGAGGTTGTTTAATTATAAAGTCGAACGATTTATCGCTGTAAACAGTAATAATTACCGGTAGTAATTTACCGGCCATATCTTGAGTACGACCGTTAAACTGCTTACAAAACTGCATAATATTAACCCCTTTTGACCCTAAGGCTGGTCCTACTGGTGGTGACGGATTTGCCGCTCCACCTTTGATCTGTAATTTAATTAATCCAGCAACTTCTTTCGCCATAATAGATTTATAAAGCGTTACTATTCCTTCTCAACTTGCATAAAGCTAAGCTCCAAAGGAGTTTTACGTCCAAAAATTTTAACCATTACCTGCAGCTTTTTCTTCTCTTCATTGATTGCTTCAATGGATCCGTTAAAGCCGTTAAATGGTCCGTCGATTACCTTAACGGTTTCACCAACTACGAATGGATTGTTCATCTCCTCTGAGGATTCAGCAAGTTCATCCACTCTTCCCAGAATTCTGTTTACCTCACCCTGCCTGATTGGCACCGGATCTCCACCTTTGGTGTCGCCAAGAAACCCGATAACATTAGGTACATTTCTAAGGGTGTGCGTTATCTCACCAACTAAAGAGGCTTCAATAAGCACGTAGCCCGGGAAAAAATTCCGCTCCTTACTGATTTTTTTTCCGTTTCGGATTTGATAAACCTTTTCCGTAGGAATTAAAACCTGTTCGACAAAACCCTTCAAATCTCCATTTGCGATCTCATTATCGATATATTCCTTTACTTTCTTCTCCTTACCTCCAATTGCACGAAGAACATACCATTTTTTTGTTGTGTCGCTCATTTCTTGATTCAAGGATTTCAATTAATAAAATAATCCATAAATAAAACTCATAACGTTCCTGAATGACAGGTCCATTACGAATATTAAGAGTGATATAATAAAGGAAGCAACCATTACAACCAATGCACTGCTTTGCAGTTCTTTCCAGGTAGGCCAGGTAACTTTATGAACGAGTTCATCGTAGGCCTCCTGCAAATAAATTTTTAATTTCATCTTAATAAGATTGTTAATTTTCTATGGTAAAAGATGGAACTCGCATGAATAATATATTACTCCATGCTACCATTGATAATAGTCGTTTGTAGCATAACTTGTCATAATCGTTTCATCTTACATTTTGCCATATTTGGACGGAAGGTAAGAATCGAACTTACAAAACTGAGCTCCCTGCCTGAGCTTCTTCCGAATATAGTCCCGGGCACATGGCCCGGGACTTATAATATACCAGCATGTTTGCAAATTATTCAAGAATCTCAGTTACCTGTCCGGCACCTACTGTACGTCCGCCTTCACGAATAGCAAAACGTAATCCAACATTTAATGCCACAGGATAGATCAGATCCACTTCAACAGAAACGTTATCGCCTGGCATAACCATTTCACGACCTTCCGGCAGATGAATTTCACCGGTTACATCCAGGGTACGCAGGTAAAACTGCGGACGGTATTTATTATGGAACGGAGTATGGCGGCCACCTTCTTCTTTCTTCAACACATACACCCCTGCCTTAAATTTGGTATGAGGAGTAATGGAACCTGGTTTTGCCAGAATCTGTCCACGTTTAATCTCTTTTTTATCCACACCACGGAGTAACAACCCAACGTTATCCCCGGCCTGACCTTCGTCAAGAATTTTGCGGAACATTTCAACCCCTGTACAAACGGTTTTACGTCCTTCAGCACCAAGTCCAATCAACTGGAGCTCATCACCGGTATGAACAATACCGGTTTCGATACGACCAGTTGCAACGGTTCCACGGCCGGTAATAGAAAATACGTCTTCCACAGGCATCAGGAAAGGTTTGTCAACTTCACGGGGAGGAAGCGGAATCCATGTATCAACTGCTTCCATCAGCTCCATAACTTTATCTTCCCACTGAGCTTCACCATTCATTGCTCCCAAAGCAGAACCACGAATTATCGGTGTGTTATCTCCATCAAACTCGTAAAATTCAAGCAGTTCGCGAATTTCCATCTCTACCAACTCAAGAATTTCTTCGTCGTCAACCATGTCTACCTTGTTCATAAACACAACCAGCCTGGGAACATTAACCTGGCGGGCCAGAAGAATATGTTCACGGGTTTGAGGCATCGGACCATCGGTTGCCGCTACCACAATGATTGCACCGTCCATCTGGGCAGCACCTGTAACCATGTTCTTAACATAGTCGGCGTGACCGGGACAGTCAACGTGAGCATAATGCCGGGTGGCTGTTTGATACTCAACGTGCGAGGTGTTAATGGTAATACCCCTCTCCTTTTCTTCAGGAGCATTATCAATTGAATCAAAAGATTTAATTTCGGAAAGGCCTTTCTTGGCCAATACCATAGTAATTGCTGCTGTCAGGGTAGTTTTGCCGTGGTCAACATGGCCAATTGTACCAATATTGACATGGTCTTTATCCCTTACGAATGTTTGCTTAGCCATAACTTCACATTTTTAATTATTATCTAAATTCATTGAGCCGAAGACGAGAATTGAACTCGTGACCTCATCCTTACCAAGGATGCGCTCTACCCCTGAGCTACTCCGGCCTTAAACACAGAAAAAGACAGGAGTCAAAAGAATCTACTTCAAACTCCAGTCTTTTTGAGCGGGAGACGGGATTCAAACCCGCGACCCTTAGCTTGGAAGGCTAATGCTCTATCGACTGAGCTACTCCCGCAATATTTTACATACACAATGCGCTGCAAAATTACAAAATTTTATCAGAAACACCTGATCATAAAACAATCTTTAAGGCATTGGAATAAAATAATCCTTTCCAATCATCAAGCCTAAAGTTCTCTAAAAGCCTGAAATACTGGCGAAATGCCTGAAACAACTTCAAATTCAAGTGTTTCTGAAACGCCTCCAAAAAATGGTGTGCAAATGTAAAAATATTATTTTAAAAATCTAACCTATGCAGGTAAAAATTAATATTTATTTACTCCTGAGTTTTTCTTTAACCTTTGTAAGCTGTTTCTTTAGCGCATCAATAGCCAGGTCAGTGGCTTCCTCAAAAGTGTCAGCTTGCTTCTTGGCAAATAAATAACTGTTACCAGGAATTGAAATTTTTATCTCCGAAATTTTGTTCCGGGCAGTTTCTGGTTTCAGCACTTTTAATGTTACCTCAGCATTAAGAATACCATCATAAAAGGTGTCGAGCTTACTAACCTTTTTGTTCACAAATTCCACCAGCTTTTTATCTGTAGTGAAATGTACTGAATTAATCATGATTTCCATAATAACACTTTTTAATTTAACCTCTTGGATGGGCTTGTTTATATATATGATGCAATTTTTCAAAAGTTGTATGCGTATAAATCTGCGTGGCAGATAAATTCGCATGACCCAGCAACTCTTTGACAGCATTCAGATCGGCACCCTTATTCAATAAATGTGTGGCATACGTGTGACGTAATATGTGTGGACTTTTTTTCTCAAGCATTGTTACCTTCCCGAGGTACAGCCTGACTACCCGGTAAATCAGTTTTTCATAAACAGGGACCCCCTTTCCCGTCACCAACAGTACACCCTTGCTTTCCTCCATGGGAACGATCTCCCTGTCCCTGACCTCTAAGTATTGCTCCAAAACCGGATGAATACTGCGAGGATAAGGAATAATTCGCTCCTTATTTCTCTTCCCCAACACCTTGATGAGAAATTCAGCCGTATTGAAATCCTTGTCCTTTAAATTCAATAACTCAGCCAGCCTGATACCAGTCCCATAAAGCAGATTGAGAATCAACTTGTCGCGTTTCCCTTCAAAATCATCAGAAAAAAATCCGTCATCAAATAAATGATGCAAACTGTTCTCTTCCACAAAACCCGGAAGACGTTTTCGAATTCTGGGTAGTGGAATGTTTACAGCCGGATTGCTCTCCACTCCCTCATCTGCATAATACTTCATGATAAACCTGAAAAATGCCTTGATCGTTGATACTTTCCGATTTACCGACTGGGGAGTATACCCCCCTTCCATCAAACTCACAATCCAGCTGCGAACCAATTTCCCATCAACCCCCTTAATATCAAATTCCCCGGCCATTTCAGTACAAAATGTAACGAATTGGTCGAGGTCTTTTTTATAGGCTATAACCGTATGAGAAGAATTCCTCCTCTCATACCTCAAATAGCTGATAAAAGATTCCTGATAATCCATTTATCTGATTTAATAATACCAGGAACCAAAATCGTCCTCTAGTCTTCCTGGCGCTGTAACTTTTGTATATATGCCGCCTTTTTTACTTCTTCCCTTCTTTTTATCGAAGGCTTTGTAAACTTTTGTCTTTCACGTAATTCCTTTATTACGCCAGTCTTTTCAAACTTCCTCTTAAACCGCTTGAGAGCCCTTTCAATGTTTTCACCCTCTTTTACCGGAATCACAATCATTTCTTTTCTCCTTTAAAAATTGAGGCGCAAATTTAGAAATTATTCATAGCAAATCAAATTTAATCGAAAAAAATAATATTTCCTAAAGACAATTTGGCTTTTAATAATTTTTAACGACAGGTAAAATAGGGAGCTGCTCTTCTGAAATCTGCAGAATCGAGCAATCCATATTCAAGAAGTTGATGCGTTGAGGTAAACGCACCATTCTCGCTCCGATGTCTGAGAATTTTCCTGACTGACGCTTCTTCCAGGTAGGGATGCCTGATCAATTCAGCAAAGTCTGCAAAATTCAACCTGATTTTTCTTACCCGGGTGGTGTCAACCTGTATTTGTTCACGAAGAGAGAAATAGGTGTCCTCCGGAAATCCATAAACTTCAAGCAACTGACGACAGGAATAAAATCCTCCCAATAAATGTCTGTATTTCATAATGCGGACAGCAAAAACTGGACCAATCCCCCTCAACCCAGTAAGCTGAAGTGAATCAGCCTGATTCAGCTCTACATATCGATCCTGACCTCCTGTCCCGGCTCCTCCCAATACCGGATGCTGACCTTTCTGCTTGATTTTTTTCGTTGTATCCCGACCTCCGCCTTCTCTGAACCGATCGGCCTGAGGAATGAACAGATAGGACTCAATGGCGGAATAGATGCTGTCATTCATCCCGTATATCTTCCGGAGATCAAACGGTCTGTGAAATTTTCCTCCCGCATTTCGATAACGGATAATATTCTCCTGAATAAATAGAGGAATATCGAGAACCTTTAATTCCTCCTTTGTAATTTTATTGGGATCAAAGGGAAACATATACCGCTGAACCAGCGTATCAGTTGCACTCTCCCACTCCTCCAACACTTTCTCAATGGCCGAAAAATCATGGTTTGATCTAATTCTCACTTGATCTACCAACATATGCCCCAACAATACAATAACAATTATCCCGACTAATAAGATAATCGCATTCCTGTCTTGTTTCTGAAAATGAAAGTAACTTTTGATTGCCCGAAATGTGAAATTATTCCTGATCATGGCGTTATTGGGTGTTAACAATTCACAAAGGTAATTTTCGGGGCACAATATTCAAAATTTGTTTCCCTTTTATATCCAGAATGGTTTCTCCAAAAAGATATCAAAGTACTCCTCATGAGCGGCAGGAGTAAAAAACAGATCGATGTCTCTCAGGAAAATTTGATTAAACCCACTCCCTGAAGAAAAATAAACGCAATAGCAACAGGAGCCAAAAATTTAATGACAAACATAAAAAAAGGAATAAAGCCTGATTTGTGTTTGCTGTTGTGACTCAATTCCTTTCCTACCTGTTCACGACCCAGAAACCAAGCCACAAAAATGACAATGAAAAATCCCCCCAGTGGCAAAAAAATATTTGCTGAACCAAAATTCATCAGGTCAAAAACGGTGAAGTTGAATATACGAAAAAAGGACATACTACTGGTTGAAAGCACACACATCACTCCCAATATTGATACAGATACAGTAGCCAGCCAGGTAGCAGCTGATCTTTTAATTCGCAATTCTTCCACAAAAAATGCCACAATTACTTCCAGCACAGAAATAGTAGAAGTTAGGGCAGCCACACCCAACAGAACAAAAAACAGGATCGAGAAAAAATATCCCCCGTGCATTTGCTGGAAAATATTGGGGATGGTGATATAAACCAATCCTTCACCCGAATTGGGTTCTATCTGAAAGGCAAACACAGCCGGGAAAATAGCCAACCCGGCTAAAACAGCAACTAAAGTATCAGCAACAGCCACGGAAACAGCAGTGGATTCCAGCCTGTCTTTTTTCTGAATATAAGAGCCATAAGTAATTAACGTTCCCATGCCGATACTGAGTGAAAAAAAGGCCTGACCTAAAGCTTCCAATATGGTCTTGGTGGTTATTTTACTGAAATCAGGTTTGAATAAAAATTGAACTCCACCAGCGGCACCAGGTAAGGTTAATGAACGGATAACCAAAATAATTAACAACACCACCAACAGGGGCATGAGTATTTTAGAATATTTTTCTATCCCTTTTTGAACACCTGCCATGATGATATAACCCGTCAGCCCCATGAATACAAAAAACCAGAGAAGCGGGCGCACAGGACTACCAATGAATGAGTAATACATTTCCTGTAACTCAGTAGAGGTTAAACCTTCAAATCCGTTGGTTATCGATTGATACAGGTATTCCAGTGTCCATCCGGCAACTGCAGTATAAAATGACAGAATCATAAAGGCCGCCACAACTCCCATCAAACCGATAATATACCAGGGCTTCCCGGGAGCAAGTTTACGAAACGAACCAAAAACATTCCGGTGAGCACTGCGGCCAATAATGAATTCGGATAGCATGACCGGAATACCAATGATCAGAATAAATCCCAGGTAAATTAAAAGAAATGCCCCTCCACCATTCTCCCCGGCAACATAGGGGAAACGCCATATATTCCCCAACCCGATAGCCGAACCTGCCGTGGCAGCAATAACCCCGAATTTTGAACTAAAAAAATCACGATTGCTATGATGACCCGACATATATTTCCCTGTTAATTCGTTGCAAAAATCCTTTCCAAACAATCACTTTTTAACAAAAACAGGGACAAAAATATAAAATTAATGCAGGTCGCCATTCATGAATTCCAATTATCACAAAAAATCGGTACAATCATCATAATACCTCCTGCTCACAACCTATTCACTACCTAACAATCAAATCGTCGCCATCTTTCCTAGAACGGATAACCGATTGCAAAAGAAAAGTTAAAATCGTCGCCGGTATATTTTCGTTGCCCGATAATCCAACCATTTGCTTCCGTTTCAGAAGGATCGCGTAATTTCATTCCAACATCGAGGCGAAAAATGAAGTAGTTAAAATCGAAGCGGAAACCGGTGCCTGTTCCCAGGGCAAGCTGTTTATAAAATTGATTGATTTTAAACTGCGCACCCGGGCGGTTATCTTTCCGGTTAATAGCCCAAATATTCCCGGCATCAACGAAGAGAGCTCCTTCTAAAAAATCCAGCAGGTTAAAACGGTATTCCAGGTTTGCCTCCAGCTTGATATCGGCCGACTGGTTGGGGTAAGCATTGGGTGGCGACTTATACGTTCCGGGTCCCAGCGAACGAACCTGCCAGGCTCTGATCCCGTTTGCACCGCCAGTAAAATATTTCTTTTCAAATGGTAAAACATCAAAATTCCCGTAGGGAAGCCCAACACCAAAAAATGCACGACCAACCAATGTGTTATACCTGTCCATAATGATTCCCCTCCGGATTTCCACATCCGATTTGATATACTGAGCAAAGCGGGTATTAAATATCCGGTAGTAACCTGCCGATCCGGCTCCGACAGAATCAGCCGATTGGGTAAGTGGCCGGTTCAGCGTTTCTGATACCAGGTAAGCCAGGTTCCCGGCCGACTCCACATTAAACCGCATAAAGGAATAATTTTGCATGGTTCCGGGTCTCTGCGTGTTATAAATAAATGAATAATTGGTGGCAAAAATCAGGTGATCCGTAAAACTACTCCTGATGTATAAATCCTTGATAAAATCGATAAAACCTGCATCAAACTGCGAAAGGTCAATCCGGTTAAAATCAACAAGGTTCCAGGTATGTTTCCGGTTTTCAGATGTCATCCAGTCGTAGCCAAGTTTGATGTTGGAAATGGTCCGTGTATATTCCGGTCGCTGTTGGTAATTAAATCCCACGGTAAAAACAGTTTTGGGAAGAAAATTCCGAAAAGCAGCAACTACCTGCCTCGGACCAAGAATCTTGGGAAAGGTAAGACTAGCTTCTGTTCCCAGCTCACGGGTATTAAAATACTCGGGAACATTCTCCACCATACGTTGCTGCCGTTCCATAGCTCCCCTCAGGTTCATCTGAAACACTTCAGCTCCCTTTAAAACATTCCTGTGCTGATAATTTACATTGCCGGCCATTCCCAGATTACCCGAAGTGTTGGTCCCCTCAACATCGAAAGAGATGGCCTGCTTACTTAACGGGGCAAGGCGAATGTAACAATCCAACAGACTGGTGTCGGCCGGGACACCCGCTTCAGAGAACTGCAAGTCAATAAAACGAAACTGACGCAAACGCGTGAAAACATCAAAAGTGTACCGGGCATCATCCAACCGGTATAAAGAACCTGTCTTCATTTGAATCAGGTTCCGGAAAAGACCCTGTCGGTACTGTATCTCCCCACTGGAATACAAGGTGTGATTTTCCCATCTCAGTGTATCAGAAAACTGAGTATACCCTTCAGGAGATGATACCGGAACAGAACCGGGTAAAACAGATATATAAAAATCATTCAACTGATACTGCCTGAATTCCCTTAACGCATCCGTACCAGGAGATCCCCCGATAAACAGGTCCAAAATTACCTCCTGATCATACCTGTTGCTGTCGGCAAGAAAACTTACTTCATCTTTCGAAAAATAATAATACCCGTCATTCTTATACAGATCCACTATGGCAGAACGCTTCTGATCCAATAAGTTTAAATCAAAAGGAATTCCCGGGTTCAAACGAATCCCCGCAGAATCCCTGAAAAACAACTCTTCCAATGCTGAATCCCTGAAGTGGTAATTAATTTCCCTGATCTTATACTGATCACCTGTGTTGACCTTATACTTCACCCGGGCTTTCTGACTGCTGTCATTCAGTCTGATGTCAGAAGTTACCGAAGCCCTGAAAAAACCACGATTTGCAAGATACTGTCTTAAACGCTCTTCAGAAGCAAAAACCAACCCTTCATCAAAAATCTCCGGAGGTTCTCCAATCTTCCTTAACCAACTGCTCTCCTTCTTTGCAGATGATAAGTTGTATAACCACAGGTGAAACTTGATAAAACCAAGTATTTTATAATTCTCCTTCTGCCTGATGTGCGTCTTTAGTTCTTCCCTGCCTATCTCAGCACCATCCGTTTCAACCTCCACTTTATTTAACAGATACTGGCTCTCAGGTACATATTTCACCGATGAACAGGAAAAAAGGAATAACCCTGCCGCCAGAGCAAGGAACCGCCCAAGTATAACCCCATATGGAAATGCTTTCCTAATCAAAATACCTGAATAAATTTCAACAAAAATAATGAAGTGTTTTAGATGGAAACAGTAAATTTGGAACATTTATTATATCAGGTTTAATCCTTTCTGATGATTGGTAAAATTAAAGCAAAACAAATACGATCCCTTTCCCAAAAAAAATTCAGGAATAAGTCGCGAACATTCCTGGTTGAAGGCACAAAAGTGGTACTTGAAGTGTTAAACTCCCATGTCCGGGTAAAGGAACTTTTTGCAACAGTTGAATTCCTGACAGAAAACCAGGGTAACCTTATCCGGGCAGAGCGTATTACTGAAATTTCGGAGGAAGAGATCAAGGGGATCAGCCTGCTGAAGCATCCGCAGCAATGCCTGGCCTTATGCTCCCTGCCCCATACGGAGCCCCTTCCCCGGAAGCTTACCGGGCTTTCACTCTACCTCGACAGCATCCAGGATCCCGGAAACCTCGGAACGATAATACGCATCAGCGACTGGTTTGGACTGGAATATCTTTTTTGTTCACCCGACACCGCCGATATGTATAACCCAAAGGTGATTCAGGCAAGTATGGGCTCTTTTTGCCGGGTAAAAACAGTGTACTCTTCATTTGATAACCTCATGCAAGTGTGCCATCATTCTAACATACCCGTGTTCGGTACCTGCCTGGAGGGACATAACATTTTTACCGGAAAACTTCCTCCGGCAGCAGTGGTGGTATTGGGAAACGAAGGCAGCGGGGTTCGCTCCGAAATCCTGCAACAAACCACCCAAAACCTCATGATCCCCTCATTCAATCCGGGGAAAAACCGGGCCGAATCACTGAACGTGGCCGTTTCAACCGGAATAATCTGTTGCGAATTCAGAAGGCAACACAGTCTTCTGTCTACTCGAAATGAAAACTTAATGTGAAAATATTCGACCTCAGGTCCCGAATGGCCTGCGTATAATACTTCCGCTGATCAACAGGAGGATCACCTATCTGGTTGTGCAACCCCAAACTAACCTTGGCTTCTACAGAAAACCGGAAAAATGAAAAATAGTGATCCCACCCTGCACCTACCTCAGCATAAAAACCGTTGGATTTTAACCAGACCAGATCATTGTCTTTATCTGCACGACTGATATCGATACGATAGGCCGGTCCAAAAACAACATAAGGCCGGTCGTTGTTGATGCGACGGGCTTTGTATTTAAAAAGTAACGGGAAATCAAGATAGGTGGATTTGATGGAGTAATAAGTTGATGGCTGATAGGTGCCGCCTTCAAAAACCGGAATGTTGTAGGTAAGTTTGCGCTCTCCAAACGATAAACCGGGAAGAAAACGCAGGTCAAGGTCTTTCGTCAACCTCAGACTCGACAAAATTCCTACTGTAAACCCAGGTATAATGTGGGCTACATCGGCATAAACAAAATCTTCATCTTTTATTGTATTCGGGTCAAGTGGCCATACTTGGGATCTAAAATCAGTATTATTCCCAATTGGATTATAGTGCGATACAGCAAAGTCAAGTGTATTTATTCCCAGGGTAAAGCC
>JAQVON010000034.1 GCA_028702595.1 Mariniphaga sp. | reverse complement strand
GAATCATTCGTGCCGTTTATTTCCCTGACATCCAGATCAATCGTCCTTTCAGTCAACATATTTTGGGTGCGCTCCAATGACTTCGCCAGGAAATCAATGCCACTATGCAGCTGTAATTCCTCATGATTCTCTCTCAAAAGACTAAGCATGAAAAGATTTCCACCGGTAAAATCATGAATTCCAAATGGTTCACGACCAGGAAGAAATCCGGGCCGGCTGGTAATTTTTACGGGCTCATAGATACGGGGCATGTGGCACGACTGGCATGATATATTTTGTTCCCCATACACCGAATTTTCCCATTCATGGTAAAGTGCCTGTTCAACAAAAGTCTTGCCGGTAAGCTCACCCTGTTCATCCACCGAATGGGTCAGCAAAGTATGGCAGGAACCACAGAGCCTGGAGTCATTTATTCTCTCCGAGTAAACAGGGGTGTACCCCGAATTCATAACCATTTGAGTCGTTACCGGGTTTTCGTAAGGCCCAAAAATTTCTTTGAATGCATTGATCCCGAAGTTTCCTGAAAAAAGAGGAGAGCTGAAATCATTGATCTGATGACAAAGCGTACAGGATATCCCGTCTTTCCCGGCATCATCCATTTTTAAACTGTCCAGTGTATAAACACCACTCCCCATCAAATGGGCATTGAGCATACCCATGGGGGCATGGCATCTTGTACAGACATTTTCGAGTGCATCCCTGTGGGAAGGATTAACGATCCCTTCGTGTTTTACTTTGGCTTTCCAAAAGGGATCCTTTGAGGCATTCGCCAGCATGGTACTTCTCCATCGGCTTACCGGAGAAACATCATTCCCCTGGCTGTCGCGCAAGGCAAAATCGCTTGTTGAATGGCAGAGTATGCACAGACCTGAAGCAGAAAACCAGGCGTTTGATGTGGCAGGCAGATCCTGTTGAAGAACCATGTAGCCGGCGGAGATAAAAAGTGCAATAATGACAGCCGGAATTAAAATCACTTGTTTTTTCATGGTGCTTTCATTTCATATTAATTATCAGACACCAAAAACCATGAAATCCTGCATCCTGTTGCCTGAAATTTTACATCCTGTCCGTTTTTTCTTTTCTGCGCTCCATCCAGTAATAAATGATCGGGAGTACCATCAATGTCAGCATGGTGGACGTAACCAGGCCACCGATAACCACAGTGGCAAGGGGTCGCTGCACTTCTGATCCGGGACCAGTATTAAACGCCATGGGAATAAAGCCGAGACTGGCAACCAGTGCAGTCATCAAAACAGGTCGCAACCGGTTTGCCGCACCATCAAGGATCGATTTTTTCAGGCTTAATCCACCTGATGCACGTAATTCGTTGATATGGTCAATAAGCACAATGCCATTCAAAACGGCAACTCCAAAAAGAGCCACAAAACCGATGCTTGCTGACACAGAAAGGTACATTCCCCTCATCCAGAGCAGAAAAACGCCACCGGAAAGGGCAAAGGGCAGATTTAACAGGATCAGAATAGCATATTTCATTTTCCCAAAATTAAGATAGAGTAACCCGATGATGATGAAAATGGAAAGAGGCACCACCAAAAGCAGGTGGCGCATGGCCCTGCGCTGGTTTTCAAATGTCCCCCCGTACTCAATAAAATAGCCCGCAGGTATTTCGGCACCCTCTCTGATCTTCTGTTCAAGGATGGAGACATAGGTGCCCAGATCAATGTCTTTGATATTAATGGCAACGATCAGCCTTCTCCAGCCGTTTTCACGCTGAATTTCACGCGGGCCCTCCTGAAGTTCAATAGTTGCCAAACGTTTCAAAGGAACAAAATCACCTCCGGGTAAATGAACCGGCACTTCCTGAATTTTGTGCAATTCATCTCGAATATTTTCCGGATATCGCACAACTATATCAAAGCTGCGCTGTCCCTCATATAAAACACCTGCTGTTCCTCCCCCGATGCCGGCCTCAACAACTTTTTGCACATCATCCACATTCAAGCCGAAAGAGGCTACTGCCTCCCGGTCGACTCGTATGGTCAGATAGGGTTGTCCCACCGACTGCTCAGCATAAAAATTGTCGGTTCCGGGAAGGGATGGCAACAACAAAGAAATATTTTCACCAATCCGGGTTAGGACGTCCAGGTCCTCACCATATATTTTAACAGCCAAATCCGATTTTACTCCGCTGGTAAGTTCATCAACCCTCATGGCAATGGGTTGGGTAAAATTATACGCCAGACCGGGTTCTGTTTGTAAAAAGGGTTCAATCTGTGCAATAATATCTTCCTTCGTCACTCCTTTTCGCCACTCCTTCTCTGGTTTTAACACCACCCACACATCGGTCTGGTGAACACCCATCCAGTCGTTGGCCAGATCAGACCTACCCGTTTTAGGCACAACAGTCATTATTTCCGGAATATTCTGCATTAACTTCCCGGCCAGCCAATTGGCGTTCTCAATAGATTGTTCGAGAGTAACAGAAGGCATTCTTACCTGTTCCACCAAAATAGAACCTTCATCCAGCTCAGGAAGAAATTCAGTTCCCAATTTCGACATCAGAAAAAGTGAAACCGCAAAAATAATTCCGGCCACAGATACCACGAGCCAGCGGCGATCAAGATATTTCGTGAGTGACCGTGTATAGAGTGGCTTCAACCAGTTTATAAGCCTGTTTTTACGCATCTTTACCCCCTTTCTGAAAATAATAGCAGAAATAGCAGGAACAAAAATTAAAGCCAACAACAGGGATCCCAATACAGCAGCAGCCACAGTAATGGCCATGGGGCGAAACATAATCCCTTCCATACCACTGAAAGTCATAATGGGAACATAAACCATCAGAATAATAAGTACGCCAAAAAAGATAGGACGGACAACCTGCTGAGCTGCACTTTTAATCACCCCAGCTTTATCAGCACTTTTATCATTTTGCAGCCGGTGAACAATGTTCTCTACCATTACTACCGAACCGTCAACCACCATTCCAAAGTCAATAGCACCAAGGCTCATCAGATTGGCAGCCAGACCAAACTCGCGCATACCGATAAAAGCAAACAACATGGAGAGAGGGATGACCATGGCCACTATCAGAGCACCTGAAATTTCCCCCAGCATGAGAAGTAAAACCACAATAACCAGCATTCCCCCCTCAACAAGGTTCGTTGATAATGTTTTTGTAGTGCGTGATATCAGGTCAGACTGATCATAAAATTTTTCTATCTTCACTCCCTTGGGTAGACTGGCATTGATGGATTCTATTTTTTCTTCAATAGCTGAGATTACTTCCCTGCCATTGCCTCCGCGAAGCATCATAACAATTCCCGTAACTACCTCACCTTCACCGTCCCGGGTGACGCCTCCCTGGCGAATCTGTGTCCCCAATTCAACCATCGCTATATCACGAATAAAAACAGGTTTGTTTTCCATGTTCTTAATAATGATGTTTTCAATGTCTTCGCTTGTATTAATCTGTCCAATCCCCCTGATAATATACTGTTCATTGTTGTGCTCGATGTAGTTACCACCGGAAACACTGTTATTACTGGCGATGGCATCCAGAACATCAGAAATACCTATTCCAAATGTCCGCAACCTTCCCGGCTGTATGACAACATCATATTGCTTGACAAATCCACCAAAAGAATTGATCTCGGTCACCCCTCTAACCACTTTTAACTGGGGAGCGATCAGCCAGTCCTGAATTTCACGTAACTCGGTGAGTGAATAATTCTCCCCGTGAACCACATACTGATAGATTTCACCCAAAGCTGTCGATATCGGTCCCAGCTGGGGATTGTATACCCCCGGTGGCAATTCATCAGAAACAGACTGAAGCCGCTGACTCACCATCTGACGGGCAAAATAGATGTCAGTACCCTCATCAAATTCAATGGTGACTGCCGATAAGCCAAACTGCGAAATAGACCTTACCTGGGCCACATCCGGTAAACCATTCATCGCTGTTTCTATCGGATAACTTACCAGCTTCTCCACATCAAAAGGAGAAAACCTTCCGGCCTTGGTAATCACTAACACCTGAACAGGAGTAACGTCAGGAATTGAATTTATAGGTAATTGCCTGAGTGAATAATACCCGCCAACAGCCATAAGAACCACCAAAGAGAGAGCAACAAATTTCTGCTGGACACTAAAATTGATAATATTTTTAAGCATAAGAAATCATTTAGGTCTATTTGATTACTCTTCTGAAATGATATCGTATCGAGAAAGGGCTTTCAAACTAAAAACACGGGAACTAGCTACCCTCTCTCCTTCCTGTAAACCGCTTGCAACCAACACCTGGCGTGCACCAATTTCAAGTAATTCAATGACTCGTTTTTCGAATACTCCCGGTTCTTTTTGAACAAATACTACTGCTTGATTGCCATCATAAGAAAGCGATTCCACAGGAATGGCAATATTTTCCTCGGAGGAGGAAGACAACACTTCCAAACGAACATTTTCTCCTGGAAAAGGCCAGTCAGAGTTGGGAGAAACAAGAATATTCACAACAACTGACCGGCTGTTTTCATCCAGGCCAGGATTTATCGATGAAACAGTGGCCGTAACTCTTAAGTCTGATCCGTCCTCCCTCCTCATGACATTTACCGTGTCTCCTGTTTGTATTAACCTGGCCTCATCAGGCGAAAAATACCCCCTGACGAGAACAGTGCGTGTATCCAGTACACGGGAAAGATTTTCAAGAGCATTGACTGACTGACCTTTTTCCATAAAGTTTTTTTCAATCGTTCCACTTATGGGAGAATGCACCCGAAGTATAGGATCAATATTTTCGCTTTGTATCAGCGCATCAATCTCCCGATCCAAAACCCCAAGGGCTTTGAGTCTTGAATATGCCGCCCTTACAGACGCAGATGCACGCCGGTATACTGAAGTTGCCTGCTCCAGTTCACTAACCGAACTGATGGTTTCCTCTACCAACTGCTTCAGTCGGGCCAGGCGACTACGTTGATATTCCTCTTCGGCATGAGCCTGAAGATAGTCCGATACCAGTGTTCCAAATTCCAGACTTTGAACGTGAAACAATACCTCACCCTTCTTTACCCAAGTGCCCTCATGTTTAAATATTTCCTGGATTTGACCGGCGATGGGGGCACTTATAATGCTGGAATGATCAGGAGCAGGATAAACAACACCCGGCGCTGCAAGCCGACGCCTGACAACATTACTTTTTACCAGTGAGGTTTGTATCTGAAGATCCTGCTGCTGCTGGCTGGTAAGCTTAACCAACGAAACATCGGATGGCCCCGATAGCGAAGGGGGAAGACCAACCTGCACTAAAGAGTCAACCACCTCATTGCTTTTCCTCATTGAACAAGCATTCCCGATAAATAACACAACCAAAAGAATGAATGCAAAATTTCGTTTCATTTTACTTATTTAAAATTTACAGAGTAACCTATTCATTTAAAAAACTTCAATAGCAATCCTGAAAAGATTATAAAGTATTCACCAACACAAAAATCATATCCATAGCAGATTCCTTTATTAATAAACCAGTTCCTGACCCATGTATTTTTCCAAAGAGACAAGCTGAAGATAATAATCACGTAACGCAGAGAGATAGCGCTGCTCACTGTTAAGATAGGTCTGTTGTGCCGTTAAAAGATTCAACAGGTCTATTTCTCCCAATTGATAAGCCCTCATACTCAAATCCCGCAATTCGGCAGCTTTGTTCTTCATCGTTGCCTGGTACCGGTTGATAATGGAACGGCTAATATCATAATTGTGCCAGGCATATTCAATCTCTCGCTTTATTTCAAGACTGACCTGCGTTTGTTTCCATTCTGCTTCATCCTGCCGGGCATAAGCCTGATTTATTTTTCCTTTTTGTTCAAATGGGTACCAGATTGGTATTTGCAATCCAACCTCAAAACCACTATAATGAAAACCATCACCAAAATTTTGTTTGTACAGGTTCAACCGTAAATCCGGTAACAAATTGCTTTTCGCTTCTTTGAGAAAATATGCGGCAGATTGTATCTCATGTTCAGAAGCCAGCATCTGAGGATGATCCTTCTTCATCAACAGTGCCTCCAATTGAGAAATTCCAATATCAGAAGTATGTAAGGTATCAGAAAAATTAATGGAATACAACTGCTCCCCTTCAGGAAGTCCCATCGCATAAAACAATCCATATCTCGCTTTATGTAATACCCATTCGCTCTGATCCAGGTCGTTCTTCGCCTCCTCAAGCCGCAGCTCAGCATTGGCCAAATCAATACCATTGGCCATCCCGGTTTCAAACTTGGTAAACACTGCATGATGAAGATCCCGGGCAAGTCGGTGTTGGTTCTGTAGAGACTTTTGCAAATATAGAGCATACAATACCTCAACATAATATCGCTTGACTTCAGCCTTGATCTCATATTCAAAAGCTTCAACTTCTAATCGCATAGACTTAACCTCTTCAGAAATCCCTTTTAAACGGAAGTTCGTTGTAACAGGAAAATCAATTTCCTGGGAAACCGAAAAACGTTTCTCATCAAATACATCGCCCGGACCATTGCCAATCCCTTCTTTAAAGTAACTGATCTCCGGTGAAGAAATCCCGGTCTCAGTTCTCCAGCGATTTTCTTCTTGCTTCAACACAGCTCTCTTCTGCTGTAATTCAGCATTTCGCTCAAAAGCAAACTCAACTGCCTCCCGGATGGTCAGCGAATCCTGTGCCGAAACCCCAAGAAACAGAATGAATAATCCTCCCCAAATCAGTGATGCCTTCTTTATACACATAATGATAGATTCATTTACCCTTCCTTCTAATCTCTTCATAAAAACCTTTTTTTTCCCATTAAGTTCAATATTTCGTTTTTTAGGAAAAACTTTCATTTTCGTCCTATTAAAATACAAATAAATTCCTATTATTTGACACAAAACGAAACTAAGAGACTGTTTTGATTTTGTTTTTTAGAAATATTTTGATCTGTTTTTTTGCTCAGACAAGGCAAAATTGACGCGAATAGCCATAGCTATTTAAGGAAATTTTGCAGCAGTATGAGTGAAAAAGACACAAAATAAAATAAATGGATAAATTTAAAACAGTCTCTAAAACTTACTCTTAATTTTAATCCTCTTTGGTTGTGACATAATATGACCTGGTCGTTTCATTATTCAGTTTTCTTTCTGCAAAATCTTCCTGAATCCGGAATATGATCCAATAAAAAATCAAAACTTTCATCAATTCTTAAGGCAAACAACTACCTTAATAAAATTCCGATGACCGAATCCTTTATTCTTTAAAAAATAATTTATAGATTTATCACAATTTAAAAACTTTTATAATCATATAATTTAAAAAATAAATCATGGCAAAAAGAATTTCAGAGATCGAAGGGATTGGTCCTGTGTATGCTAAAAAGCTGGTGGATACAGGCATTAAAACGGTAGAAGATTTATTAAAAAGCGGTGCTTCAAAAGCAGGTAGGAAAAAGTTAGCATCTGACACAGGTATTGATGAAGGCAAAATACTTTCATGGGTGAACATGGCTGACTTGTTCCGCATTAAAGGTGTTGCCACCCAGTTTGCTGAATTGCTGGAGGCAGCAGGTGTTGACACGGTGAAAGAATTAAGAAATCGCAATGCAGAGAACCTTCACGCTAAACTCATTGAAGTTCAGACTGATAAGAAAATCACACGGACTATTCCCGGTCTGGCTCAGGTTGCTGATTTTATTGAACAGGCAAAAGCTCTTCCACCTGTTGTGACCTATTAATGAATCCTTTTACGTTAACATGATAAGCGCCGGAAGTCCTCATATTTATTTCCCGGCGCTTTTTTTCTTCAGTTATCCATCAGTCGTTTAAAAGGATAAACTATTAAAGTCCTTTTTGTTTAAGGAAGGAAAGGGATCGCTCCAGTATCTCCTCATCAAAATACTCCGCATACTTATCGTTCCCTTCACCCAGATAATGCGATCTTCCGGGATAGCTATACAACAGAAATTCGTTTCCCATTTCGATTGTTTTTCTCTTGAAAAAATCCACGATATAGGGAATAACCATACAGTCCGCTTCGCCACGGAAAGCCACCGCCGGGGGCATTTTTTTCAGGTTATGGTATGGAGAAACAGACCAGATCTCATCCCTCCGTTTTTCACCAAACAGGTTATCAATCCAAGGTTCCAGCGTATTCACATTGCTTGAATAAAGCAATAAAGCTACGGGTTCAGGACTAAATTTCAGGTTATCGGTCGATTCATTTATAGTATCCATCAGAGCAGTAGCTAATGCCAACTGGCCTCCGGCCGATTGGCCTCCGACAACAATTTTTTCCGGGTCAATCTTCAACGAAGCTGCATTTTCTTTCAACCACCGCATGGCTGAGCGGGCATCCTTAACCGATTCAGAGGGACTAATTTCCGGATGCGGATAAGTTCCGTCATCGTTTACACAAAGCCTGTACTGAAATGAAAAGGTAACATAACCCCTTCTTGCAAACCACCTGCATGCTTCATGAAACTCTGAAGGATCCCCATTCACCCAGCCTCCGCCATGGAAAAGGGCAATTGCCGTACTATTGGTCTTTGGCTCTCCGGAAGGACAGAACATGTCTACATATAATTCCTGCTGATTCACATGCTTGTAAATCATCTTCTTCATTTCAACAGAAACTTCCTGGGCAACTAAAATTGTTGTCTGAATAACAACGAATGAGAGCGTCATTAAAATTTGTTTCATTGTACCTTTGTTTTTAAATCATTGAGGTTTATTTTCACTTTTAAATCCGGCATAAATGTATGAAATTGCCCCGATAATAAAAAAGGATACCTTTGAGTAAAAGCAGGAGATGTTTATATTTGTAATTATTTAAATTTATCGATATGACTTATTTACCTAAAGCAGAACGTTATGATGCCATGAAATACAATCGTTGTGGCAAGTGGGGATTAAAATTGCCGGCTGTTTCGCTGGGATTATGGCATAATTTTGGGGGAATTGATGTATTCGAAAATGGTCGCTCCATGATGCGCCGGGCTTTTGACCTCGGCATTACACACTTCGACCTGGCTAACAACTACGGACCTCCCCCCGGGTCGGCAGAGGAAAACTTTGGCAGAATACTGAAAAAGGACTTTAAACCATACCGTGATGAGCTGATCATTTCTTCAAAAGCCGGATACCTCATGTGGCCGGGTCCATATGGCGAATGGGGAAGCCGCAAATACATACTGGCCAGTCTCGATCAAAGCCTGAAAAGAATGGGATTGGATTACGTGGATATATTTTACTCACACCGGCCCGACCCCGAGACTCCTTTGGAAGAAACCATGATGGCTCTTGATCAGGCTGTCCGATCAGGGAAAGCTCTCTATATTGGCCTGTCAAACTATCCTGCCGACATGACCCGCAGGGCTGTATACCTTTTGAAAGAGCTGAGAACTCCTTGTCTTATCCATCAACCCCGGTATTCCATGTTCGACAGATGGGTAGAAAACGATTTGTTAAATACTCTGGAAGAAGAAGGCATCGGGTGTATCCCATTTTCTCCCCTGGCTCAGGGTCTGCTTACCGACCGTTATCTCAAAGGTATACCAGAAGGTTCACGGGCTACCAGGGAACTGTTCCTGACAAAGGAACACGTGGAATCTGCTCACGGGAAAATTATTAAACTGAACAAAATTGCACAACAGCGGGGCCAATCACTGGCACAGATGGCACTTACCTGGGTACTTAAAGATAAACGAATAACATCGGTTTTGATTGGAGCAAGCTCCGTGAAACAAATCGAGAACAATGTGGAAATATTGAAATATCAATCCTTTGAAAAAGAAGAATTGCTTCAAATCAATGAAATTCTAAAACAATAAATAATTATACGCATCCCGTATTTGCGGGATGCGCATAGAGCTGATCCTATAGTATTAACATGGCATCACCATAAGTTCCAAACCGGTAATCGTTTTTCATAGCAATATGGTAGGCTTCCATTATAAAATCGTAACCACCAAACGCAGCTGCCATCATTAAAAGAGTAGAATATGGCAAATGGAAATTGGTAACCATCCGGTTGGCCACACTAAACTCATAAGGAGGAAAAATAAATTTGTTCGTCCATCCTTCAAAGGGTTTCAAAAATCCCTGTGTCGACACAGAACTTTCAAGAGTACGCATGACCGTTGTCCCCACAGCACAAACATTTTTTCTTAAGTTTTTTGCTTCGTTCACCTTTTCACATGCATCCTCCCTGATCCAGATCTGCTCGGAATCCATTTTATGCTTGGTGAGATCTTCTACATCTACATTTCTGAAATTCCCCAGTCCGACATGAAGAGTAACAAAGGCAAAATCAGAGCCCTTTATCTCCAGCCTTTTTAAAAGTTCCCGGCTGAAATGCATGCCTGCCGTAGGAGCAGCTACAGCACCTTCATGTTTGGCGAAAATGGTCTGATAACGATCCTTATCTTCAGGGACAACTGGTCGATTGATAAATTTTGGCAGTGGAGTTTTCCCCAAACTGTATAAGGTTTTCTTGAATTCATCGTAAGGTCCGTCAAATAAAAACCGAAGTGTCCGGCCACGAGAAGTGGTGTTATCAATTACCTCCGCAACCAACAGGTCATCCTCCCCAAAATATAACTTATTCCCTATACGAATTTTCCGGGCCGGATCAACCAAAACATCCCAAAGACGCATCTCACGATTCAACTCACGTAACAAAAATACTTCAATTTCTGCGCCCGTCTTCTCTTTATTCCCATATAAACGAGCAGGAAAAACTTTTGTGTCATTGAACACAAACACATCGCCGTCATCAAAATAATCAACGATATCCTTAAAAACCTTGTGTTCAATGGTCCGCTTTGCCCTGTCCAATACCATTAACCTGGATTCATCCCTGTTGTGTACCGGGTGTAATGCAATCTTCTTCTCGTCTAAATCATACCTGAATTTTGATAATTTCATGGGCAAATATTTTTTAATTATTACTTCAACATTAATGCCAGGTTCAATACCTGAAACACAGAAAAGCTTTGTACGTAAAAAAAATTAACTGGTTACAAATAACTCTATATTCCTGGTAAAATAATCAACTGTTAAAGCCTGAGATACGTCAAACTCACCAATACGCAACCGTCGCAGTTTGGTGAGGTATGCTCCAGCGCCTAAATCATTCCCGATATCACGAACCAACGCACGGATATAGGTTCCCTTACTACACACAACACGAATGGTGACGTACGGTAATTCAAATGATTCAACAGCAATATCTGTAATAACAATTTTTTTGGAATTAAGTTTCAATTCTTCTCCTTTTCTTGCATAATCAAAAGCACGCTTACCGTTCACTTTAACTGCCGAAAATATTGGAGGAACCTGATCTGTTTCACCCAGGTATTTCTGAACAACCTGTTCAAAATCCTCTCTTGTAATATGATCAAAGCTTTTTTGACTGTCTTCGGGTGTTTCCAGATCATACGATGGAGTTGTAGCACCTAGTTTGAGCGTAGCCAGGTATTCTTTTTCTTTCTCCTGAAATGACTCAATAAGCCGGGTCGATTTACCCGTACAAAGAATCATCAACCCGGTGGCTAATGGATCTAATGTGCCTGCATGACCAACCTTCATCTTCTTAATTCCCAACTGCCGACACAACATATTGCGTACCCGCTGAACCAAATCAAATGAAGTCCATTCCAGATCTTTATCAAATAATAAAACCTCCCCTCCTAAAAAATCATACTTTTTTTTCAGGCCCGTCATTCACAAAGCTTTAATAATCAGTATTTTAAAATTCCTGAAATCAGGCTGCAAAGATAGCAATTATTCCTACAATCAGGCAATAAATTGCAAAATATATGAGCTTCCTCTTTTTAACCATCCTGATCATCAGCGAACAGGCCAGTAATCCCGATAAAAATGCACTGACAAACCCAATAAGCAAAGGAATTATTCCAATGGAATTATCTTCTGAAAAGTCTCCCGACAGCAAATTAAGTACAGCAGCCCCCAGGATGGGTACCAGTACCATCAGAAATGAAAACCTGGCAACTTCATCCCTTTTCGAACCAAGCATAATCCCTGTGGCAATCGTTGCACCACTACGGGAAATCCCCGGCAAGACAGCCAATGCCTGTGCAACTCCTATGATAAACGCCCTGCCCCAGGTCATCTGATTACTCCCTTTTTTTGCAAAATGGGCCAAGGTAAGTAATCCGGAGGTGATGAGTAACATGCTACCAACCAAAACAAGATTCCCTGTAAAAAATGATTCTACCCGATCCTTAAAAAAAAGCCCAATGATCAATACCGGAATGGCAGAAAAGAGCAGCATGAGAATATACTTAGTAGATTCATTCCACTGAAATGAAAAAAAATCAGTCAGTAAAATGATTATGTCCTTACGAAAAACAACGAGGGTGCTCAATACTGTAGCTACATGAACAACAACGGCAAAAATCAGATTATTGGCCGATTGTACTCCCAGTACAGCATTCCCAATTTCGAGATGACCACTTGAGCTGATAGGTAAAAACTCGGTGAGGCCCTGTAAGATGCCAAGAATCAATGCCTGGATTTCATTCATTTCACCTAAAAGCTAAGCATTGTCTTTAGGCTTTTTCAGAATAGCATAAATCTCAAACAGAAACCCAATTAACAAGAGTACCGGGGCCAGGGTAATTCGCCTGAAACTGAAAATCTCGGGATTGAACACATTCGGATCATCACTTTTCCCTCCAATCATCAATATAAAGCCAATCACGATGATACCAAATCCGATAGCTAACAGGCGGTAATTCTCCCCTCCAAGTGCAAAACCCGGCTCAAGTGAAGTGTTTTCTTTTGATATCTGCTTCTTTTTCATAGGGCGTAAAGATAATCATTTCCCCAAAAAGGCAAATGAAACAAACCTGAAAAATTGTTTATTTTCTATAATATTGTAGCTCTCATCAATTTTGAAAGTAACTCGTTTGCGAATAGAGATTTTTCATGCTCGTATAACCCGCTGTTATTTCTAAACTTCCGGAACAGGGAAAAATACCCGAAAGATCAAAGTCTGAAAAGAAAGAAAAACCGATGAAACAGGATGAGTTAACAGGTGATGTTCATTTTCTGATACCTTTCGCATATAAATCTCAAACCTTCAGATACCGTTCATAAAGCCTGCTAACAGACTGAGGTTCACCAATAATGGTAAGCACATCGTTTTCGAGCAGGTAAGTATTGCCGTTAGGGGCAAAAGTATGTGTATCACGCTCGACCAGGGCAACCAGCAAATCGGATGGTAATTTAATCTCCTTCAACTGTTTTCCTATCATTTCCGACTGTGCAGTACCAGGCATCAGCTGAAGAGAAATATACCGTTCATTATGAAGCAAATACTCCTTAATGGTTCGCTGGTTTTTGAGATAGATAATCTCCTCCACAAAATTGTCCCGCTCCACGATATCAATCAACCGGGATAACATCCGCAGTTGCTGGCGTGGTTCTTGGGCAGGATTCACTAAAAAAAAGAAAACACGGATGTCATCTTCAGATAAAAATCCCGATTTCTCGACGGGCTTTTTTACTCCGCTTTCTGAAATAACAATATGCAACGACGGATGATCAATGCCTTCATTCTTTGCATATAAAACGGACACTTGAGGAATGACTAATGCCGGTTCAATGGCAGATGAAGTCAGGAATTCTTTCACAAGATCTTCTTTTCTGACATGCATCTCAGTTGAAAAAATTTCTGATACATCAGCCAGGAGCTGATCAAATCGGGTATGTTCATCTACATGAGTAACACGTGCTCTGATAATAGTTTGGTCAAACGGATCACCCTGTCGCAATCCTTTTTCCTTAATGATACTCATAAACTCACTTTCCAATTCAGCATACTGGTATTTACCAAGCAACGCAAACCAATGAAATATTGCACCTTCACGTTTTACCTTCAATCGTGCATAATAAGTATACCATAGAAACCCTATGAGAATCACAAAAGCAGTAAAAAGAATGGCTAACCAACCCATATATGCAATCAGAACAATGGAAATAATAATACCACTCACCTGCATATACGGATAGAGAGGAGAACGATAACCAGGATCATAGGATTCAATATTACTTTTCCGAAAAACAATGACTGAAAAGTTGATCAGCATAAAAATAAAAAGCTGGAAAGTACTTGCCAACTTCGCAATTCCTCTTTCTGAAAAAACCAGAATAAAACCCAGAATAAAGCTGGTAGTAAGCAGAATAGCCAGAACAGGAGTTCCTTTCTTCCCTACCCTGGAAAATTTCTGGGGAAACAGGTTATCGCGTCCCATAGCAAACGGGTAGCGGGATGAAGAAAACAGCCCCGCATTTCCTGTTGAAGCAAAAGCAGCCATGGCAGCTCCGGTCATCAGCCAGGCCCCCATATTACCCGGCATCCAGGTAAATAGTTTTTTAACAGCACTGGCTGCAGGAGCTAAATCCTTTGAAAATTCAGCAGGTTCAATTACGGCAACCATAATAAACACACCAAGAACGTAGACCATGCCAGTCACCACCAAAGAAAGTAACATTCCTAACGGGATATTACGTTCCGGATTTTTTATTTCTTCAGCTACACTGGCAATTTGTGTTAATCCCAAATAAGAAACAAAAACAAAACCGGCAGTATAGATGACCCCTTCAACTCCATGTGAGAAAAATGGACTAAAATTTTCATTAACTGAAGGAATATCAACCCTTTCAGTAAAGAAAATTTGATAAAGCCCATCCACAATAAATGTCCCCAGGACAATGAGCAGAAAAACAACAAAAAAGTTCTGCAAACCTGATGTTTTTCTTACACCAATCAGGTTTAAACTCATAAAAAAGAGGGTCGCCATGATTGCTATTGTCCTGACAGGCACATCCCAAAAAAAAGCAGCATATGCGCCAATGCCAAGAATAGCAAAAGCTGTTTTAAACATCAGGGCAAAGTATGTACCAAGTCCGCCAATTGTTCCCATCATAGGACCAAGACTGCGATCAAGAAAAAAATAGGCTCCCCCCGATCGCGGTAAGGCTGTCGCAATTTCAGCAATACTGAACATGGCTGGCATAATGAGAATACCCGAAACCAAATAAGCAAAAAAGACCGACGGACCAGTATAAGAAGAAGCTAAACCAGGTAATAGAAAAAACCCGGAACTGAACATCGCTCCTGTACTGATCGTAAAAACCTCAAATAATCCTAACTCTTTCTTTAACCGGTTCTTTTCCGCCATACTAGTCATCCATGTTTATTATCTGTTCTCCTTGTGGGTCAATACCTGACAAACACAAACATCATAACACGATAAATATACACTTTTCTATGGAATTAATACATTTCATGCTAACCCGGTTATAAAATTTATCCAGAGGCAAGCCATAGTCAAAAACAGAAGATGATGCCTCCTGGACAAATCCCCCGTCAGATGATTATTTCAATGCTTTCAACACCTCTTCGTAATTGGGTTCATCCACTATTTCGGGAACTTGTTGGGTATAAACAACCGTGCCATTTTCATCCAAAATAATCACCACGCGAGAATGAAGACCAGACAATGGACCATCAGCAATCTCAAGTCCATAGCTCTTGCCAAAATCACCGGTTGCAAAATCGGACAGCGTTTCTACATTTTCAATACCTTCGGCCCCACAGAAACGAGCCTGGGCAAAAGGCAGATCACGTGATATACAAAGAACTTTCGTGTTTTTTAATCCGGCAGCTGCCTGGTTAAAATACCTCACCGAAGCGGCACAAGTGCCTGTATCTAAACTTGGAAATATGTTCAAAACCAGTTTCGATCCTTTATATTCACTCAAACCTACACGGGATAAATCAACTCTTACCAACGAAAAATCGTTGGCTTTTACTCCAACCTGAGGGAGCTCTCCTACTGTGTTTACAGTACTTCCTTTCAATGTTATTTGTGCCATGACTATCTGTTTTTTGATTGATTACTGAAACTAAAACACACAGAACCCACGAAAGTTGAAACAACCATGATAATTTTTAACACAAACATAAATACAATGGCAAATGACAAGTGACGAAATCAAAATTAGTTCCAGCAAAATACGATTGCGTATTCTATCAAAATGATTCTTGCGAAACCTGAGTTCTATTATTTTTGAAATCCATAAAAAGCTATTATTTTTAGAGACTGTTTTGATTTTGTTTTTTAGAAATATTTTGATCTGTTTTTTGCTCAGACAAGGCAAAATTGACGCGAATAGCCATAGCTATTTAAGGAAGTCTTGCAGCAGTATGAGTGAAAAAGACGCAAAATAGAATAAATGGATAAATTCAAAACAGTCTATTAACCCAGTTGTAAAAATGACGAATGACGGATAAGGAGGAGTATTATTTGATCTTTTTCTTTGCGTCCTTGAAGTAAAAAATAATAAATCATTTTAATGAGATGAAGTACCTGATTTTATCCCTTTTCCCGGCTCTGTTTTCCTGCACGCGATCTGAATCACCCCAACCCGGCAACTTCATTCCGGAAACATCCAAACTCACTTCTGACCTGATGACTCCGGAGGTGTTGTGGTCTTTTGGACGATTGGGTGACCCTAAGGTTTCTCCCGACAAAAAATCGGTGATCTTTACAGTGACCTATTACCATATCGAAGAGAACAAATCATACAACGACATCTATGTTGTACCTGTTGAAGGCGGAGAAACCATGAACTTAACCCATTCAACCTATAAAGAGGCGAATGCTGTCTGGCGACCCGATGGCAAAAAAATTGGATTTCTATCAGCAGCATCCGGAAGCACCCAGTTGTATGAAATGAATCCGGACGGCACACAATTGAACCAAATTTCCGAAATTGAGGAAGGCATTTCCGGATTCCAATACTCTCCCGACGGATCGAAAATACTGTACATCAAAGCAGTAAAACTGGATAAAGACATACATGACCTCTTCCCCGATCTGCCTAAAGCCAATGCACGTCTGGAAAACGACATCATGTACAGACATTGGGATGCATGGCACGATTATACCTACCAGCATATTTTTGTTGCTGACTATGATGGGAAAAAACCGGGTAATGCTGTTGATATTCTGGAAGGAGAACGTTTCGATACTCCCATGAAACCCTTTGGCGGGATGGAACAGATCGACTGGAGTCCGGACGGAAAAACGATAGCTTATACCTGTAAGAAGAAATCAGGTAAAGCATATTCTCTTTCCACCAATTCCGATATTTATTTATACAACCTGGAAACCGGGCAAACTTCTAATCTTACTGAGGGGATGAATGGGTATGATCAGCATCCGGTTTTTTCACCCGATGGAAAATTCCTCGCCTGGGAAAGCATGGAACGTGATGGATATGAATCAGATAAAAACCGGTTATTTGTTATCAATCTTAATACAGGTGTAAAAAAAGACTACTCAGCGAACTTTGATCAGAATGTACAGGCAATCAGCTGGGATGATTCGGGAAAATTCATTTACTTCATCAGTAATATCCACGCGACCGACGAAATTTACCGTCTGGAACTGATCAGCGGGAAGATAACAAGACTTACCGATGGGATACATAACTACCAATCGGTAATTGCTGCAGGTTCTAACCTGATTGCACAAAAGGTGTCTATGTCGCAACCTGCCGAACTCTACCTGGTTGATCCGAAAACCGGCATCGACAAACCATTGACCCATGTAAATCAGGAACTACTCACTCGGCTCACCATGGGAAAAGTAGAAGAGAGATGGCTGGAAACAACCGATGGGAAGCAGATGCACACCTGGGTCATCTATCCACCCCATTTTGATCCGGGGAAAAAATACCCGGCATTACTCTACTGTCAGGGAGGGCCACAAGGCACCGTAAGCCAGTTCTGGTCGTATCGCTGGAACTTCCAAATGATGGCAGCCAAGGGGTATATTATCGTAGCTCCCAATCGCCGGGGATTACCGGGATTTGGCCAGGAGTGGAACGAGCAGATCTCCACCGATTACGGAGGACAAAACATCAAAGACCTGCTCACGGCTATCGACGAAGTAGCGAAAGAACCATTTGTGGATGAAACCAGATTAGGCGCTGTTGGTGCAAGCTATGGTGGTTTTTCAGTTTACTTTTTAGCAGGAACCCACAACAAACGCTTCAAGGCTTTCATTGCACACGACGGGATGTTTAACTTCGAGCACCAATACCTGACAACGGAAGAAATGTGGTTTGCAAATTGGGATATAGGAGGCCCCTTCTGGGAAAAAAAGAATACCGCCGCACAGCGTTCCTATAGCTTTTCACCCCATAAGTATGTACAAAACTGGGATACACCCATCCTGGTCATTCATGGTGAAAAGGATTTCCGGGTACCCCCCGACCAGGGAATGGCAGCATTCAATGCAGCTGTACTACGGGATATTCCTGCTCAGTTTCTTTACTTTCCCGAAGAAAACCACTGGGTGTTGCAGCCTCAAAACGGTATCCTTTGGCAACGGGTCTTTTTTAACTGGCTCGACAAATGGTTGAAAGAATAAATCCTGATTTCAGCATTTTTCATACAACCAATTCCATTGTAAAAAACAATCTGTAAATCAATATTTTATTTATTTTAATGGTATGCAAAAAATAAAAATTGGATTTCTTGGGGCAGGGGGTATCGCGCGTGCTCATGCTTATGCGCTGCAATCCTTGAAGTTCTATTACTCCGATGCGCCGGAACCGGTTTGTGAGCTGGTTACCTCAGCCCGGAAAGAGAGCCGTGAAGCTTTTGCCGCAAACTATGGTTTCAGTCAGGCCAAACCGATGGAAGAATTCATCAGCAATAAAGAGGTGGAAGCAGTTTTTATCCTGGGCCCTAACCATTCCCACTTCGAGCACCTGAAACTCGCTCTTCAAATGCCCAAAGTAAAGTATATCTATCTCGAAAAACCGGTCTGCGCTTCCTTACAGGAAGAAAATGAAATTCAAAATCTGGCAGAAAATATTTCCGGGGATATCAAAATTCAGGTAGGATTCCAGTATCTTCAAACCTCGGCGGTCAGGGAAGCCCGCCAGTTTTGGAAATCAGGAATTCTGGGTAAAGCTATCCATTTCGATCTGAAATATTACCACGGCGACTATCTGCGGCCGGAATACCGGGAGGAAAGAGTTTCCCGGCTTTCACCAGCTCCCGACGGAGGAGCCATGGCCGACCTGGGTTCGCATGGAATAAGCCTGTTGATGGCCTTTTTTAACGAAAAACTCCGGATTACAGGAGCTCTGCAGGGTGGCGAATTCCATGATGTTCCCGCTGGGTCTGACCTCTTCAGCTCTATCTCTCTTTTCGATCCGGAGAGCCATGCTGTAGGGAACCTATCCGCCAGCAGAATAAGCTCCGGATCAGGTGATTTGATCAACCTGGAAATCTATGCCGACAAGGGTGCCCTGCGCTATTCTTCTCAAAATCCCACATACTTTGAATACCACCTGGAAGGATCTGACCAATGGATAAAAAAAATGGTAGGTAGCCACTATAAACCAATTTCCAGCTTCCCGTCGGGACATGTGCCTCCCGGTTGGCTCCGATCAATGGTGCATGCACATTATATCTTTTTTACACAACATGATCCGGATGCATTCATCCCCGACCTGAACCATGGACTGGCAGTTCAACGAATAGTGCGGGAAACGGCTGAACATCTGCTTACTTTCAGAAATCATTTCACTCATGATTAACCGGGAAAGTGGAATTCTGTTACATGTAACTTCTCTTCCCGGAGCTGAAGGAATTGGCTCGCTCGGAATTGAAGCATTCCGGTTTGTTGACCTATTACATAAAACAGGTCAAAAACTATGGCAAATCCTGCCCATCGGCCCTACAGGTTATGGCAATTCTCCCTACCAATGCTACTCCGCTTTTGCGGGAAATCCCCTGCTCATTGATCTGAACCAACTGACAAAAGACGGACTCCTCCATGTAAATGACCTGAAATACCCAAAAAATCTTTCGTCCAAACGGGTCTGTTTTCAGCAGGTAGCCGATTGGAAATACCCGTTACTGAAAAAAGCTTTTCTCAATTTTCAATCCCAAGAGTCAGATAACCTGACAAATGAATACCAACTCTTTTTAAAAGAACACAACTGGTGGCTCCACGACTATTGCCTTTTCATGGCTCTAAAAAAGTATTTTCAGGGTAAACACTGGAGCGACTGGCCACCGGATTTAAAGTTCAGGGATGAAAAAACATTGAAAAAATATTCCCTGCTTTTTGCAGAGGAAATCGAATTCAGAAAGTTTGTACAATTTCAATTCTTCCGGCAATGGTTCCGGTTGAAGGATTATGCTCACTCCAAAAATATCCGGATTATTGGTGACTTACCACTTTATGTATCAGGCGATAGTGGGGATATTTGGACCAACAATGATATTTTCATGCTGGATAAACATCTAAAACCTACACATGTTGGAGGAGTACCCCCCGACTATTTCAGCGAAACAGGTCAACTATGGGGAAATCCTGTTTATGACTGGGACAAACTGGAACAAAGAGAATTTGACTGGTGGCTGGCCAGGTTACATTTCAATGCCAATCTTTTTGACAGGGTACGTATTGATCATTTTCGTGGACTGGAATCTTTCTGGTCAGTCCCGGCAAAAAATAAAACAGCAATCAATGGACAATGGATCCCGGCAAAAGGATATGCTCTTCTTAAAAAGTTCAAGGAACAGGTGGTTCACCTGCCTCTGATTGCCGAAGACCTCGGGGTGATAACTCCAGCAGTGGAAGACCTTCGCGATGCCTTTGAACTACAGGGTATGAAAGTACTTCAGTTTGCATTTGGTTCAGATCCTACAAATCAACACCTCCCGCATAATTATCAGTCACAGTTTGTAGCTTATACCGGTACACACGATAATGATACTACCCTGGGATGGCTTCATTCCCTCAAAGGAGTGGAACGAAAACTGGTTCGCCGTTACCTCGGAAAACCAGGAATAAATGCACTCAGAAAAGGAGTGGAATGGGTATGGGCCTCAGGAGCACAAAGTGCCATCATGCCCATGCAGGATATCCTGGAACTAAAAGGGGAAGCACGATTTAATACCCCTGGAATCCCCAATGGAAACTGGGAATGGAGATTCCAATGGAAACAACTGAAAAATAAACATCTACAATTTTTAAAAGAATTGACAGAAAAATATAACCGCTAATAACCAGCCTGTTAAATTACTGACCCGCACCTGTTTAGAAATGATAAGTCAATCTGACCCCTGACATCCGGGGTGCACCGGGGATATACGTGGGCAATCCAAAAATCCCTCCCCAATGACCTGCGCCGGCAAGGTAGGGCTGGTTGAACAGGTTAGTGCTAAACAGGGTTAAAACAACATCAGGCTTTTCCAGTTCTACACCGCAGTTTATATGGAGTAATCCATATGCCTTTTGCTCTAGTCCGGAAGTATTTGCACTTGTAAACCAAAAATGAGATTTCCAGCTGTACCAGGGTGTCACAAACAGCTTTAGCCGATGGGCAATATTCACCCTGGCCGATCCTCCACAAGTCAGACTGTGCTCAGGAGACAAGGGAAAACTGTTTCCCGCATAAGGATGCAACTCTCCTTCCACACCGATGGAGTCAAACGCAGTTTGCAACCAGGAATATTTTCCAAATAGATCTACTCCCCGCACGACAGCAATCTTCAATGTGCTCTCCATGCCATAAGAAGCGCCTTTCCCGTCCGAATCGATAAAGCCGGAATCATGAATGCCTCCCCGGGCCATCGCTTGTATAGAGTTATGTTGACGGTAAAAACCATGTGCTTCCCAAAAAAATTGCTTTAAAATAAGTGTTTTCCAACCCGCCTCAAGACTGTAACTCTTTTCAGGCAGGACAATTTCCGGAGTTCCATCCGGGGTTATCAGTAAAACATGAGGTTTCCTTCCGTGTATTGCCTGTAAGTAAAAGTTAAAATTCTCAGTCTGACGAAAAGTAAATCCCGCCTGTCCGACGATTGAAAAATTTCCTTTACTAACTTCTCCGGAAGAGGTGGGTGAATAGAGCAGATTCGTTTGGGCACCGGTGAATGGGCCAAACGATGAATCCATTCCATCAGAATAAACAAAATCGTTCACATATTTCATTCGTTCGTACAGGGCACGGATTCCCCCTGTAAAAAATACTTTTCGGTATAACTGGCAGGTAAGATGGAAATATGCTTGTGCTGACCAGAACGTTTTTCGGGCATGAACCGTTTCATGGTGATCGCCCGACAGGGGAATACCTGCCAGTGGAAAAGGATTAAACGGTTGAGGATTCACCGGTAGACTAATTCGGTCAGGCAACACAAAATTCCCGGGATCAGTTAATAGATCATAGATATATTGATCATTGGAGGACAGGGCATGGGAAAAATTATTTTTTTCCTGAAGAAAATTTACACCGGCTGAACCATTAGACCGGCTCTTTCGCATAAAATTGTAGCGCAGCTCCTGAAAGAAAAGCTCTCCGGCAGCATGATGATCCATTTCGAGGGCAGGCAGGTGGGACCCATCTGCATCCCAGGCAGCAGCAGTTTCTGTTCTTCGAAATGAACTGACTGAAGTCCAGTAGTTATGTTCGTCCCTGAAAAGGCGATAGGTTAAAGTAGCATCTGTTAGCTGTTGCTCTGTTCCCAATTCTTTTCCCCGGTTGAGAATTACTCCGGAATCATAAACATCTCTTGTTGAGTAATCATCTGGAAACCAAGGATTCAAAAATCCTGTTCCAGCAAATTCATTTTTCTGGTAGTTCAGCTGCAGGTCGGCCTGATGGTCAGGTGCCGGAATCAAGCGAACGGAGACTCGTCCTCCCAGGGTATTCTTTCCATTTAATCTTCCTCCTGCCAGGTTTTTCAGCAAGCCATCCCGGTCACGATAAACTCCGGCAGCCCGAATCAACAACCTCTCTTTAAAAAAGGGAAAATTGAGTGCGGTTCCGACCTCCTTATCTCCATAACTTCCGGCTCCAGCAGTTACATAACCTCCAAATTGATTTTCAGGCTTTCTGCTTAACAGAAGGACAGCCCCATCCAGTGCATTTCTTCCGAACAGTATATTCTGTGTACCTTTATATACTTCAACTCTTTCCAAATCAAACAGTTCTACCGGAACGCCGGTTGGTTGCATAACCGGTACCTGGTCCGAGAAAACAGCAACAGTCGGTGAAAATCCCGGAAAACCGGCAAAACCGTTTGATCCCTGCAAAGCTAATCCCGAATATCCGGCGCCATGGTTTTCAAGCCAAAGGCCTGGAACAGATGTGGCCAGATCAATTGGCTCAAGGTTCATAGCCTGGAGGCGTTCCCCTTTTATGACAGAAACAGATCCGGGGATATCAGGGATATGTTGTTCACGGTTCAGGGTAGTTGCCATTTTGTATTCCAGAGGTACCGGACCGCGGTCAAGGGCGATATAATGATCGTTATACCCCTGCTGCATCTCATAATCAATTATTTTTGTCAGGTATCCCAGGCAGGAGACCCTGATTCGTAACCGGGAAGTGGGCAGGTCTGACAATAAAAATTCGCCCCGTTCATTGGTATGAACCAACCGGTTCAATCCTTCAATTTCTACACTTGCTCCAGGAATAGGTGTACGAGCTGCATCACGCACCAGACCCCGAAAATATACCGGAGGGAGCATCTGCTCTACCCTTTCAACATTACGGTATTTCCGTTTTACCTTCCCCCGTGTTTTGGGTTGTGACAAAACCGGACATACCAACAAAATGAGCAGAATAATCAGGATCGAACGCTTCATTTTTATTATTTCTGTTATCTGAATGAAACGCTGAAAATAAAAATTTCTTGTGAAGAAGACCAGTTTGGCTCGCGTAAAATGAAAAATACATATCACTACTTACTCTTCCGTAGGAACAGATTCACACCCCTGGCTGCATTTTTCCCTGCTTCGATGGCATGGACGACCAGGCTTGCACCCCGTTCAGCATCGCCGGCAGCAAACACTTTCTCCACAGAGGTTTGTTTCATTGCGTTCACTTTCACATTGCCACGCTGATCGTACTCCACACCCAGAACATCGAGCAGTCCGCTGTGCACTGGTTGTATGAATCCCATCGACAGCAACACCAGGTCGGTATCGAGCCGTTGGGTCGTTCCCTCCACCTCCTGCATTATCCACCGCCCCTGGTCATCTTTCAGCCACTCCACAGTGACCACCTCGGTCTGTTTCACCTTCCCGTTCTCACCGATAAACCGTTTGGTGGATAGGCTCCAGCGCCGTTCACACCCTTCCTCATGGGAGCTGGAGGTACGCAACGTGTTGGGCCAGTAGGGCCACGGATTGCCCGGCTCCCGTTTCTCCGGCGGCTTGGGCAGTATCTCGATCTGGGTAACTGACTTTGCCTGCTGGCGGTTGGAGGTACCCACACAATCGGAACCGGTATCACCACCCCCGATCACCAGCACGTGCTTCTCTTTGGCTGTAATCCGCTGACGGGGAGGCACCGTTTTGCCAGCAACCAACAGGTTCTGCTGTTTCAGAAAGTTCATGGCAAAATGAACGCCTTCCAGGTCGCGGCCCTCCACCGGCAAATCGCGGGGCTGCTCAGCTCCCACTGCCAGCACAACAGCATCAAAACTTCCAAGCAACTCTTCCGGAGAGATGGCAACACCCACCTGTATGTTGGGTTTCAGCACGATCCCCTCATCCGCAAAAATTTCCAGTCTGCGGTCGATCACCCTTTTGTTCAGTTTGAAATCAGGGATACCATACCGCAGTAATCCGCCAATGGCATCGCTCTTCTCAAATACTGTCACCCAGTGGCCCGCCTGGTTCAGCAGGTCGGCAGCCGACAGTCCGGCCGGCCCCGATCCGATCACCGCCACCTTTCTGCCAGTGCGCACTTTCGGGGGATTGGCACGGATGATGCCTGCCTCAAAGGCCTGCTCTACTGTGGCACACTCGTTCTCCCGGATGGTGACCGGCTCTTCGTGGATGGCAAGCACGCACGACTTCTCGCAGGGGGCAGGACAAACCCTGCCGGTGATCTCCGGAAAACTGTTGGTGGAGTGCAGGATAGCGTAGGCTTCTTCCAGGTTCTCCCGGTAAAGGGCATCCTGCCACTCAGGGATCTTACTGCCCACAGGGCAACCCCAGTGACAGAACGGTATGCCGCAGTCCATGCAGCGCGATGCCTGCAGCCGCCGGTCATTTTTGTTGAGCGTCTGCTCCACTTCACCATAATCAAAAATACGCTCTTTAGCCGGACGATAACCGGCATTTACGCGGGGTATATTAATAAAACCTCTTGGATTTCCCATATCTTTTTCTCCTCTGAATTTGTTTCTACAATGCTATTCATGCCTCGACGGATCGTCCTCAGTCAGCTGAAGCTTCCGTTGTAACTCCAACAGTTTTTGCTCTTCGAGTACCTTCTTATATTCGAATGGGATCACCTTTACAAATTTCACCAGATAGTTCTCCCAATCGGTCAATATTTTAGCAGCCAGCGTACTTTGTGTGTAGAGCAGATGGTTATTGATCAGCGTTTGCAGTTCCACCACATCTGCTCTATCCTCTACCGGCAGCAGTTCTACAAGTCCCTGGTTGCAGAAGTAGTCAAATTTCCCTGTCTCATCGAGCACATATGCGATACCGCCGCTCATACCGGCTGCGAAGTTCTTACCTGTCGGTCCAAGCACCACCACACGTCCTCCTGTCATGTACTCGCAGCAGTGGTCACCGGCTCCCTCCACCACGGTCTGCGCTCCGCTGTTGCGCACGCAGAATCGTTCACCGGCCATACCCCGGATGTAGGCTTCACCGCTGGTAGCGCCATAGAATGAGGTATTCCCGATGATGATATTTTCCTCCGGCCTAAAGGTTGTCCCGGTCGGTGGAACCACTACGATCTTACCGCCCGACAACCCCTTACCGATGTAATCGTTGGCATCACCTTCCAGCCGGAAATTCACACCCCGGGCCAGAAAGGCACCGAAGCTTTGACCGGCCGTACCATGAAACGTGCAGTTAATCGTATCGTCAGGGAGACCCTCCTCACCATAGCGTTTTGAGATCACACCTGAAAGCATGGCTCCCACAGAGCGATCCACATTCACCACAGTATGGGATATCCACACCTTCTCACCTCCCCGGATCGCTTTCTCTGATAGCCTGATCAGCACAAGATCGATATGTCCATCAACAGAGCGTGTATTGGGATGAAGATTATGCAAAGCTCTCTCTCCGGGAGCAGCAGGCATATAGAGCAGGCGGGAGAGATCAATATGCCGCATCTTCCAGTGATCAGCATTCTCATCGGAAGAATTGACTACCTCCTGATCGGTCTCCAACAGGTCGCTCCTCCCCACAATCTCATCGAACCGGGCAAATCCCATCTCTGCCAGATATTCACGCACCTCACGAGCCACAAACCGGAAGTAGTTGATGGTGTATTCCGACCTTCCGATAAACCGTTTGCGCAGAGCCTCGTCCTGCGTAGCAATACCAGCGGGACAGGTGTTCATGTGGCACTTGCGCATCATAACACACCCCAGCACAATGAGCGCTGCTGTTGAGAAACCAAACTCCTCGGCACCGAGGCAGGCCATCAACACCACATCGCGGCCGGTCTTCAGCTGTCCGTCCACCTGCAGTCTTACCCTTCCCCTCAGGTTATTAAGCACCAGCGTCTGCTGGGTCTCGGCAATGCCCAGCTCCACCGGCAGTCCGGCATGTTTAATGGAGCTGGCCGGACTAGCGCCTGTGCCTCCTTCGGTGCCGGCGATAACGATGACATCGGAGAAGGCCTTGGCTACCCCGGCGGCGATCGTTCCTACGCCATCCTCCGAGACCAGCTTCACCGACACGTTGGCGCGGGGATTGGTCACCTTCAGATCGTAAATCAGCTGTGCCAGGTCCTCTATCGAATAGATATCGTGGTGCGGCGGCGGCGATATCAGGGTGATCCCCGGCGTGGAGTTTCGTGTTTTCGCGATGATCTTGTTCACCTTATAGCCCGGAAGCTGGCCCCCTTCACCCGGCTTGGCGCCCTGGGCAATTTTGATTTGCAGCTCCTCGGCATTCACCAGGTAGTTGCTGGTCACGCCAAACCGTCCCGACGCTACCTGCTTGATCTTGCTGTTGCGATCGGTGCCAAACCGGGTGGGATCCTCCCCTCCCTCTCCGGTGTTGCTGCGCCCGCCGATGGCGTTCATCGTAATAGCCAGCGCCTCGTGCGTCTCCTTGCTGATGGAGCCGTACGACATGGCACCGGTGACGAAGCGCTTCAGAATCGCCTCCTCGGGCTCCACCTGCTCCAAAGGAATGGGATTCCGCTTCAGATTGAAACAGCCCCGGATGAATGCCGGCTTCTTGTTCTGCTTATCAACCAAAGAAGTAAACTCCTTAAACTTCTGGTAATCATTTGTACGGGTAGCCCACTGAAGCAAACCAATCGAATCGGGATTCCAGGCGTGGTGCTGGCCGTTCTTGCGCCAGGCATACACGCCGTCGCTCTCAAAGCGGAAGGGCTCATCGACAGCCTTCCCGGCAAACGCCTCCTGATGAAAGAGCAGGGTCTCATGACAGATCTCCGCCAGTCCGATGCCCCCGATCTTCGATGCAGTGCCGGTGAAATAGGCATCGGTCACGTTGCGACTGATACCCACCGGTTCGAAGATCTGCGCGCCATGGTAGCTGCGCAATGTGGAGATGCCCATCTTGGAAAAGACCTTCAACAGTCCCTTGTCGATAGCTCTGATATAGTTTTTCCGGGCTTCTTTATACTCCAGATCAATCTTCCCATCGCGCACCAACTGATCGATAGCCGCAAATGCCAGATAGGGATTGATGACACTGGCACCATATCCCAGCAACAAAGCAAAATGGTGTACTTCACGGGGCTCACCAGTTTCTACAATGATACCTACCTGCATCCTCTTTTGCTTTTGTATAAGGTGATGGTGCACTGCTGAAACCGCCAGGAGGGAAGGAATTGCTGCCTTACCCTTACTTATATTCCGATCGCTTAGTATAATATAATTTTTTTTATTATCAACAGCAGTTTCTGCTTCAGTAAGCATACGTTCCAGCGCTGCTTCAAAGCCCGTGACTCCTTCATCAGCGGGGAAAACCATCGGGATCACTCTGTGGGAGAACATCTCATCCTTCAGATCTTTAATCTTTCCCAGGTCGGTGTTGGTGAGCAGCGGCTCCGGGAACTTGATCAGCTTGCAGTGTTCGGGGCTCTCCTTCAGAATATTGGAGTGAAGCGATCCGATGTAGTTGGCCAGCGACATCACAAGCCCTTCGCGGATGGGATCGATGGGCGGATTGGTCACCTGGGCAAACATCTGCTTGAAATAGTCGAACAGCCGGCGCGGCTTCTCAGAAAAGAGGGCCAGAGGCACATCATTTCCCATGGAACTGGTTGGTTCAGCTCCTGTTGTGCACATAAACAGGATTACATCATTCAAATCTTCCTTCGAGTAGCCAAATTCCCTGGCATAGGTATAAAAATCAGGCAAGACAGAAGGCACCCTGTGTTTCACTTTTATATCGTCCATCATCAACCGGTTCTCCTTCAGCCACATCTGGTAGGGATTGTGGTGTGCCAGTTGATCTTTCACTTCCTCATCGGGAATAATAATCCCCAGCTGGGTGTCGACCAGCAGAATTTTCCCAGGTTTCAGTCGCCCTTTTGCCCGTATCTCTTCGGGCAGGAAGGTCTGCACACCCACTTCGGAGCCCATCACGATCAGGTCGTTGAGGGTGATCACATAGCGTGAAGGTCGCAGTCCGTTGCGATCGAGGGTTCCTCCTATGTACCTCCCGTCGGAGAAGACCATCGATGCCGGCCCGTCCCACGGCTCCATAATGGTGGAGTGGTACTCATAAAAGGCTTTCAGGCTTTCGGGGATTGGGTTTTTCTCGTTGAACGATTCGGGGATCATCATACAGAGGGCGTGCGGAAGGGTGCGGCCGGTCATGTGCAGGAACTCCAGCACATTATCGAACGATGCCGAATCCGACTTCCCTGATTCGATCACCGGCAGCAGCTTCTTCAGATCCTCACCGAAGATCTCCGATTTCATCAGCGCCTCCCGCGCCTGCATCCACAGCCGGTTTCCTTTGATGGTATTGATCTCCCCGTTATGTGCCACTATGCGGAACGGCTGCGCCAGATCCCACGTGGGAAAAGTGTTGGTGCTGAACCGGGAGTGCACCAGGGCGATGGCGCTCTTGAACTGCTCACTCCGGAAATCCAGAAAATAGTCGCGTAGTTGTCCGGGCGTGAACATCCCTTTGTAGACCATCACTTTAGTTGAAAAGCTGGGCTGGTAAAAACGGGCTTTCTGCTTCAGTTTCGATTCCCGGATCTCTCGCTCGGCCAGCTTTCGTACGATGTACAGTTTCCGCTCCAGGGCATCCTTCTCAAGATGGGCCTTTACAAAGAGCTGCACCATCGCAGGCTCAGTCGTCCTGGCGATATCGCCCGGCACCGAATGATCCACCGGCACATCGCGAAATCCCAACAAGGTCAATCCCTCTGCCTCAATATGTTTTGTCAGCACCTCTTTGCAGAGCCCGGCCTCCTTCGGATCGGTCGGAAGAAAAACCAGTCCGGTGCCATACGTACCTGGTGCCCCAACCGGCATTTTTAGCTCATTAACAATGAACTCGTGTGGTATCTGGATCAGAATCCCTGCCCCATCTCCGGTGGAGTTATCGGCACTCAATGCCCCCCGGTGGTCCATATTCAAAAGAACATCCAATCCCCTTCGGATAATCTCGTGAGAGGCCACTCCTTTTATATGGGCTACAAACCCGATTCCACAACTGTCGTGTTCGTTTACAGGGTTGTATAACCCCTGTGCTTCCGGTATGCGCACCTGGTCTGTTTCTGTCTTCATCTTATTTTCTATTATTAAGCAGTTTGCAACTGTCAAGTTTATAAAATTGAAAGCAATTCACCTTATTTTATATCTAAAAGCAATCAAAAATAGATATAATAAAGAAAAATTACAATATTATGCACAAATATCAGACTGTTTGATAACAAACTATTAACTTTTCTGTGAAGGCAGATAGTCGGACTTCCCAGTTCCGACATTTTCTGCGACCTGGGAAAGTCGCAGTTCCGTGGTTTCTTCAAGCAACCTTTTGGGAACAAGGGTATAAGACCGTCTCAGCCTTCGGCCTCGTGAAGCCTTGCAGGGAACATGATAGTGGTGGTGGGCATGAGACCACGTCGGTCGTTCCTCCCTCGTGGAGCCTTGCAGAAAACAGCTTAAGTGGTTGAACCATCCTAAGACAAACAGCAAACGGGGCGAGACTTCCCGGGGAGCCTGCGACGAAGGGAAGTTGATTTCGTCGAAGAAAACAAAGGCAAAATATTTGGTTTTGAATTTAAATAGCAAAAAAAGAATCGTCACCAACTGCCAAGAACATTTTCTGAAACCTATCGTGCAAAAACGAAAGTCATAAACCGATACAACTTTAGAGAATTTGTCGTTATTAACTGACTGATGGAATCGACCAATGGATTCGTTTCCATTAAATTTATTTAAATTTGTACACTATGCGTTTAAACAGGTCTCAGATAGACACCATTAATGAACTTGCCAGAAAGCATTTTAGACTGGCTGCAACCGTATACTTTTTCGGTTTCAGAGGATTGACGCTATTAAATAAACACTATCTGCTTCTTATAAAAATAGAAAAGCAGGTATAAAGCTACATCGAAAACCGATTTAAAAAAATCTAATCCCAATACAGGCCATTGTAGTAAGGCACCCCGGCAGCATCAGTCAGCCAGCAGTTGATTGATGGCTGCATCGATCCGGTTGAACCGGAACCCGGCGACCACCTCCGCTCTTTTCCCGGCAATCCGGTCGAGACAGAGGTTTCCGATGCTTCCTTCGTGTGTATGTACTACTTTTTTCTCCGGATGGAACTCCCCCGCTTCAATTTCCGCACCCACCTGCCGGTAAGCATCGCGGAAGGGCACCCCCTGCAACACGAGCCGGTTCACCTCTTCTACGCTGAACAGATGGTCGTACTTCGGATCATCCAGAATATTTTCATTCACCCGCAGCTTATCCAATGCCGCACCGGCAATGGAGAGGCAGTCGTGCAGCTCGGCAAAGAGCGGGATAAAAATCTCCTTCACCACCTGGAGATCGCGGAAATAGCCACTGGGGAGGTTATTGATCACCAGGGCAATCTGCTGAGGTGCCCCCTGCAGCTTATT
>JAQVON010000003.1 GCA_028702595.1 Mariniphaga sp. | reverse complement strand
TCTATATTATTCAGGTGTTCATCATACCAGGCTGCGGCTTCCTGACGGGCCCTGACATGCATGTCGAAATATTTCAACTTTACACTTAAAACTGCGGCCTGAAGGCTGTCGAGTCTGGAATTGACACCAATACGTTCGTACTGGTATTTTGCTTTCATCCCGTGATTGGCAATGGAGCGGATGATCGCAGCAAGTTTTTTGTCGTTGGTAAATACAGCACCTCCATCACCAAATGCCCCAAGGTTTTTAGAAGGGAAGAATGAGTTGCATCCGGCATGACCAACTGTACCTACTTTCTTTCGGGATCCATCGCTAAAAATATATTCAGTTCCCAAAGCCTGACAAGCATCCTCTACTACAAAAAGATGATACTTCCCGGCCAGTTCAAGCATGGGTTCAAGATGAGCACACTGCCCAAAAAGATGGACTGGTAAAATTGCTTTTGTTTTTTGGGTAATTACTTTTTCTAATTCCTTTTCATTGAGATTAAACGTACCTGGATGCACATCGGCAAAAACCGGTTTTAATCCCAGCAATGCAAGTACCTCCACAGTTGCAATAAAAGTAAATGGAGTAGTGATCACCTCATCACCCGGCTGCAGTCCCAGAGCCATAAAGGTGATTTGCAAGGCGTCCGTTCCGTTTGCGCAGGAAATTACATGGGTTTGAAGATAGTTGGCAAGTTCTTCTTCAAACTCCAGTACTTTACCGCTTTTAATAAATTGGGTTGATTTTATCACCGCCTGCAAGGCAGCATCTATCTCCTCTTTCATAGTGAGGTACTGCCCATAGGTATCACACATGTGTATCTTTTCCATAATATTTATTTTTCATTCAAGCGCAATGCTATATTTCCTCTTTACGCCCTGGTATCTATGCGGTTAAATTTCCTTCAAAATCAAAGCTATTTTCTCCGCAGCGTTTCCCTCGCCATATGGTTTTTCTTGAAATTTCATCCGGGAATATCTCATGGCATCTGCCTTCTCAAGGATTTTTTCTTTATCGGCACCCACCAGGTAGTTGTACCCCAAGTCAACCAGTTCAGTCCATTCGGTTTCGTCCCGGATAATCAGGCATTGTTTTTTAAAGAAAAAAGCCTCTTTTTGCAAACCACCACTATCGGTAATCACAAATGTACAGTTTTTTAAAAGTTCAATCATATCGAAATAACCTACTGGGTCGACAGGATCGAAGTTAAGACTGATATTTTCACGTTCCAGGATTTTTTTTGTTCGCGGGTGCAGTGGCAGTACAATGCTAAATTCATTATTCAGGACATTTAGTGCATCCACAATATTTTGGAGGCATTTCAAGTTATCTGTATTTTCCTGTCGGTGGAAGGTAGCCAGCACAGTAAGGCGTTCACGGTTTTTCAGCCCATTGAATTGGGTAGCAAATTTTTCTGAAATGCGACTGTAAAAAAGAGCCACGTCGTACATCACATCGCCAATATTTTCGACACGCACATGAAAATTCCCATAGCCTTCGCTGAGCAGGTTCCTGACTGCAGTATCGGTAGGACAAAACAGCCAGCTGGAAATGCGATCGGTTACAATGCGGTTAATTTCCTCCGGCATTTTCATATTAAAACTTCGCAAACCAGCTTCCACATGTGCAACAGGAATATGGAGCTTAGCAGCAGCGAGTGCGCCGGCCAGAGTGGAGTTGGTGTCGCCAAAAACCACCACTGCGTCAGGTTTTTCTGTCTGCATTACTTTTTCCAGTTCTTCCAGCATACGGCCGGTCATGGCACCATGCGATAATGAATGAATTCCAAGGTTGTACTTTGGCTCGGGAATCTCCATCTGCCTGAAAAAAATGTCAGCCATATTTTCATCGAAATGCTGGCCGGTGTGCACCATAATCTCCTCCAGCTCATATTTTTTTAAAGCCCTGCTGAGTGCTGCAGCTTTTACAAACTGAGGACGGGCACCAACAATAGTAAGAATTCTTGGCATAAATTCATTTCTTTATTTCATAAACTGTCAAAAGTACTATTTTTGAATATTATATGGAACCGAAAAAAAAGATACTGTTTACTTACTCAACTCTTTCAACGTTTGTAAAAACAGACTTTGAAATTCTGTCTGAAAAACATGTAGTGACCCGATATCAGTTCAAGCCGGTAAAAGGCCTGATAAACACGGCACTTCAGTTTGGAAAACAATTTATTTTCTTACTGTTTGGCATTTGGAAATTCGATATGGTTTTTATCTGGTTTGCCGATTTTCACTCATTTTTACCCGTACTTTTTGCAAAAATTTTAAATAAAAAGTCAGTAGTGGTTATTGGTGGTTATGATGTAGTAAAAATGCCTAAACTTAATTATGGTGTTTTCACTTCAAAAATTCGCGGGTATTGTTCCCTTTTTTCCATGAGGAAAAGCACATTGAACCTGGCTGTTTCAGAAAATGTGAAAAGGAAAGTTCGTTGGATAGCAAAAAAATCAAATACAATACTTATTTATAACTGTATAAACATACCTGAAAATAAAAGTCTTCCTGAAAATAAAGAAAATCTTATTTTAACAGTGGGCATTATTGATTCGAAGCGAACCTTTTATTTAAAAGGAATGGATACTTTCACTGAAGTTGCCGGATTGCTACCTCAATTCAGGTTTATGGTTGTTGGCATGAACAAAGATTTGCCTTCATGTATTTTAAGGCATATTCCGGAAAATATCGAGTTCATTGAGCGGGTCAATCACAATGAACTGGAAAATTATTATAAAAAAGCCAGGGTATACTGCCAGTTTTCCCGTTCCGAATCATTTGGCGTAGCCATTGTAGAGGCCATGTACTTTAACTGTATTCCTGTAGTAACAAACGTTGGAGGCATGCCAGAGTTGGTTCGCAATTATGGGTTTGTTACCCCAAGAGATGCTCTGGAAATTTCCAGGTTGATTGCCAACGTGATGAATAAAACAGCCATGTTGTTAACCGATACTGACAAAAATATCGCATTAAAACCTTTTTTATTCTCTGAAAGAAAACAGAAGTTAACAGAACAAATCAATCAGCTTTTCTGACCGTTAGTTTGAGCAAAGAAAAGCTGATTGACTATGAAACATTGAACAAACGGATCAACAGAAATGAAACGAACAGAACGATTCATACCACAAACCAGCAGAATTAAAATTTTATTCAGATAGAAATGGATTCAAAGGTTCACATACCAAAAATTATTAGCGAAGTTGTAAATCACGACATGTGTGTCGGATGCGGACTCTGCGTATACCAATGTCCATCCGGGGCATTGGAGATGGGCTGGAACGAATATGGATTTTTGACACCCAACCTGGCCGGTGAATGTAACAGCCAGGGAGAATGCTTAACTGTTTGTCCCTTTAATCCCCATCCCGAAAAAAAAATAAGTACAGAAAATGAGATCTCCCAAAATTTTTTAACCGATGAATTAAACCATCACCCGAAAATTGGAAAGTACAAAGGGATTTATGCAGGGTATTCAGATGATTACCGGTTATCATCCTCTTCAGGTGGACTGGCGACATATATTTCGGCAGAATTATTGGAACAGGGTATAGTCGATCATGTCATTTCGATAAAAGAGTCACCAAACAGGGAAATGCATTATGAATATGCGGTCAGCAGCAATAAAGATGCAGTTATTTCCTCGTCAAAAACCAGGTATTATCCGGTAACTTTGGCGAAAATGTTAAGAGACCTTCATCCATTAGAAGGACGGGTTGCCATAGTTGGAGTGGCTTGCTTTATTAAAGCTGTTCGTCTAGCCCAATACCGGGATCCGGAACTAAAGAAAAAAATTCCTTTTCTGATTGGCATCATTTGCGGAGGATTGAAGAGTAAATTTTTCACAGAATATCTGGCCCGGAAAGCCGGAGTGATTGAAAACATTCAACAACCTCAGTACCGGATCAAGAACCTTCAGGGCAGTGCAGGTGATTACTCCTTTGGCTGCCTCGACAGTCAAACGAATTCGAATAAAACGATTCGCATGAAAACCGTTGGGGACATGTGGGGCACAGGTCTTTTTAAAGCAAATGCCTGTGATTTTTGTGACGATGTGACTACCGAACTGGCCGACATATCGTTGGGCGATGCCTGGATTAAACCTTACCATCTGGACGGGAGGGGAACTAACCTCATCATTACCCGGTCAGCTTTATCCGACAAGCTCATTCAGCAGGGAATTCAGCAGAAAAGGTTAAACCTGGAACCACTTACAATCGAACGTCTTTTATTTTCCCAGAAAGGCAGTTTCAACCACCGGCATACCGGGCTTTCTTACCGGGTAAAACTGGCTGGAAAAAATAACTGCCTGATACCTCCCAAAAGGTTTGTCCGGGAAAAGGTATCGTTTGATTTCAAAATAGTCCAGCTGTTGAGAATGAAAATTCGCAGGAAAAGCCTGGATGTATGGAAAAATTACCCGGATGCTCTTCTTTTTGATAAAAAAATGAATTTCTCATTAAAGCTGCTCAAAGGAGCAACAACCTTTTATCACTACAAAAAAGCTGCTTTAAACAAGCTTAAAATAAAATAACGACCATGAAAATAGGTATCCTCACCTTTCATCATTCAAACTATAATTATGGAGCTGTTTTACAGGCATTTTCCATATACAAGTTAATTGAATCGCTGGGTTATGAGTCGTACATCATAAACTACACACCTGAGCCACAAACAATCAGAAAAAAAATGGCAGCATGGATCGTTGCCCTGCTCGGATTGGAATTCAGAAAGTTCAGGAAGAAAAATATTCCGCGAATACTTCACAAAACAAATAGCTTCGAAGATTTGAAGAAGCTGAACAACATGTTGGACGGCTTCATTGTTGGAAGCGATCAGGTATGGAGATACAGAAGTGATACACAGTCTATGCGCAGGTACTACCTGGATTTTGCCGGTGAGAAAAAATTAAAAATTGCATATGCAGCCAGTTTTGGCACCGACAATTGGGAGGGAGAGGAAAATATATCCCAACAAATTAAACAGTTACTTCAAAGATTCGATGCCATATCGGTCCGTGAGAAATCCGGCATAAATATTTGCCAATCTGTATTTGGGATCAAAACAACTGCAGTACTGGATCCCACCTTGTTATTGAATCCGGCATATTTTCATGAAATGGCTGACAGGAAACCGATGTTGAAGCAGAAAAGTAGCCGAATGGCCTATATGCTACTGGACGATTCAAAAACCAGGGAAAAAATTTTCCGGGAAGTAGCCAAAAGAAACAAGTTAAAATTTGTTCGCATTCATGGAATAAAACTGTTGTCAAAGAAAGGATTCTTTCTTTTTAAAAGTGTCAATTTCTGGTTGAGCAATATCAAAAACGCAGAGATTGTGGTAACCGATTCTTTCCATTGCGTTGCCTTTTCCATCCTGTTTCAAAAAAAATTTATCTGTCTGGCTAATGCTCACAGAGGGGTTACCCGAATTGAAAATTTGCTAAAACTGCTCGGGTTACAATCCCGGTTAATTTCTGATTTAAACCACATTGATGAAAAAGTCCTAAAAACGGAAATAGATTATAAACACGTTGAGGACATACTATTGGCTGAAAAAAACAAATCTCTGGAGTTTCTCAGGGAAAGTCTTTCAAAAATGGGAAAGCACTAATCAACCTTTCAACCAGTTAAGCAGATTTTGTAACATATGGCCGGCATCATCTGACACGTTAAATCCGATAACAATTGAGGCAAACAAAATCGTAAAAGCGGAACTACGAACGATGAGACTTGCCAGAAGGTTCATTTCCGGAATAAATGAACTCAGAATAAAAGCACAAATCAGAGCAAAAAGAACCCATAAAAACTTACTTGTAAAAGGTTGAAACCTGAATTTTCTATAAAGGAAATAAAACCGGATGATATTGTTAACAACAAAGGAACCGGCAATGGCAACAGCACCACCGACTATTCCCCAAATGGGAACCAGAAGGAATATAGCGGCAACAGCCAGGGAAATCAAAACAATCAAAAAGTAAAGGGCTACCCGGTAATACCTGGAGTAGGCGATAATTTGAGCATTTGCACCGGTAACCATATCAACCAGATACCCAAGGCCAATAAAAAATATAACCCATTTAGCTTCGGCATAATCGGGTCCGAGAATGATCAGTATATTATCGATATTCACCCAAATACCTCCGAACAGGAATGCACCGATAATAAATTGATTTAAACAGCTTCGGTGATAAAGATCAGCGATATAATGCATGTCGTTCCGTTTAAAGGCTTCAGCAATAAGGGTTCCTGAAATTCGTAATAATGGTCGCGACGGAATAATTACCAATGCACCAAAAAAGAATGCAATATTATAAACACCCGTGGCACTAAGCCCCAACATTTGGTTGATGAGTATTTTATCGATATTGAAAATAAGGCTTCCTCCCAGTCCGGTCAGAATGCTAAAAACGCCTACACTAACCATTTCATTTCTCAACTTTCTGTCAATAAACCGGAGATTGGGTCTGAAACTCAACTCACCTTTCAGGGCAAGAAAAAGAATAAGGAACCCGCCTTTTGCACAAACTGCAGCAGCATAAGCAATAACTAGCTGATGAAGATTTAAAACCTGAAAAACAAAAAGCAGAGTGATAACAATTATCAACAATCGTTGAAGAAATTCCTGTAAAAAGATACCGAAGACCGCATTATAAAGCACCTTATTGTATACATCGAGCTGAACATAGATTAAGGTAAAAAAGGTCAGGGGCAACAAGAGGTCGATATAATCAGCAAACATTTTCGATTTTTCCAGGTTGCTTTCCACCAGGTAAGGTTTAAAAAACCAGAAAAATATCAAAAACAGTATAAATCCCGTGAGTATGACAATCAGGGCTATAAAAAGAAAACCATTATGTCCCTGGCTCTTATTACGAAAATAAGGAAATAACCTGGCCGTTATTCCATGAAATCCCAGCGATGAAAACTGTGCAAAAATGAGCGACCAGGACAACAACAATCCTAATAATCCAACCGTATCGGTAGTTAAAAAATTGGGGTAGAGGTATGCAGTAGTAATAAAACCAATTCCTACTCCCAGGTACGACCAGATACTTCCCTTGATACTTTGTTTGATGATTATTCCCATTTATGCTGCCAGAAAATTTTTTAATCCCTATTTTTGCTCATCATAAAACTATTTGAAAAAAATATCATGACAAAGATAACCGGCTTCCGCAATATTTTACCCAACCTGGGAATAATCCTGTTCTTTATTGTGTTGTCGTATGTATATATGTCTCCTCTTCTGGAAGGCAAACAGCTCAGGATGGATGATATTGAGCATCATAAAGGCATGTCGAAAGAGTTGGTAGATTACAGGGAAAAGACCGGAGAAGAAGCGGTTTGGACCAACAGCATGTTTAGCGGTATGCCCGGGTACATGATTTCAGTAATATATCCGGGCAATCTGGGTCGTTTCATAACCAGTCCTGTTCGGAAAATATTCTCAACTGCATCCTTTCTCATTCTATACCTCATTGGATTTTACCTGTTACTTATAAGTTTGAAGGTAAACCGCTGGCTGAGTGTTGCCGGTGCTGTTGCTTTTGCCTTTTCCTCCTATTTTCTGATAATCCTTGGTGCCGGACACATGTCGAAAGCCAATGCCATTGCCTGGCTGGCTCCTGTTTTTGCTGGCATCTTACTTGCATTCAGGGGAAAACCAATTGCCGGCACGCTGCTGTTTGCAGCAGCCTTTTCAATAGAGTTGCTCTCGGGGCACCTGCAAATTACCTACTATGGTTTTTTGGTGATAGCCATACTTGGTCTTGTGGAACTAATTTTTGCCATTCGCGAAAAAATGCTGCCTGCATTCTTCAAATCTTTTCTGTTTTTGCTGGCCGGGGCAATTTTAGCGGTTGGCATGAACTTCTCCAGGCTTTACACCTCCTGGGAGTATGCAAAAGATACGATTCGCGGACCGTCGGAACTGACATCAAACAACGAAAACAAAACCAACGGTCTCGACAAAGATTATGTGGTGCAATGGAGCTACGGCATCGATGAAACACTTACATTACTCATTCCCAACTTCAAAGGAGGAGGAAGTCAGATCCATCCCGGGATTGACTCAGAAAGCTACCGCACGTTGCAGAGCCGGGGGGTTCCAAATCCGCGGCAAACCATCCAGGCAGTAAGCATGTATCATGGCGACCAGCCTGGAACTTCGGGACCAGTTTACATTGGTGCTGTAGTCATGCTTTTGTTCGTTCTCGGCTTATTTGTTGTGAAAGGCAGAATGAAGTGGTGGCTGGTTTCTTCCACCATTATTTCCATCGTGCTTTCCTGGGGAGGGAACATCATGTGGCTTACCAGCTTTCTGCTCGATTACCTTCCGTTGTACAACAAATTCAGAGCCCCCAGTATGACACTGGTCATCGCTGAATTTACTATCCCCTTGCTTGGAGTTCTTGCGCTCAACGATATATTAAACGGGAAGATCGACAGAAAGACCTGGATGAAAGGTTTTAAATGGTCGGTTATTATTACTGGTGGTATATCCCTGTTGTTTGCGATTGTCCCGGGCATATCGGGTAGTTTTACCAATGCTTTCGATGCCATGCGTTACCCCGACTGGCTCATAGACAGCGTAGTTACCGATCGTAAATCCTTGTTCCGGGCCGATGCCTTCCGTTCGTTTCTGTTTATTGCACTGGCTGCCGGTACGTTATATCTGTGGCACATCAAAAAATTGAAAACAACACCCCTGATTGCAGCCATCGGCCTTTTCATAATCATTGATTTATGGACGGTTGACAAACGTTACCTCAACAACGAACACTTTATATCCAAAAGACAAACAGAAAACCCGTTCCCGATAACACCGGCCGACCAGGCCATACTGGCAGATAAGGACTTATACTACCGCGTTCTGCCGTTACAAAACCCGTTTCAGGATGCCCGAACATCGTATTACCACAAAAATGTAGGAGGATACCACGCTGCTAAATTACGTCGTTATCAGGAACTTATCGATCATCATCTTCAGCCTGAAATGCAGCGCATGGTTGCCGGATTACAGGCAGGATCACCTACCGACTCTGTTTTCAGCCAACTTCCCGTAGTCAATATGCTGAACACACGTTACCTGATTTTCGATACCAATCAGGCACCTATCCGGAATCCTCATCCACTGGGAAATGCATGGTTTGTACCAGAATATAAAATCGTAACCAATGCCGATGAAGAAATTCAGGCTATGAATCGATTTGATCCGGCAGAAATTGCTGTTGTTGATCAACGATTTGAAGAATGTTTCAAGGGAAAAACCTTCCGGAAAGATCAAAACGGTAAAATTTTGTTGACAGATTATCATCCCAATACCTTAAAATATGACTTCAGCGCTGCGGGGGATCAGTTTACCGTGTTTTCCGACATATTCTACGAAAATGGATGGAATGCATATATCGACGGTAAGCTCAGTTCCCATTTTCGTGTAAATTATGTACTCCGGGCAATGATCATCCCGGCAGGGAATCATACCATTGAATTCAAATTCGAACCCGATTCTTACTATACCGGCAACAAAATTTCATTTGCCAGTTCAATCCTGTTGATCCTGGCTATTGCAGGATATGCATTTGCACAAATGAGAAACAGAAAACAGCAGAAAAAGGAAACAACCTGATGCATTCCCGCTTACCTGAAGAATTCTTCCGTCGCCATGTGTTGGAAGTATCCCCGGAATTAATAGGCAAAACACTGGTCAGAAAATTTGACAAAAGTGAACTTCAGTCCTGGATCATTACCGAGGTGGAGGCATACAGTGGTAACGGCGACCTCGCCTGTCATGCAAGTAAAGGATTCACACCCCGAACCGAGGTAATGTTCCGGGAGGGTGGATTGGTATATGTTTACCTCATCTATGGCATGCACTGGCTGCTTAATCTGGTTACCGGCCACGAAGGAGATGCTTCCGCTGTGTTAATCCGGGGAATAGAAGGTATATCAGGCCCCGGCAGGGTGGGTAAAGTATTAAAACTGAACAAAACATTCTATGGGGAAAATCTGGCTACTTCCCAACGAATCTGGATAGAAGACACAAATAAACCAATCCAATATACTACTACTCCCCGGATTGGCATCGATTATGCCGGTGAACCATGGATCAGTAAACCATGGAGGTATATACTGAAAAACAGCTGAGAATTCAATGATGGAGCGTCCATTCTATACCCAAAAATCCAGCAGGTTCAATAAGATAAAAAAATTCAGGGTATCTGAACTCCTTCGCCACCAAAAAATTGATTCAATCTCTAAAAACAAAACTTCACCTGCTTTGTTTATTTTTTCATGTTGTTGATATAACAAATATGAATGAATACAATCACTGAAAATTTTTCAGGCTTCAAAAATTATACGGGAATACAATATTTATTAGCCTTAAATACATTAAATTAATTAAATTTTCATGAACCAAAGATTCATAAAAACCATTCAAATCAATCTGTTGTTCTTTATTTTCCCCTTGTTGGTTTTTGCACAGAATGCCTCTTTGCAGGGACGTGTTTTGGATGCGTTAAGCAATGAGCCGCTTCCTTTTGTCAATGTGATTATTTCTGGTACTACCTCGGGAACCATAACCGATATTGACGGGAATTTTGTTTTTACCAGTCTGGAGCCCGGATTTGTGCGGGTAGAAGCTTCATTTGTAGGTTACAAAAGGGCTGTATCTTCCGAGGTTGAAGTAAGTTCAGCGCGCAGGAAAAATATAGAAATTAAGCTGGAAGAGCAGAGAGAACAACTTGAAGAAGTAATTGTTATGGCTTCTCCTTTTCGGAAGACGGAAGAAAGTCCGGTTTCACTCCGGAGTATTGGTATTGGTGAGATAGAAAAAAGTCCGGGAGCCAACCGTGACATATCCAAAGTTATTCAATCCTTTCCGGGGGTACAATCCACTCCGGCATACAGGAATGACATCATCATTCGTGGCGGCGGACCTTCTGAAAGCCGATTTTATCTTGATGGTGTAGAAGTACCTTTCATCAACCATTTTGCCACTCAGGGGGCTTCAGGAGGTCCGGTAGGTATTATAAATGCAGACTTTTTACGGGAAGTAAATCTCTATTCCGGAGCTTTCCCTGCCAATCGAGGAAATGCGCTAAGTGGGGTGCTTGAATTCTATCAGGTTGATGGGAATGCAGAAAAACTAAAATTTCAGGGAACACTGGGGGCTTCAGAAATTGCTGCAACAATGGATGGACCAGCAGGGGAAAAAACAACTTTTGTTTTATCCGTACGCCAGTCGTACCTACAATTCCTGTTTTCTGTTCTTGAACTGCCTTTTCTTCCCAATTTTACTGACATGCAGTTTAAAGTACGTTCCCGGCTCGACAAAAAAAATGAACTCACTTTTATTGGACTAGGTGCAATAGATGTTTTTGATCTGAATATGGGTATTAAAAATCCGGATGCTCAACAGCAATTTATTTTAAGCAGGATACCGGTTAATGAACAGTGGAATTACACACTGGGTGCTGTTTATAAACATTTCAGGGAACATAGTTTTCAAACCATAGTATTGAGCAGAAGTCATCTGAATAATGTCTCCTATAAGTATCTTGACAATGACGACAGCTCTGAGGAGAATAAAATTCTGGATTACAGATCACAAGAGATCGAGAACAAGCTTCGCCTGGAAAATACTACACGGATGGACGGATTCAAGCTCAATTTTGGTACAAGCCTCGATCTGGTCACGTACACCAATTCCACACAACAAAAACGATTCTATGGAGGAGAACCCCTTCTTGTTGACTATAACACCTCATTAAATCTCATGAAATGGGGACTGTTTGCACAAGCCAGCAAAAACATCTTTCACGAACGTGTCAGTTTGTCGCTGGGTATCAGAACCGATGCCAATACCTATTCAAGCAGTATGAGCAACCCGCTGGATCAATTTTCACCCAGGGTTTCTGCCACCTACAACCTGACAACCCGCTGGAGTTTGAATTTCAACACGGGAAGATATTACCAGTTGCCTCCATACACATCGCTCGGGTTTCAGCAAGACGGAATACTGGCAAACAAGAAAAATCATCTGAAATACATTTCGGTAGATCAACTCATCGGCGGACTTGAATATCGTCCAAGCCAGTCGGTTCTTTTTACTTTGGAAGGCTTCTGGAAAGGATATAATAATTATCCGTTTTCTGTGAAAGACGGAATCAGCTTATCCAATAAAGGAGCAGATTTTGGTGTTTTGGGGGATGAAGAAGTTCGATCGGAATCGGAAGGCAGGGCTTATGGCGCGGAATTCCAGACTCGTGTGCAAACAACGAAAAACTTAAATCTTAACCTATCCTACACGCTCGTAAGAAGTGAATTTTTGAACAGTTCAGATCAATACATACCTACTGGCTGGGACTCAAAGCACCTTCTGAGCATGACTTCCACAACAGAACTAAGAAAGAACTGGCGTGTCGGTGGCAGGTGGAGGTTTGTTGGCGGACTGCCATACACTCCTTACGATTTGGAACGTAGCTCCCTCGTGGAAGCCTGGGACCTTTCCGGAAGTCCCTATTTCAATTACCAAATGCTCAATGCAAAACGCTTTAAACCTTTTCACCAACTCGATATCCGGGTAGATAAATCATACTACCTCGACAGGGTCACTGCAAAATTTTATATCGACATCCAAAACCTCTACAATTTCCAGGCCGAGCAACAGGAAAATATTATTCGTATACAAGATGAAAACGGTAAATATATTCTTTCTCAGGACGGAACAAGATATCAGCTTGAAGGAGTAAAGAACACCTCCGGAACCGTACTGCCAACCCTCGGGATTATTATTGAATTTTAACTCCCCTCTTGCTACTTTACCAACTCAAGATCACTATGTTTCGCAACCCTTAGAGAAAAAATATCCCAAATGGTTCTGATCCATACACTCAAAAAAGACTATTTTTACTGCTTAGGGCAAATCCAACATGGATGCATCCAAATGATTACAAAAAATGACCTATGCTGTGCTTACATTTAAAAAATAACGATCCTTACTTCTGTCTGGCTGCTGAGGAGTATCTCTTAAAAAAATTTTCCGACGACATCTTCATGCTCTGGCAATCCGGCAATACTGTTGTAGTAGGAAAGCATCAAAATGCACTGGCTGAAATCAACTATCCTTATGTACACGAGAACAACGTCAGGGTAGCCCGGCGTATTTCAGGAGGAGGTACTGTTTTTCACGACGAGGGGAATGTAAATTTTGCCTATATCAAAAACGTAAGCAGTCCTGCAGAGATCAACTTCAAACTGTTCACCCGGCCCATTGTAGACGCGTTGAAAAATTTGAACATTCCTGTTGTTGTTTCCGACAGGAACGATTTGCTGGTGGGAGACAAAAAAATTTCAGGTAATGCCGAGCATGTTTTCAAAAACCGAGTTTTGCACCATGGAACGTTACTTTTTAACTCCGATTTGGAGGCACTGGGAAAAGCTATTCAGGTGGCACCTGGGAAGTATCAGGGGAAAGCTGTACAATCGAATCGAAGTGAGGTGGTGAACATCCGGCCGTTTCAGAATGAAATTCAGACTATAGATGAATTCAAGGAGTACTTAATCGCATGCCAGCTGAAAAATAACGAAAATTCGTTTTATGAGTTGAGTGAAGCCGATCTGCACAACATCAGGCAACAAGCTGAAGAAAAATTCCATACCTGGGAGTGGATTTTCGGTTACTCACCCAGGTATTCTTTCCGGAATGAACAGCATTTGGGAATACCCTTGTTAGGAATCGGACTGGAGGTGAATAAAGGACAGATCAAGGCAGTAACAATAACGGGTGATTATTTCCCGCAGCATCAGGCAGAATTAATAAGTCATGCCCTGACCGGAGGAAGACATTCCTATGACGAAATCCGCGATAAACTCGAAGAGCTACTTTTCGAAGTTCCGAAGGAGTTGGTTCTTGCGTTTTTTTAAACTATATCCTTAAAGATGCGGAGAAGGATTATAATCACACAAAGACGCCAAGACACTATGGAAAATTCTTTGTGTCTCTGCGTCTTTGTGGTTCATTCCTCTTCTCTTCACAGGAAAGATCCTATTTTGGAAGTGGATATCCCTCCAGTTCTTTCAAATTTTTTGCAATTTCCGAATCAGGATATTCATAATCTGTCAATTGCCCGTTCAAATATTTCTCATATCCTATCAGGTCCAGCAGACCATGTCCTGTAAAATTAAACAGAATCACTTTTTCTTTTCCTTCCTCAGTTGCTTTTTTAGCTTCACGAATAGCAGAAGCGATAGCATGAGTTGTTTCCGGGGCAGGAATGATTCCCTCGGTTTTGGCAAACAGCAGGCCTGCTTCAAAACATTCACTCTGGTGAACAGCCTGTGCCTCCATCAATCCTTCTCTTAAAGCAGCGCTCACAAGAGGAGCCATGCCATGGTATCGCAATCCACCTGCATGAATAGGTGCGGGAACGAATGAATGTCCCAGGCTATACATAGGCAGAAGCGGAGTCATTTTTGCCACATCCCCATGATCGTAAATAAATGGAGCTTTTGTAAGGGTTGGGCAGCTATAAGGTTCTACCCCTATGATTTGTATGTCAGCCCCATGAATTTTTTCATACATAAAAGGAAATGATATTCCGGCAAAGTTACTGCCTCCTCCACAACATCCAATGACGACATCCGGATTTTGAATACCTGCTTTATGCAGCTGTTTTTTGGCTTCCAGACCTATGATAGATTGATGAAGCATCACATGATTAAGAACCGATCCCAGAGAATATCTTGTTTCTCCCCTGGGGTCATTTACTGCTTCTTCAATAGCTTCAGAGATAGCAATTCCCAAACTTCCGGGAGTATCCGGATATTTCTCAAGGATATTACGGCCAGCCTGGGTTTCGGTACTTGGACTGGAGACGCAGGTTGCTCCATAGGTATTCATCATCATTTTCCTGAAAGGTTTCTGTTCGAAGCTTACACGTACCATGTACACTTTACATTCGATCCCTCCCAGCTGTGCACAAGCAAAAGCCAGAGCACTTCCCCATTGTCCGGCACCAGTTTCGGTAGTCAGTTTTTTGATTCCAAACTTTTTGTTGTACCATGCCTGGGCAATGGCTGTATTGGGTTTATGACTACCGGCAGGAGAAACACTTTCATTTTTGTAGAAAATTTTTGCCGGAGTACCCAATGCTGCTTCCAGCTCATAAGCACGTACCAAAGGACTGGGACGCCACTGAACCAAAACGTCACGAATTTCTTCCGGAATATCTATCCAACGCTCCTGGCTTACTTCCTGCTCAATCAGGTTCATTGGAAAAACAGGAGCTAACATTTCCGGGGTAAGCGGCTTGCCATTGGGTCCAAGGGGAGGATTCAAGGGGATACTTAAATCTGGTGCCAGGTTATACCATTGCTTGGGCATTTCCGACTCTTCAAGAAAAATTTTCTTTTGTCTGGTCATAATTAAAATCTTTAAAGTTAATGTTCCAATAAAAAAAAGGGATTTGCTGCGTAAACAACAAATCCCTTTCTCGGTCTTTATAATAGCAATAAGTTTACGCAGCTTTTAAAAAGTTACGCCACCACCAATTACCATGTAATAAAGACAAAATATTCATCTGATAAAAATTTCTATTTTGTATTTTCGCTGTAAAATTAATTTTAAATTCATTTAATACAAACAAAATTAGTATTAAAATGATATATCTTTGAAAAAAATCATAGATGGAACTAAGAATCATACGCAGTATCTTTTTTTTCATTTTTATAATGCTGTTGGTTGGTTGTCAGCCAAAAGAGAGAGATGACCAGGTAAAGCCCAATGTTTTGTTCATTCTTGCCGATGATTTGGGGTATTATGATTTAAGCTGCACGGGCAGTACCTATTACGAAACGCCTCACATTGACAGGATTGCAGCAGAGGGAATGGTTTTCACCCAAGGATATGCTAACTGTCAGGTATGCAGTCCTTCGCGAGCCAGCATCATGTCGGGCAGGGTTCCGGCACGACACGGAATAACCGATTACATAGGAGCCCGCTCGGGTGAGGAGTGGAGAACAATGAACCGCTATACAAAGCTCTTACCTGCCTCGTATCAACAAAATTTGCCACTGGAATACACCGTTTTACCGGAGGCAATGAAAGAGGCCGGTTATAAAACGTTTTTTGCCGGCAAGTGGCACCTTGGCAGCGTAGGTTCCTGGCCCGAAAACCATGGTTTTGACATCAACAGGGGGGGGTGGGATAAAGGCAGTCCCATGGGTGGTTATTACGCCCCCTGGAATAATCCAAACCTGGAAAACGGAACTGATGGCGAAAGTCTCACCATGAGGCTGGCACAGGAAACAGCCAGCTTTATTCGGGCACACAAAGATACCTCTTTCTTCGCTTTCCTTTCATTCTATGCTGTTCATTCCCCCATTCAAACCACACAGGAAAAATGGGCCAAGTACAGAGAGAAAACTGAAAAATCAGGCATTGCAGAAAAAGGTTTTGAAATGGGGCACTTTCTGCCTATCCGTATAGTACAGGATAACCCGGTGTATGCAGGGCTTGTTGAAACCATGGACGATGCTGTGGGTATAGTTTTGAATACACTCGATGAACTGGGCCTGGCAGATAACACCATCGTTATTTTTACCTCCGACAACGGCGGGGTGGCTGCTGGAGACGCTTTTTCAACCTCGAACAAACCGCTGCGCGCCGGAAAAGGATACCAGTTCGAAGGAGGTATTCGCGAACCTTATTTTATTAAAGTACCGTGGCTTACTCTTGCCGGAGAAAAAACAGATGTCCCTGTTACAGGTACCGACTTCTATCCTACCCTGCTTGAGCTTACCGGACAAAAATTAAAACCGGAAGAACACATGGATGGAGTAAGCCTGGTGCCCGTTCTCAAAGGAAAAACAATTGCTCAAAGACCACTCATCTGGCACTACCCGCATTACGGAAATCAGGGAGGAGAACCCTCCGGGATCATACGACTGGGCAACTGGAAACTGATTCATTACTATGAAGACAACCACGAGGAACTCTATAACCTGAAAAATGATCCGGAAGAAACCACAGATGTTTCAAAGAAAAACCCCGAAGTAGCCAAACAGTTAAGTAAACAACTATTCGACTTTCTCACTGAAACGGGAGCCCGCTTCCCCGAAAAAGATCCGGAATACAACGAAGAAGCCGAAAAAAAACGTCTGGAACAGGTGAGGACAGAACAGATGCCCCGATTGGAAAAACAACGACTCAATTTTCTTTCAAAAGACTTCGATCCGGGAAATAACTGGTGGGGAAGTAAGAACTACTAAAAAATGATAAAATGAAACATCTGATTCAGAGCTGGTGCCTTTTGCCGTGATCACCTGCTTTAAGCCGGACACCCTGCTGAAAATTAAAGGTCATTGATTATCACCAGATGAAACGACCATGACGATTCATGACACAAACAAGTAGGATCAAAATTATGGGGGTTCCATCGAAATGATCTTGCGAATTCTTTCGAAATGCGTAAGCATTCTATCGAATACCGCTTAAATAAACACTAATAATGAGGTAAATACCTTTAAAATAAACGATAGAATGAGGTAAATACCTTAAAAAACGATTAATTTTAATGAGATGAAACTTTCATCGAAAAAAGCCTTTCCACCCCCCAACCGGGATTACGCATTCCGGTTAGAAGGAACCCATAGCTACTTAAAATGCGGCAGTGCAAATAAACAGGAAAAACCATATTCAAATCCCCTCAGTCAGGCTCTTGTTGACCGACAGGTTTTTACCCGGGAAAATATTCCGGGAACCCTGGTCGGATTTTGGATTCCTGAATACCCTGACAAAGTATACGTGCCGGGATTCCACCTCCATTTCATTTCAAAAGATGAAACAAAAGCCGGTCATGTTTTGGAATTTTCTGCTGACAATTTAAGAGACTGTTTTAAATCTATCCATTTATTCTATTTTGCTTCCGGAAACAGATGATTTTGAAGACGCTGTATTTGATTTAAAACAAGAATATAACTAAAAAGTGAGAGAAAACGACAGACAATTGGAGAAATAATTTTAATATTGTCTGTTTTGAAGAGAAGGAATAAAAGTATAAATGCCGAATCCATTCTCTTAAAAATTATGAGTAAAACCTTGAAAGAAATAAACAAAATACCATGATGAAGATAAAATTACTTGTATTAATTGTACTTACATTCTGCACTTCAAATTTTCTCTTTTCTCAAAAAACGGAAGTCGTATTCCTTTCCGGAACCGATGCAGCAAACGCTGTTGATTGGGATTTTTTTTGCACTGAAGGACGTAACAGTGGCAGGTGGACAACCATCCCGGTGCCTTCGAATTGGGAACTCCAGGGTTTCGGAACATATAATTACGGTCACGATTGGCGCAATGAGAAAATTAAACTGGGAAAGGAACATGGATTGTACCGGCACAAATTTGATGTTCCCCGGGAGTGGAAAAACAAGGTTATCCACATTGTTTTTGATGGTTCTATGACCGACACTCATGTAAAAATCAATGGGAAACCGGCAGGTGAGATGCATCAGGGTGCGTTTTACCGCTTTCGGTACGATATCAGTAATCTGTTAAAATATGGTCAAACCAATCTATTGGAGGTAGATGTTGCAAAGCACTCGTCGAATGAATCGGTCAACCGCGCTGAACGTCAGGCTGATTTCTGGATTTTCGGAGGCATTTTCCGCCCGGTTTTCCTGGAGGTTCTTCCAGCAACGCATATTAGCCGGGTTGCCATTGATGCTCAGGCCGATGGTTCATTTACAAGCCTGATTGTACTGAATGATTCAAAAACAGATTACACGCTTACTGCCGAACTTTTTGAACTGAACGGAAACAAAACAGGAAAAACAATTGAAACCTCAATATTAAAAGGGACTACAGAAAAATGGTTGACCGGAACATTTGAAAACATCAAAAGCTGGAATCCTGAATGGCCTAAACTTTATGATCTGAAAATCAGGTTGAAAACAGGTGATCTGCTGGTACATGAAATTTCAGAAAGGATCGGTTTCCGCACGGTAGAATTAAGGAAGCACGATGGTTTTTATGTAAATGGAGAGAAAGTAGTTTTTAAAGGGGTAAACCGGCATTCTTTCTGGCCCGAAACCGGACGTTGCCTCAGCGAGGATCATCTTTTGACCGACATCCGGCTGATCAAGGAAATGAACATGAATGCTGTGCGTTGCTCACACTATGTACCAGACAAACGTTTCCTGGAACTCTGTGATTCATTGGGACTATTTGTTTTAAATGAAGTTACCGGCTGGCAGGACGGTTATGACACCACTGTTGGTCCTAAGCTCATTCAGGAAACCATCCTGAAAGATGAGAATCATCCGTGTGTAGTTGCCTGGAATCATGGAAACGAAGGAGGTTGGGATTTTTCGAATGAGCCGGCTTTCAAACTGGATATCCAGCAAAGGCCGGTGTTCTATCCGTGGCTTCTTCGAAACGGCATGGACACCCGGCACTATCCACAATATGATTATGCCATTGGAAGATATACATATGGGAATGATCCGTTTATGGCAACTGAGCTTTTGCACGGACTCTACGATGGAGGGCATGGCGCCGGACTGGATGAATACTGGAAAAGCTACCAGTCGTCCCCGTTACATGCCGGGGGTTTCTTATGGGTGCTGGCCGACGAGGCAATTCTGAGGACCGACAAGGAAGGCACCGTTTACGATGGCGACGGGAACCATGCTCCAGATGGAATTCTGGGGCCACACCGGGAAAAGGAAGGCAGCTTTTATGCAATCAAAGAGATCTGGTCTCCTGTACAAATAAAACCTGTAACCATTAACCGGCAATGGAACGGAAAACTATACCTGGAAAATAAATTCATCTATACAAACCTAAACGATTGTTCATTTAAATGGCAAACTGTAAAAACCTCCTTTGATCAACAGGAAAAATTAATTACCGGGACTGGCACATTGGAAAGCCCTGATGCACAGCCAGGTGAAACTGTCCTGGTAAATACAGACTGCCTGAATGCACTGCAAAATGCTGACCTGTTCCGGTTTACAGCTATTGATCACCAGGGAAAAGAGTTGTTTACCTGGAGTTGGCCTGTGCTCCAACCCTGGGAAAAAGCTGAAGAACTGACCAAAAATATAGCAGGCAATAAAGAAAAGATTGATGTCGTGGAAAATGATAATTCATGGATCGCTTCCGTCGGCGAACTGGAACTATCATTTTCAAAAACAGATGGCACACTGGTTTCGGTAAAAAATCAGAAAGGGATTGTTTCATTAAACGGCGGGCCGGTGGCTACAGGTACTGAATCACAGGTAACCGGAACCCGTTGGGAAATGAATGCAGAAGGAAATTTCATTTTGGAAATAACGACCAATAATTACCCCGGGAAAATGACTTGGAAACTCTGCAGAAGCGGTCTTCTGTTACTTGAAGCCGGACCCCTGAACAAATCGTTCCATAACATCAGTTTTATTGGAATTTCATTTACCTACCCCGAAGAAAAATGTACAGGAGTAAAATGGATGGGCCGCGGCCCCTACCGGGTATGGAAAAACAGGTTAAAAGGCAGCCAGGTTGATGTGTGGGAAAAAACCTACAACAATACGATTACCGGAGAAAGTTTCAATGACCTGATTTATCCGGAATTTAAAGGGTATCATGGCAATCTGTATTGGGCCATACTGGAAACCTTAGAAACAGATTTCACCATCATTTCGGAAACACCCAATCTCTACTTTCAGCTGTTTAAACCAGAAAAACCAAAACACGTTTCCGGCGGGACCCATCCCCCGTTTCCGGAAGGTGATATCTCATTTCTCTATGAAATTCCTGCTATCGGAACGAAGTTTAAACAACCAGAGGCTCTTGGACCGAAAAGCAGCAAAGGACTATATGCGGGTTATCGTGGAGATGAGTCTTATCCCATTAAACTCTGGTTCGATTTCCGCTCAAAATAAGGAGCGCACAAATCCTGCAAACCGGGTATTTATGAACATACAGAGCGGTTGGGAGGGGAGACATTTTTCTTTTTCAGGAATCTAAAGCCGACATATTCAGCGGATGAAAGGTTAGCCTCCCGCATATAGCCTGATTACCTGGGTATGGTAACAGTCAGGAGGCTGGTTCCGAGAAGTATTTTTCCATTTTTACTGATTCCTTCCACAATGATGTTATACCTGGCCAGTTTGTCGGCAGTAAAAAAGTCGAATCCAGCTTCGTTTTCAGTAAATTTAACTTCAGGGTTCCAGTATAAGGTGGGTCGGGAATCCGGTCTGGGATCATTCAGGTTTTCCAGTGTATATTTCGGAGAATAAAATTCCCGGTGTTGTTCGAAGCCCTTCACCCGGGGGGTAATACGACCACGGACATACCGGTCATTTGCTGACTCCCACTCCCATTCGCCCTTACCCATCCGGGTATAGATAGCGATCACCCCATCACCACCTCCCGATCCATAAACAGCTGAGGCAAATCCTGATTTAAGAATTTCAATTTTATCAATATCGCCCATAGAGACGTCCTTTATCCTGTCCCAGTCGCTGGTCAGACCGTCAATCAGCAACAAAGGATTTCTGCTTGATGTTCTGATCCTGACCTCCTCTCCATTCACGATCACTCCCGGAGCTCTGCCTTCCAGGTAATCCAGAACACTCGAATAGGTCCAGTCGTCATCAGTAATAGTAAAGGAATGATCAGCCTCGCTGTACAAGCGGAAATGTCCGTCCGATTTCTGCCGTTCTCCTTCAATAGTAATTTCTCCTAATAAAATTGAACCCGACTCGGCCTGATATTTTTCTTCAGCAATTTTTCTGTAATAGATGTCACGATAAAACATCATGGGAACATCCATTTCAGGATGAAAATTTTGAAATTGTTCAGGAGAGATTCCCGGCAGGAAGCTTAAGTCCTGGTTCATCGTAATTTCTGTGCCCTTTCGTCCGGTTTTTGTTTCCGCGTTGATCATCACCAGGGCTGAATCTTTCAAGTACAGTTTGTCGAAAATATAGCTTCCACTATCATTCGTCACTGTTTCTTCAAACAAAAAATTCCGGGAAAAAGGGCCCAACACCACTTTCCCTCCATCGACCGGTTTACCCCCCCATAGCCGGGTAACAGTCCCACTTAAGGTCAATCCGATATCTGCCCATCCCGGCAATTCCATACTGGCATACTTCTCCAGATCATTCCAGTAATAACATCTCCAGCCATTAACCAGCATCACGAGATCGAGCTTTTCTTCCGAAGAAATGTCAGCATCATCAACAAAAAAGGAAGCTGGAGATTCAACAGAACCCTTCAGGTCTGAGTCAAGTAACAGAAAACTTTCAATGGTTTGATTGTTTCCTGATGAACTAAAATAATCCTCATGAACCACGGAAACCGAGACAGTTGACAGGACAGTGTCATTTTGTGGCAACAGGGAAGAAAGCTGAACATGTACATTTTCTCTTGTCTGATACTCCTTTTTAGCCAGGCTGACCCGGATTTTTTGGTCATCCGCATTTCTGATAAAAACCAGCCGTTCGGCAACGATGCGGTCATGGGAGTCATATAAAGTAATTTTTGAAATCCCAAGAGGGAACAATCCTTTAAACAATCGAAATGCATGTTGAAAATCCTGCATAGCAATAGTTGACCGAAACAGTTCAATACCTTTATGAGTAGCAACCAGCTTAAACTCCTGAATAAAATTGCTTTTAATATTCCGGCTTAGTGTAACGATCAAATAATTCCCATCAGGTTTATAGTTCATGCTGATTCCGTCAGGCTTTCCCGGTTCAAAACTGAAATTGAATTTAGGATGATCGTCGACAACGACAAAATAATTTTTCCCTTCCTGTGGCATCATAACAAATTTTCCCATCCCCTTGTAGCGGGATTGAAAAGGAACGACTTCATTTCCTGAATCATCCACAACTTTTCCTTTAACCTGAATTCCTTTACCTTTTTTGTCGACAGCTTTAAACGCTATATGGTTCACGGTATTCAGCACAAGGGTACCCCCCTCAGGCAGAAAGGAAATGTCAATAGCTGAAGAGTCATCTTTGGTATTGAAATTTTGCAATTCCACAGAGCTTTTTGCACGTGACACCATAATTTTTTTGTAAAAAAAACTCTCTTCCCCAAAATTTTCCAGGTATCGGGTATATGCTCTGATCAAATATTCCCCATCAGGGAGGGAGGAGGGAATTAAAAAATCACCCCTGGCTGTTCCATAATCTGACAAAAGAAGCTTCTGGTCTGCAACCGAGCCATTGGAAGCGATAAGTTGCACATAGATGTTCTTGTAACCCGGAATCAGCTGATGATTTATTCCACTGACCAGATACGATTTAAACCAAATGATATCACCCGGGGAGTATAACTCCCTGTCGATATGAAGGTAAACTTTCTCAAAAAGAACCATATTCTTTTCGGCGGTCGAATTTTCATTTTCGGCTCTGGAGAAATGAAATACGACAAGGAAAAAACAGAAAAAAACGAGTGGTTTAAACATGCTTACAGGAACTTTTAAATGCGTTCCAATTTAGCACAAAACAATGAATAGAAGATAACAGATTGAAAAAAATTGAGGTTAAAACTCCTCGAAATTTTCCAATCATGAATCTTTTCTGCGCATGGATTGGTTCTTCAAGGAATGACCGGCTTGCGAAAGTTCAAATTTTGGAAAACAGAAATCCTTCAGATAAAACTCAGGCAAGAAATTTTTTTCGTAATGCATCCACCTGATCATCGTTTATAGGCACCAATTTTCCGAGTGAGTTCCCCATAGTAAGAGATTTAGCACTGAATTCTGCCACTTCGAGCCGGTCGAATGTTCCCAGCAATTTATCTCCGGTAACCAGTACTGAATCGTTATTAATGATCACAGCCGGCATATCTTTGGAAATCATTTTCAGGATAGTTTCCTCTCCGGCGAAATGGGATCCAAATGGAACATTGGGCACATCCTGCAGAAAAATCCAGCTTTCGGGAATGGTGCGCACATCAAGTTTCTCATGGGTAACGCTGTACGCCATCAGATAAGGGGTTTGTGTCAGTATAACAGAGTTTATACCAGGATTACGTTTGTATATTTCCTGATGAAGCCAGGTGGCTCTGCTTGGAAGTTTCCCAGGTTCCCGTTTTCCTGATCTGATCTGGACAATATCTTCATTTTGAATATTCCAACGGGCGATATTTGTAGGAGTAATTAAAAAATCATTTCCGCACCAACGGACTGAAACGGTTCCGTAAGAACTGATCATCAATCCCTGGTTACAGGCACGGTGAACGATTCGCCTGATCTCTTCCCGGATAGCTCTTTCATCAGATGGGTGTTCTACTTCATCCATTTCGGGCAATAACCTGGGAATCTGATTTTCAAACTCTTCAATTTGTTCATCTGTGAGGTAGTGAGGCGTTCCGATAGTATTTCCATAAATAATTGTCCGGGCACAAAACTCCAGGGTTTCGAATCGTTGGAATGCATCCCTCAAATTTCCCCCACCTACAACGGTACCATGGTTTTCCATGACCACTGCATTGAAGCCTTTATCGAACTCACGGGCAATAACTTCGCCCAGTTCATTACTGCCTGGTAATTCGTAACGGGCATAACCGATGTCACCACAAATATACTTAGCCTGAGGAATGATATTGGTATCAGGAATCTGACGTACAATACTAAAAGACACCAATGCCGGGGGATGAGCATGAACGATGGCGGTAATATCCGGGCGACTCTCATAAATTGCCTTATGAAAAGGATATTCTGACGAAGGTTTATGCCTACCCTCAATCTCTCCGTTTTTTCTTACCACAACAATGTCGGATGCCCGCAATGAGCCTTTATCAATAGCAGATGGTGTTACCCAGATATCTCCACTTTCATCTATAATGGAAACATTTCCACCAGAAGTAGTTGTTAGCCCGCTACGATAAATCTTATCAATGATCATGGTGATCTGATCGCGAGGGTGCATGAGAGCTGTATCCAATTTCTTCATAACATTTTGCTTAAAAATTCTTAATCCGTTTGAATTCACTAAAACCCAAATTGAACGATTCCCTCACACGACTAACAAATTGTATAAGGTTCGCGTCACCCGTGAAGTAATACTTACAATGCATAAGTTGGGGTAATACCTGAACCCCAATTTTAGCCGGATCAAATCGCTTAACTTAGGTAAAACATAACCTGACCAGTTCAACATTTCCAGACAGGCATATATTTGGCTAGCTAAATTACAAAAGATTTGAATAAAGAATAGCCTGGAAATGGCTTTAACCAAAATTTAACCACCTGGCAAAACCCAGGTAACAATAGATTTACATCAGTTTAAAAAAGATACAGCAACAGCAGTTTAAAATCCAATTCCCAAAATTCAGTCCCGGAGTGAGTATCCAAAAAATTTTATACGGACAGTTATCTTAAAATAATTGGAATCATTTATCTTTAGGAGATTTTTAAAGGACACATTTTAAAAGCAAAAAGAGAATATTTTATGAAAGGATTAAACTGGTTATTCCTGATTTTTACACTGTTTTACTTTCTGAACAGTGAAGCCCAAACGGACAGGGAGTATTATGACCGGGGTTGTGAGAAGCTCACGTTGAAAGATTTTTATGGTGCAATTGAGGATTTTGACAGAACCATCCGGTTCAACTCATACCATTACAATGCTTATAACAACAGAGGAATTTGTAAATACAATATTAAGGATTATAAACGGGCAGTTGAAGACTTTGACAGAGCCCTGGATATCAATCCTGAATATCTTGATGCTTATTATAACAGAAGCCTGGCCAGGTTCATGTTAGAGGACTATTCCGGTGTAATTGATGATATCAACAAAATGATTGTTTCCAAACCCAAATTTGCAGATGCCTACTACCTGAGAGGTTTAGCCCATATTGGATTAGGCCAGAACGATCAGGGTTGCGAAGATTTAAAAAAAGCAGCTGAATTAGGTCTGCTGAAAGCATTAAACGATATAAGAACCTACTGTAATTCATAACTCACACAAAATTTCTGGCAGCGCAATACGGAGGTACCCTGACAATATCCTCTGGTTGTAAGCATCATGCAAATAAAAAATCGATTTTGCCAGGAAAATTTCAGATCAATCTTCTCATTTTAAGATTTAAATTTTACATTTGTTTTTTTGCATTGAGCTATCGTAAGGTTTCAAAGAAGTATCCAGTTCTGATTCAGGGGTTAAGCTGGAATTGGAATAAAACAGAATAATTATAAACATAAGTTAACCCGGGAGAAAAATCAATATGAAGAAAATTTTTACAGCTATTATTTTGTTGGCATCCCTTGTTGTTCAGGCGCAAACAGAGCGATATTCTTGGGAAACTCAACATGCAAAAGTTTTACCAAGTGGTGATTTGGAGTGGGCACCCCGCGAATTTCAGCTCGAAACAGGGAATTCTGTCAGGTACATTGATTTTGATAATGGCGATGACTTCAACGACGGATTAACACCTGCCACTGCATGGAAGCGGCACCCCTGGGATCATCTGGCTATGGGTAAGCCGAGGAATAGCACAGGTATACACACCTATATTTTTAAACGCGGAGTAATATACCGGGGACGTTTAGTTGCGAAAGAATCTGGAATGCCTGGAAACCCGGTACGTTTGACGTCTGACCCTGACTGGGGAACAGGGGAAGCAGCTATTTACGCATCAGCCAGCATTGAAGGAGGCTGGAAAAAAGCCGATGAAGAGATTGCCCCCAATATTCCCAATCCAACCATGGTATGGTATCAAAAAATTCCTAAGCTGGAGAATTACACAAAAATGGTTTGTGAAGTTTCAGACAGCGTAATAAAAAGAGTGTACGTGGCAAGGTCACCCAACTTTGTAAACACACCGGAAGAACCCATGAAAACCTGGTGGTCGTTCACCAATAAAGGAACTGCAACGGGAGGTTTAAACCTGACTGATACACGAAACCTGACTCAGAGCGAGGTGGATTTTTACAAAGGAGGCGATGTTTGGGCTATTGAAGATAAAATAGTGATGTGTACCCTTTGGAAACAAAAAATAACGGATTATAATCCTGCTACCAGAACGATTACAGTATCCAATACCAACTTTGGAGGGAAAGACTGCAAATACTATGTAGAAAATACACCTTTTATGCTAGATGCACCAGGGGAATATTATTATGACCGGGTTTCCGGAATATTATTTTTACGGCTAGAAGATGATAAAGATCCGAATACAACCAGCATTGAAGTTGCATCAAGATCCAATATCATTACCATGAATACCAAAGACCACATAGAGATCAGTGGACTAACCTTCGGGTTTACCACCTATGACAATGTTCGTCATGGGCTTACAGACGGGATGCCTGCTATCCGGATTGAAGGCGGGTCAGATATTGTGATCAAAAACTGCAAATTTCAATACCTGAACGGGGGAATCATGTTCAACGGAACAGGAAAAAACCTGGTAATCTCAGATAATGAAATGATTTATATGGATGATTTCTCCATCTTTTTAAACGGACCGGATGAAGCATCTGTATTGCGAAATAAGATAGTTGAAAACGGAACACGCCATCTGGGCCAGTGGTACAGTTCAATACCCGCTATTGCCGGAACCTTGTCGGTGGGAGAACTGGCGGGAAATATCGTTGAACATACCTGGGGAAGTGGAATAAATTTCACTTGGGGAAAAGGTGGATCGAGCGATGCAAATATTCCTTTCATCCGGGGTTTGGTTCATCACAACAGGGTATCACATTCGTTGCAGGGTGTCAATGACTACGGTGGTATAGAAAGCTGGCAGGGTGGACCTGTGTTTCACTACAACAACATATCAGAAGATGCACAAGGCTGGCATTATAACTGGGGAGGTATCCAGTCGCTAGGCTACGCGATCTATCTGGATGGATCTTTTAAAAATTATGTATTCAACAATATTGTTAAGGGCAGGGGGTGGAACCTGAACTCGGCAGCTTACATGCATGTCCTGGGGTTTTATAATATGTATGTCCATAATGTTGCCTATAATGTTGAATCGCTAACCTTCTCGGGTGATGGAGGCCTGGCTCCCGATGGCCAGAACTACTACCTGGCCAATGTAAGTGACAGTACGAAACTGCAGTTTAATCATACTACCCGCCACTCAGGGATTCCATTTGAATCGTATGGGAATAATTTTTTTAGCGGAAATGCTTTCAGGGGAACGTTCCTGACCAATCAACCCAACAATCGGTATAACTTTACATTCAGTCAGTTTGTCGACCGGTTGAACTCCTATAATCCGGATTTAGGACAAGTTGGCTTTGAGACTTCCAAAAGGGTTTTTACTCAACCTCATGCCGGAGATTTCATGCCTCACGAAAGTAGCGAACTCATTGACCAGGGAGTGAAGTTTTTTGCCCCATTCCCGCTGAGCAGAGTGGTTGGTGAATGGCATTTCTATAAACACAATGCCGACACCACACTCATCAAAGGGGAAAACTTTTACTTCACCAGCGAGTTTAACGATCGTCATACCTATAATGATTTCCCCAAGAATCATTTAAAAGCGTATGGTTTATCAACCAACAGTTTTGTGATGGGTGAGCTGGAAGACTGGGCAACAGGAGCGCTGAAGTTCGATGGGATACAAACGTATTGCGACCTGAAAGACGCAGCAACAAGCCTTACCGTATGCAATAATGTGGATATGACAACCAATGGTTTTATACTGGAGGGTTATGTAAAAACAGAAGAAGGACACCACAACGGAAGCTTAATCTCAAAATACGGCTCAACAGGTTACGGGTATCAACTCGATATTGATCCTTCAGGATATGCCCGTTTTAGTATGATGAATAACGGTACCCGAACATTCAGTCAATTGAGTTCAACCCTCCTGAATGATGGAAACTGGCATCACTTTCTGGTTGAAGTGGACCGTGAGTCAAATCAGGTTTCTATATACATTGACGGAATGGCGGCCAACGGAGGAGCAACAGGAACTATAGCCAGTGCAGCAATCTCCCTGACCAACACCAGTAATCTTTTGATTGGGAAAAATGCAGACGGGAATTTCTTTTCAGGAACCATGGACTTTATCCGGATCTCGAAAGGTACTCTGTCTGATGCCAAAACAACGATTGAAGAACTTTACAAATGGCAGTTCGATGGTCCGTTCCTATACGATTTTGCAGGAAACGCCCCCATTGGAAGACGGGATGCTGGTGCGTTGGAAAAAGGCGGAAAACTTTGCGATTTAACGGTTTCAGAAAATCCACTCAAATTCGGTCTTAAGGGAGGAACAAAATCATTCACGATAGATGCAGAAATGGGGTATGAAATAACCAAAAAATCAGTATCATTCTTTACCTATAGTGTAAGCGGAAATACAATAACCGTAACAGTTCCTGCGCTAACGTCTGGTACACGTACCGGTCAAATCTATATCTATGGATGCAACGAAACCAGAGAGATTCAAATCACTCAGGGACCACTGACACATACTGAAATTGTTCCGGAGTGTGAAATTCTGGTCATGCCTAATCCGGTTTCAGAAAATCAGCAGCTTACCATCTCTGTCCCCGGCAGCCTAAAAGAAAGCCGCGCCACTATTATGGACATCCGAGGGAAGGTAATCATGCAAAGACCCGTCTATGGAGGGATTAACAAACTGGATGTAAGACTTCAGAAAGGCATGTACCTGATCAAAATTTCCGGAGAGGAGATGAACTATACCACGAAGATCATCGTTCAGGAATAAAATTTTTCAAGAAAGGATTTTCAATTTGCTGTATCACATTTTTTAGGCGACACCTTAAAACTTATAGAAGCAATGATGCACAGTCCAACAAAAAGTGATATTCTATAAACTCTTTTGAATAATGCGCTGACCACTAAAAGAAACAACCGCGAAATGTTTTTGAAAGGGATTGACTATTCTTATTAGTATAAAGAAAATGATTAATGATAAAAATCAGACGGTGTTTAGGCACTCCCTACTCTCCCAAAAAAAACAACTTTTAAAAAATTATTTAAAAGCAATTCTCTCCATCTACTCATTTCTATTTCTGTTTAGAGGAATAGAATCCATCCTGATATTTTATACTTATGGGTTCAAAAAAGAAATTCTGTTCTCTGAATTCATTGGTTTTTGCTATGATTTGCTTGCAGTCAGTGTTTTTGTTTATGGTTATTTCATTATTTATTTTTACTTGCTTTCTAAGATAAAGACACAATATTTCCGCATGGTAAATGCAGTTATACTGTTTATTACGGCTACAATATTTTTTGTCATACTAAAATATTTTCTTTACCAGCTTATTCCTCTTGATGTTTTTTTGTACAACTATTCTATACAGGAAATACTTTTTACAGTAAAAACATCCAGCACAAATTTCTTTTCAGCCTGGATGCTTTTCATGCTCATTTTATCAGGAATCATTTTCATGGTTTGGCTGATAAATAAAATAAAATTTAAGTCCGGAGTTTTTATAGGCGTTTATTTATTTGCAATCATATCACTACCCCTGTTTCTGGCAATTCATCCCTGCATAAATATTAGAAAGGACAAGTATTCATTGAACAAACCATTTTATTTTATATCCGAGTCAATCAGTTTTTTCTCCAACAATAAAGAAATTTCAAAGTCTGAAGCAACTGAATTTAGCAAAATCTATCCTGGAAAAGATTTTATAAACCAGGAATATCCTTTGGTTCATAAAATAAACAGGGAAAATACCCTGGGAGATCATTTCTATGATTTTGATCAAGCTCCCCATATTGTACTACTGATCATTGAGGGTTTAAGTGATGATTTCCTTCATGAATACAAGGGTTCCTTATTCATGCCTTTTCTTCATCAACTCAAAGATAAAAGTCTGTACTGGAAAAGATGTTTTACATTGGGTGAGCGTTCATTTGCGGTAATGCCCAGTATTTTAGGCGGACTGCCATATGGCGATAAAGGATTTACTTTACAAGAACGGCTTCCTCGTCATCTTTCTCTTGTTTCTATTTTAAACTCAAATGGTTATCATACAACTTTTTTTTATGGACAAGGCGCATGGTTTCATCAAAAAGACAGATTTTTTCGACACAATGACATGGATTTGATTTTTGATAACAACAAATTTTCGGAGGAATACAACAAAATAATTGTGGGAAACGACAATTTCTTTTGGGGATATAACGATAAAGATCTATTGAATCAATCATTAAAAGTAATCGACACATTAAAACAGGATAAAAGACTTGACATATATTTTACTGGCACAAGCCACTCCCCTTTTGCAATCAGCAATGAAGAATACTATAATAATAAGTTAAAAGAGATTACATCAGAGTCTTACCGAGATTTTCATCAAACCTATTCCAAGTACCTGATGTCGTTGTTGTTTGTGGATGATGCCCTGAAAAATTTCTTTGCCGAATATGAAAAAAGACCAGATTATCCAAATACTATCTTTGTAATCACTGGTGATCATCCAATGACAGAGGTACCGGTTGCAAATTCCTTAAAACGATATCATGTACCCCTATTGATTTTCTCTGAAAAACTCAGGGATCATCACTTATTTACACAAACAGTAAGTCACTTGGATGTTCCTGAGTCCATTTTATCGATGTTGAAAGATTATTTAACAACTATCCCATCAATCAGCACATCACTTGGTGAACAACTCATTACCCCAAAAAAGAAGTATCCCAAAAACCTGGCATTTATGAATGATAACAGAGATATTGTCGATTTTCTTTATGAAAATTACTTCCTTTCGCAAGGCGACCTTTACCAAGTTGACTCTTCATTACATATTACCAAAATGGAGAATGATTCCATCCAGGCCATGCTTGATAAAAAACTAAATACATTTAAAAATACAAGCCTCTATGTTTCCCGAAATAACAAAATTATATCCAGCGAATTATTCTGCAGAGAACTAAATCACCAAAAAATTTTTGAATGGCAAAAAACGGACACCCTGCATACTTCCTCCGAGTACTTTACTCTGACTGATGAAATCAGAATTCCCCATTCAGATTTTATATTTGACATCAGCCTGTATATGGAGTCCAATAAAAATGATGAGGTTTCCATTGTATATCAAATTACCAATTCAAATGACAGTCTTCTGTTATGGAAAAATTTAGGTGTAAATAACCATAAAATAACCCAGGCACATATTCCTGTGCATACCATTTCTGATCAGGATACAGCATTGTTCTTTAAATCCTACATTTGGAATAATAATAAGAATGATTTGATTTTTTCCGACATCGATGTATTATTATATTCACCAAAATCAAATTAGTTATTTTCAGAACTTTACGATTTTATGCCAGGAATTTTTATCCCCTTTAATTTGTAAGAAGTAAACTCCACCTTTTGTATCCGACAAATCGAAACTGCATGTTTGCGATGAGATATATTTTTCCAGGATCCTTTTCCCTGTATTATCAGTGACAGTTAGGATGCCGTTGAAAGTTTCCGGAAATTCAAGGTTGACTATCCTGGAGGTTGGATTGGGATAGATTTTTGGTTCCAGCATGGATTTGGATTCCAATTCTTCAACATGTGAAGGGATTGTACTATACTTATAGATATGCACCCCGTAATCAGCAAAATCATCCGTAAATTTTCCGTTTACTGCCTGAATTTTTCTATTTTCACCCAGAACCTCAACTTCTTTGTCTACGTTGATATCAAAGGTGGCTTCCGTTTGTCCCGGCCGCATGGCGACAGCAAAAATATAATTGTTATTGTCATAATGTTTAGTCATAATATGTACAGGAACAGAAGAAATACTGCTTGATATGGTTGCAATTCCTGTTGTATCGGGAGAGTTTAATACTGCTGCAAGAGACTTGATCTGCGCATTTATTTTTTTTACTGCATTGATCATTTCGAAATCCTGTAGCAGGCCGGCTTCTTTAAAGGAGGGATAAAAGGAGTGGCAGAAATAGCCTATGCCTGAAGCTCCGTGGGTTATTGCCATCCAGACTTCTGACTTCACTTCGGCAGGAGTAGGTTTCCGGCCAGGGTTTTCGTTAATTCTTGTGGTTTCAATCCAACACCAGACAGGTTTCTCATAATCCGACCACCTCCTGAGATTTTCAATTCCCCGGGCAACATACCATAAGTTGTCTTGTACGTCTTTTTCTTTGCTGTTTACCGGATAAATATCAAAGGAAGCTATATCGCAACCTTTCAGATAACCATCGTATGAAACCTTGTACATATTGGTATCTCCTGTACATACACCACGGCCGCCCCAAGTGGTATAAGCCACTCCACGCCCAAGATTCAGGTAAACCGGACGCGAGGGGTCATTTTCAATAATTTCTTCGTAATCATCAATTATTAATCCAGGATTGATACAGGGATCATACTTGTTGGTGGTACTGTTCCACTGCGCATTATCGGGCTCATCGCCATGCATCCAGCCATAAATCAACGATTCATCGAGATGGTCCAGTGCAAATTCATTCTGAGAACAGATAAACTTCATGCCGGCAGCCTTGAAATTATTCAGTTTATCCAGCGTAAGACCCTGGTGTACACCAATAAACAGATTGATTCCGTTTGCTTTGTATTTAGCAGCATTTGAAGGAGACTGTAACCAAACGGCAATCGGAAAGTACTCAGGATCAAATGTTTCGGTTGTGGAATTTTGTGATTGGACAGAAACAGGAATTAAAAAACATGCAATGAACAAATAGATAAGTATAGATTTCATCATTCAAAAAATTTAATTTAGAAAAATTAGTTACAACTCAAATACATGTGGAGGATAAATGTAGAAAGAAATAATTAAAATCGCAACAGGATACGTTTACTTCATTTTTTACAAACTAAATCCTAAGAGACTGTTTTGATTTTGTTTTTTAGAAATATTTTGATCTGTTTTTTGCTCAGGCAAGGCAAAATTGACGCGAATAGCCATAGCTATTTAAGGAAATTTTGCAGCAGTATGAGTGAAAAAAGACGCAAAATAGAATTAATGGATAAGTTTAAAACAGTCTCTAACCTGTTTAATTCATGCGTTTAGTTTGATGCAGATGCAAGGCGCCGGAACCCGCAGGCATAGTTATCTATTTCAAGGGTTTCGCAACGAAGCAGATGGATTGAAATAAACGCACTTGTGAAAAATGTTTTTCGTTCATCTGTATTATAAATCATTTGCAAATAACACTTTACCAATTCAAAAATATTTTTTATGAATTAAACAGGCTAATATCAATTGAACAAATAACTAAAAAAAAACCTACCTTTTGAATAGATTCCATACATTTGTTAGGATAACACGATAACTGGATCAAATAGAAACCAATCTATGGATAATCGCTTGAACAACTTGCAAAAAAGACGGATCTCCTCCTGGCAAATCGTTCTATTGATCTTGTTGCTGTTTTGTCCCGGGGGTTATGCACAAACCGGCAAGATTACCTTCACTCCCCACTGGATTCCCCAGGCGCAGTTTGCCGGATATTATGCTGCATTGGATCAGGGATACTACAAGGAGGAAGGACTGGATGTTGAAATATTGCATCTTACGGCCAATATCTCCTCCTTTGAGTATCTGAAAAGCGGAAAAGCCGACATTGTTTCATCATTTTTAATGGATGCTGTCAGACAAAAATCATTGGGAGTTCCCATAGTAAATATCGGGCAGATTTCACAGCATTCATCTTTAATGATGATCACAAAAAAAGAGAGTGGCATCGATGAGGCTGGTAAATTGCATAATAAAACCCTCGGAATATGGAGCAGTGGTTTTGACGATGTTCCCATTGCCTTTATGCGCGAGAGGAATTACAACATCGAACTGGTACGCATCTTAAATACAGTCAACCTCTTTCTGATGAATGGTGTTGATGCGCTGACCGTGATGTATTACAACGAATACGACCAGGTCATCAACAGCGGGGTGAATGAGGATGAACTGAATACTTTCTTTTTTTCCGACTACGGACTGGACATACCCGAAGACGGATTGTACTGTCTGGAAAGCACACTTTCAACACAAAGGGAATTACTGGCCAAATTTGTGCAGGCGACTATTAAAGGATGGGAGTTTGCAGACCAAAACCGGGAGTACACCATTGATCTGGTAGTGCAGGAGATGGCTAAGGCTCACCTGCCGAACAATAAAGCCCACCAGCGATGGATGCTTGACCGGATGCTGGAGCTGTTACAGCCCGGAGATAAAAATGTGATCAAGGGGCATCTGGCAGAACAGGATTTCTTCCGGGCTCTGAATATCCTCAGGTTAACCAGCCCCGATTTCCCCAGTGAAGATTTTATGTTTGAAAATTTCCATAAACCCCTGCTGACAAAATGAAAAAAAATAGTCTTTCATTCCGCATAATTAAGCAGGTACTGTTTTTCTGTCTGGTGCTTGGTTGTGTAATCTTTACCATCTATTACATCTTTTCCAGGACAACCATCGAGAAAGCGACCCGGCAAAATGCAATTCATCTGGCCAACAATACTGTTGCCCGTATCGAACAAGTCGTTAATCCGGCTGAAAAGATTCCCGAAAACCTCGCATGGATGCTGGAAACCGGAGCACTGCCAAAAGATTCAATTGAATCATTCCTGTCCAGGCTTGTCAAAAACAACACGGAAATATTTGCCAGTGCCATTGCCTTTGAACCCCATGTACTGGCTGAAGGCGTAACTGCCTATGCTCCCTTTGCATACAGAAGTGGCGACAGCATCAAAACCACTGATTTATGGTCACCCGGATACAACTATTTCATCATGGACTGGTACCAAATCCCAGCAATACTGAAAGAACCTTACTGGTCGGAACCCTATTACGATGAAGGGGGCGGAGAAGAACTCATGACAACCTACTCAGTGCCTTTCTACTTGAATAAAAGCGGGGAATCAGTCTTTGGCGGAATTATCACTATCGACATTTCACTGGACTGGCTGACTGAAATGGTAAACGCTGTGAAAATTTTTGAAACCGGCTATGCCTTCCTGATCACACGAAGTGGAGTATATGTAACCCACCCGAACCGGTCACAGATCATGAATGAAAGTATCTTTTCCCGTGCTAAAGAATTAAACCAACCTGAAATGAGGGAAATTGGCCGGGACATGATCCGCGGGATAAGTAAGCTGTCAAATATTACCCTGAAAGATAAAGGGAACATCTGGATTTACCATACACAACTGCCTTCCACAAAATGGTCCCTGGGGGTGGTATACCCTCACCACGAAATGTATGCCAGCCTCCACAACCTCAACCTGATCATTCTGCTGCTATCCATTGCAGGATTGGGATTGCTCACCTTCTTTACCATCCGGATCATTAATCTTCAAATCAGCCCGCTCACTAAACTAACCCATTCAGCAAGAATTATAGCCGAAGGAAATTTCGACTCAAAACTTCATACTATTCAAACCAATGATGAAATGCAGGAGCTTCATGACTCTTTTCAGTTCATGCAAAAAAAATTGGCCGACTATATTGTCAACCTCAGGGAAACCACCTCGGCAAAGGAAAAAATTGAAAGTGAACTCCGCATTGCCCGTGAAATCCAGATGAGTATGATACCCCACATTTTCCCTCCCTTCCCAAACTTGGAGGAAATTGACCTCTACGCCTCACTTGAGTCGGCCAAAGAGGTGGGAGGCGATCTGTACGATTTCTTTCTCCTGGATGAAAAACACCTCTGCTTTGCTATTGGCGATGTTTCAGGGAAAGGCGTACCTGCTTCACTCTTAATGGCCGTTACCAGAACCCTTCTGCGCTCAGTAACCGAGAAAAATAAAAATGTCGCCAGCATCGTCCACTCCATGAATAAAACATTGACATTTAACAATGAATCAAATATGTTCGTCACACTCTTTGTAGGCATTCTTGATATCAGCAACGGTGAGCTTAGATACTGCAACGCCGGCCATAATCCGCCAGTGCTGATAAAAAAAGGGTTCTCGGCAAATTTCTTTGGCATTACCAAAGCAATTCCCGTTGGACTGTTTGAAGATTTCCTCTTCGTGGAGGAAGTGGTTCAAATGGAAGCGGAAGACAAGCTCTTCTTATACACCGATGGACTGACTGAGGCAGAAAATGCCGAAGAAAACCTGTTCGGAGAAGATAATCTTCTTCAGGTGATCCATCAAAATGCCGCATCTTCACCAAAAAATCTGATTCAATCAGCTAAAGCAGCTATAGCCATACATGTAAACGGATTTGAGCAATCAGATGACTTAACAATGATGAGTATAACATACCATGGCAACAAAAGGGGAATTGCATAAAAGACTGATTATCAAAAATAATATCAGTGAATTGGAACGATTGGTGGCTTTTCTTGAAAGCCTACAAAACGAGTGGAACATACCTGCTTCCACCATACCTTCTATTAACCTGGCCTTGGAGGAAGCACTCACAAATGTAATTTTCTATGCCTTTGAAAATGATGATGAACAGGAAATCAAACTGGATTTCAAACTAAATAATAATCAGTTAACCATGATAATTTCTGATAACGGGAAGCCCTATGATCCTACAACAAAAACAGACCCGGATATCAACCTGTCAGTAAAAGACAGACCTGTCGGGGGATTGGGAATATTTCTAATCAAACAGCTAATGGATGAAGTTTCCTACCAACGAAAGGGAAACCTCAACCAACTTACTTTGATGATACAAATAGGATAATTTTTACCACAAACGAATAGAATTAAAATTTATGCGAGTTTCATCTTATACCATAAAAACAGATAATTCATAATTTACATGCAAAACACCATACAAAATGGAAACAACGGTTAAAGAGATCACCGAAGGTTTACTTATTTCGGTTAACGGACGTATTGATACAACCAACTACATCGAATTTGAAAAAGTTGTAGATAAACTTTTAAGTAAAAAGGTCAGTCAAATCTTCCTCGACTGCAGCAAACTGAATTATATCAGCAGTTCCGGGTTAAGAGTTTTCCTGACTATCCTGAGAAAAATGACGAAGTCGGGTGGGCATTTCAAATTAATCGCCATGCAACCCAATATCAAAGAGATATTCGACATCTCAGGATTCAGCTCTATCTTTTCCATTTTTCCTGACCTCGAGGCTGCTATACAGCAGGAATGACTATGAGAAAAATCGAAAAAATAATAAACGGAATCCTGGCTCTGGTTCTGATTAGCTCCATTCTGCTTTTATCTGATTTAAGCAACAGAAAGAGGGATGTTGCCAGAGAAGCGGATACAATATACCAATCAGGTTTTTACGCGCAGGAAGGAAGGATATACAAAATTGGTCTTACCTATTTCGGGCCCGATAAAACATATGATTTGACAGAAAAAGGTTTGTTCGACGGACTCCGGGATTTAGGATTTATAAAAGACAGCAACCTGTCGGTCATTGCACAGCATGCCAACGGAGAGATGGCCAACCTACAGCCTATTCACCTCAACATGGACAATCAGAATATTGATCTGGTAGTTGCAACTTCTACTCCGGGGATAACTGCAGCAATTTCGGCTATTAAACAGCATCCCATTGTTTTTACCATGTCATATACTCCGCTGGAAGCGGGTGCAGGAAAATCATTTACTGATCATTTGCCTAACCTCACCGGGGTAGGCTCATTTCCGCCTGTGGAAAAAACCATGGAATTTATTCGTGATCTGATGCCTGATATAAAACGGATCGGTACACTGTACAATTCCTCCGAGATCAACTCGCAATTGGTGATAGAAAAAGCGCGGGATTATTTAAAAAGCCAGCAAATTGATCTGGTTGAAAACACCGTTGTCAACACATCGGAGGTATATCAGGCAACCAGTGCTCTATGCATGCGAAATGTGGATGCAGTATGGATCACCGGAGACAACACGGCACTTCAGGCATTTCATGGTATTGTCAGGATTTGCCGTGAAAATAACATCCCCTTGATCATCAACGACAATGAGTTTGTAAAAGATGGCGCTCTGGCAGCTGTTGGAGTGAGCTGGTATGAAACCGGGTACCATTCGGCATCATTCGTTGCAAGGGTGCTGAATGGTGAAAACCCCGCTGGCATACCCATTGAAAATTTTGTAAAGGAGACCATTACCATCAACTCTGAAGTAGCTGAATTACTGGGTGTTACTATTCCTGAAAAATACCTGGCCGGCGATTTCAGTAATCTGAAAGGAAAAAATTTAAGATTTTGTCTGGCACACTATATTGACAGTCCCAATTCCGAAAATGCAGAAAAAGGGATCCGCGATGAACTGAAAAGGTCGGGTTTTGAGGAAGGGACTGATTTTACATTAAAGGTATTCAACGCCCAGGGGGATATTTCTACCCTGAACAGCATTGCTGATGCCATTGCCTCCGACCGTTGGGATATTGTTTTTGTCACCTCTACACCTACTATCCAGGCGATCTCAAAAAAAGTGAACCATTCACCCCTGGTATTTACCAATGTGGGCGATCCCATCCGTGCTGGCTTGGGTGAGTCGTTCGAAAAGCATCTGCCAGGCCTTACCGGAATCTCCACCATGAGTGATTTCGAAGGAATGGTAGCTCTGGTGAAAGAGTCGGTAAAGAACGTCAAAACAATCGGAACCATATTCACACCGGGTGAAGTCAATGCAGTGGCTTACAAGGAAGAACTGGAAAAAGCGGCAAAAAAGAATGGACTGGAACTCATTGCCGTACCCGCCAACACTGTTACCGAAGTGTCCGATGCAGCTCTGTCGATCGTCAACAGAGGAATAGATGCCTTCACTCAAATCTCCGACAACCTGACCGCCAGTTGTGGTTCTACCATCATCAAAGTGGCTTATGATACAAAAACACCCTATTTTGCCTTCATCAGCGACCAGTTGGACCAGGGGGCAATCGCTGCAGTATCCCGCGATTACTACTACGCAGGTGTTGATGCCGTTACCATGGCACTGGAAATTCTAAACGGGGAAAAACCGGATGACATTCCTTTCCGGCTTGTGCAAAAATCATCGGTAAAAGTGAATCCGGATGCAGAAAAATACTTTAAATTCAAAATACCGGAGAAATTTCTGAAGCAATAGATGTCAGCCCAAAAATATCTTATCGTGAACAAAATCAAAAAAATAGTCAATCCGATGCTGATCCTGATTCTCACAGGAGTCATCCTGCTAGTGTCGAATCTTTCAAACCGCAAGGGCAGGCCACAACAAGTGAATAACAAATTTAAAATTGCTATCATCAATTGGTCGCATGCTCTTTTTACCGAAAAAGTCGACTCGGGAATATTTCAGCAAAAAGAAAAAAAGTTTGATAATAAATTCATTGGCAATGATAATACAAGGCACAACAATAGTCGAATAATAGTTGGAATCCAATATGAACAATCTTGAAATTAAGCAGGAATCAACAGGAAAAGAGATTCTCCTGAAATGCTCAGGCAGGCTTGATGCCAACAAGTCGGTCCACTTAAATGATTACATTGAGCGGATGATCCGTGAAGGACACTATTTCATCTCCCTCGATTTAGCGCATATTGAATACCTGAGCTCTGCAGGAATCCGGTCGCTGGTCACTCAGTTTAAAAACCTGAAAGCAGTAAACGGGCATTTCTGTATCCGGTCGATGTCTGAAAATGTTCACCAGGTGCTTGACATGGTGGGGATGATGGAGATGTTGACCCGGCTCCCGAAAAATGAACCTGAGGATGTAGAGAACGAATTGGCAGATCAACTGAAGGAGTTCGGCTTCCATTTTAAGCGCAGTGAACTTTCAGGTACGGGAAAAACGAAAGTCTGCTTTTACGGGAAGCCTGAAGAGGTATTAAATTCAGGATTTGGATCTGACCATGCACGCAAGGTTGAATCGGCAAAAAACCAATTTGCTTTCGGGGTGGGTGCCATTGGCAGCTCATACAGTGAATGCCAGCAACTATTTGGTGAATATCTGATCCTGGACAAAAACATCGCCTTCCTCCCTGCCGACGGATCGAAAAAACCGGATTACATGGTGAGCAGCGGGCAACTGGTGGCCACTCTCATGGAACTGTACGGAATTCATTTTGAAGGTAACTTTTCCTGGAACATTCGCTTCGAACAGGAAATTCCGAAAAACACTATCGGGATGAGCGAGCTGGTGCGTTGTATCATCAAACTGACCGGCTACAAACAGTTTGGGCTGGTGATGCTGGCAGAAAGTGGTGGATTAATTGGGGCTTCCCTAAACGTGCCACCAGTAGGAGGAAAAGAGATATTTCATTATCCCGGAATAAAAAATAACATCAACTTCACCACTGAGCCTGCCCATATCAGGAAGCTATGCCTTGCGGCAGGTTATTTTTCCACCGAAAACGGGGAAGAATTAAAATTTCTGCGGCCACTCCAACAAGGCTCTGACCTGAAGGGACATATCCACACGGCAGTGTTCCCATACATCCCACTCAAAAAAACCAATATCGATCTGGAAGAAACCATCGGATTTCTGTTTAACAACTCTGAATTAATCGATGTTCTACATCTCACGAACGACACCAGGGAGATAACTGGCATTGGTGAAAGCCAGTTTTTTCAGGGTTTTTGCTGGATTGTTCCTGTTGAATCAAAGAAGATCATTTTTTAATCGCAAAAAAATACGATATGTCACTTTTAATAGGTTCATTTACAATAGGATTAATATTAGCTCTGCTTGCTCTGGGGCTGTTTATCAGCTTTCGTATTTTTAATTTCCCTGATATTACAGCTGAAGGCTCCTTTACTTTCGGAGCTGCCACCGGTGCTTCACTCATTGTTGCCGGGATGAATCCTCTCCTGGCCAGTGCTGCTGCATTTTTTGCGGGGCTGACAGCCGGATCGGTTACCGGAATCATTCACACGCGGTTCAACATTAATCCGCTACTGGCGGGAATTTTAGTAATGACTGCTCTTTATTCGATCAACCTGCATGTGATGGGAAAAAGCAATATCCCCCTGTTAAACGTTACAACAATTTTTACATGGGTGGATAATTTTTCGGTATGGATTTCCGGTGCGGGAAGCCGTACCAACGTTCTTGGCTGGGACGTGGCAATGAAGGATATCTGGTTACTGCTCTTTTGCCTTATGGGTATTCTTATTTTCTGTATCCTTCTCTGGTGGTTTTTTAAAACCAACCTGGGAACGGCCATGCGGGCAACCGGTGACAATGACCAGATGATCAGGGCGCTGGGTGTGAACACGAAAGCCATGATCATTACCGGGGTAGCTCTTTCCAACGGTTTTGTGGCTCTGGCCGGAGCCATGCTGGCCCAGTTCCAGGGATTTGCCGATGTACAAATGGGAATAGGGATGATGGTTTGGGGACTGGCAAGTGTGATCATTGGTGAAGCCATTATCAATGATCACAGTCTGGGATTTGTCATTGCCGGGGCAGTGTTTGGCTCGGTGCTTTTCAGGCTGCTGGTGGCTATCGTTCTTCGCTGGGGACTAAATCCCAACGACCTGAAGATCATAACTGCCATGTTTGTATTTATAGCTCTTATTCTGCCGGGACTGATGCAGAACAGAAAGAAATACACCTTTAAAAAGAAAATTCATGCTTAAAATTATAGATATATCCAAAACGTTTAATCCGGGCACTGCCAACGAGGTGAAAGCGCTTCAGGGAGTAACTATTGAAATTGAAAAGGGGAGTTTTGTTTGTGTTCTGGGCACCAACGGCTCGGGTAAATCAACCGCTCTGAACGCTGTGGCCGGTTCATTCATGGTAGATGAAGGCAGGATTATTCTGGATGGGATGGATATCACCCGGTGGAGCGAGCACAAACGTGCAGGATACATCGGTCGGGTCTTTCAAAACCCGTTCAGCGGAACCGCTCCGGGAATGTCGATCCAGGAAAACCTGGCACTCGCCCTGAAACGTGGGAAAAAACGGGGTTTAGGATGGGGATTGCCAAAACATGTGGTGGAAAATTTTAAAAAACTGGTTGCTCCACTGAATATGGGACTTGAAAACCGGCTGGAAAATCCTATCGGAAAATTGTCGGGCGGACAGCGACAGGCAATAACCCTGCTCATGGCCACCGCCATACGGCCGAAATTGCTGCTGCTGGATGAACATACGGCTGCCCTCGATCCTAAAACGGCCAGCAAAGTGATTGACCTTACACAACAGGTCATCCTAAAAGATAACCTTACAACCCTTATGGTGACCCACTCCATGCAACATGCAGTTAATCTGGGCGACCGGATCATCATGATGCATCACGGGAAAGTGGCTTACGATTTTAAAGATGAAGATAAAAAGCGGCTGAAGGTGAACGATCTGCTGAACCTCTTTGACGAACTCCGCAGAAAAGATAATATCGATCCTGCTGTGGCTGAACTGCTGAAAGAACAGTATGTCTAATTAGTACCCGGGGCGGGAATCGAACCCGCACGATATTGCTATCACTGGATTTTGAATCCAGCGCGTCTACCAATTCCGCCACCCGGGCTTATCCCTTTTACGGAAAAGAGTGCGCAAAATTAATTATTTATACGAAATTCACAAAATTCAACAGAAAACAATTTCCATGTATTATGATTTTAATTGATGGAAATAAAACATTTAAGGAAATCATTGAATGAATTGATTGCAGCCATCATCCCGATGAAACCAGAACGCGCTTGCCCATCCCGCCAACCGGGCTTTACAAAGTCAGTGAATACAATCAACAGATCAAACCTCCCGAAGTTTCCACTTTCCTCTTCGAAATAGCACTACAGCAATAACGGCTAAAATGCTTTCGGAGGATACAATGGCAATACTGGCACCGGTAAGGCCTGTTTCCAAAAAAACAGCCAGCATCCAGGCCAATGGAATTTCAATGATCCAAAAACATAAAATATTAATTTTTGTGGGAGTATAAGTATCACCGCTCCCGTTAAATCCCTGTATAAAAGCCATTCCTAAAGCATAAAATGGAAATCCGAATGAAATAATACGTAATGAACTCACACCATATTCTACAACGGCTGCTTCCTGAATAAAGAAACGGATAAAAAACTCAGGGAACAGCACCAGCACCAAGCCGATAATTCCCATAAATATCATATTGGCATAACCGGTAATCCATACCGACCGTTCGGCTCGTCCGGGTAACTTCGCACCGAGGTTTTGCCCGACAAGTGTAGATGCAGCATTGCTTAATCCACCGGCAGGGAGGAGTGCAAAGAGGATGATCCGGATGGCAATGGTATAGCCAGCAATTGCATCCGTTCCGCAGGAGGCAATGATCCGAACCAAAAAAATCCAACTCGAGGTGGCAATCATATTCTGAAGAATACCTCCACCTGATATTTGTAAAAGCTCTTTCAGAACAGAAACTTTTAAACGGATGCTGTTCCAGTATAGTCTGATCCGGTAATGACCTTTGAACAGCAAATAGAACTGGTAGATCACACCGATACCCCGGCCAATGGCTGTGGCGATGGCTGCTCCGGCAAGGCCCAGTTCCGGAAAAGGACCGATCCCAAAAATGAGTAAGGGGTCTAAAACCAGGTTGATCAGGTTAGCCACCCACACCACCCGCATGGAAATGGCAGCATCACCTGAACTACGAAATACAGCATTGATGATAAATAGCAACATCACAGTAGCATTCCCGCCAAACATAATGGCAGGATAGATAGCCCCTTCAGCAGCCTGTTCCCTGGTCAAGCCCATTACCATCAAAAACTCTTTGGCAAAAATGATTCCGGGCAAAGCAATGAGCAAAGAAACAAACACCCCGGCAAGTATGGCCTGAAAGGCTACAACCCCGGCTTCTTTCTTCCGGCGCTCCCCAATCCGGCGTGCCACAATAGCCGTAGTTGCCATGCTCAATCCCGAGCCAACAGCATAGACAATCGTCATCACCGACTCGGTAATACCCACAGTTGCTACAGCTCCCGACCCCAACTGTGAAACGAAATAAATATCCACAATAGCAAAAACCGACTCCATTACCATCTCAAGTACCATCGGAACTGCCAGGATAAAGATAGCATGACTGAGGCGGGACCGGGTAAAATCTCGCTCTGTACCGGAAATAGCCTCCTGAATATCTTTCCAAATTAATCTTATTCCGGAAAACCGGTCACTGGAAAGAAATATATTCTTCATGAAATAGAATTAATTTATGGTAATTATCTCTTTCGATCAATTATTTTAAAGACACTTACCCTTCCCATTTGACTTTATAATCCTTTGTGAATCTTAGTGACTTAGTGGCAAGTGATTCATGTCACAAATAATCATAAACTCAAAGTATTCACATTGGATTCATAAAAATTGGGATGGAACTGTTCACTCATAAAATCAAATTTTCATTCAAAACAACGAATATTTTCATTACAATTTAATACTTTTATAGCTAAATTTATATTTTATTAAAAAAGGTAATCTGCCATGAAACAAGTTTATTATATTCTTCTTCTTGCTCTATTTACAGCATGTCAAACCAAAACAGTAAATGAAATTCAAATGCCTTATTCTGAAAATGATTTTATCGGGGTTATTGACGGGAAAAGCACCCGTTTGTTCTCCTTGAAAAACTCCAATGGTATGGTGGTAACTCTCACCAATTACGGAGCAAAGATTGTATCCATATATGTACCTGACCGGCAAGGAAAATTTGCTGACGTAATGCTGGGCTTCAGCTCTCTGGAAGATTATAAAAAACACAGTGCAAGTCATGGTGCAGTGGTGGGTCCATTTGCCAACCGGATAGCTAATGCCCGGTTCACCATCGATGATAAAACATACCTGTTACCTGTAAATAACGGGGAAGCTTGTCTGCATTCAGGACCTGACAGCTGGTACAGGAAGGTCTGGGATTTTGAGGAAAAAGAAAACGCTGTGATATTCTTGCTTAACAGTCCCGACGGAGAATTTGGATTTCCCGGAAATAAATCGGCAAAAGTAATCTATACCCTCACCGACAGCAACGAATTAAAAGTTGATTACGAAGTTATAACCGACAAAAAAACACATATTAACCTGACCAATCACAGCTATTTTAATCTTCGGGGAGAAGGAAACGGGGATATTCTGGGGCATATATTAGTGATCAATGCGGATCAATCAACCCCGGTTATTGATGAAAACATGATACCTACAGGAGAAATTATGGATATCAGGGGAACAGCGCTTGATTTTACTACTCCACATCCAATAGGGGAACGAATTCAGGCTAACCATCCACAGCTCATATATGGTTCGGGATACGATTTTAATTATGTACTGAACAAAGATGAAGGGGAACTGGCTTTTGCTGCCAGTGTTTTTGAACCGGAGAGCGGGAGATACATGGAGGTGTTCACCACAGCTCCCGGTATTCAGTTGTATACCGGAAATCATCTGAAAGGAGCGGAAACAGGGAAAAGTGGGCAACCCTATACTACCCGCACAGGATTTTGCCTTGAAACGCAGCACTTTCCTGATACACCCAATCAACCCGGATTTCCGTCGACCTTATTAGAACCCGGAGAGAGCTACAAATCTTCCACGATATTTAAATTTTCAGCAAAATCTGAATAGAATACCAGTCGTACAGTATTTCTTTAGGTCGGTTTTTCATTCATCGGGCAGGAGGATCCGGGAGTTTCAGCTTTTTATTTCTTTGGATAATAAGAAGCGATTCGTTTAAATATTCTGCCCGGAACGATGATTTTTTTATACTTTCGTGTCGAAATTATCTGTTGGCAAGATTATTCGCAAGTAAATATGCAAAAAAAAGTTGTAGTAATAACAGGAGCTTCTTCAGGGATTGGGAAAGCTCTGGCTGAAAGGTACGCAGAAGCAGGATGGAATATTGTTCTGGGCGCACGCCGCCACGATCGGCTGATGGAATTTAAAAGGCAATTCAATAGTACAGAAGTTCTGGCGGTAAAAACAGATGTTACATGCGAATCGGAATGCAAAAATTTGATTGAAGCAGCAATTAAGAAATTTGGAAGAATTGATGTTTTAATCAACAATGCAGGAATTTCTATGCGGGCCTTGTTTAACAACACCGAATTGGAGGTCATGAAGCGGGTAATGGATGTCAATTACTGGGGAACTGTTTATTGCACAAAATATGCCATGCCCTATTTACTTAAGACCAAAGGCTCTTTAGCCGGGGTCATTTCTGTAGGTGGATATGTCGGATTACCCGGGCGCAGTGGATATTCCGCCTCCAAGTTTGCAGTACGAGGCTTTTTACAAACCATCAGAACAGAAAATTTAAAAACCGGACTTCATGTTCTTATCGTTGCCCCCGGATTTACGGCTTCGGAAATCCGGAAATCGGCACTCAAAGGCAATGGAGAAACACAAGGGGAAACACCCCGTAACGAAAATAATATGATGTCGGCAGAAGAATGTGCAAACCATATTTTTCTTGCCATTAAAAATCGAAAACGAGAATTAATACTCACCTTCCTGGAGGGAAAATTTACTGTGTTTTTAGCCAAGTTAATGCCCCGGTTTGTGGATAAACTGTCCTATAAAATGTTTGCCAGGGAACCTGATTCTCCTTTTAAATAGGAAGGCATAAAATTCATAATCCACCCAAATGGATTCATGTAGAAAATTCTATTAATTTTGTGCCATTTGAATGAAAGAAAAAATGCCGGTAAATTCCAAAAAGCTGCTGACAGTAATATTGATGATTTTGATGGGGATTCTTCCGGTAGAATCCCAATCGGAAGTGGGTCAGGATAGCCTCCCTGCCAAAAATGATCACGAAACAGAAAGTTTTGACACAGGGAGATTTATTTTTGAACATGTTTTAGATGCACATGAATGGCATATTGCTACCGTTGGAAACAGACACATAAGTGTTCCGCTTCCGGTTATTCTATATACCAAATTCCCGGAGCTTCATGGTGGTAAGAAATTTCATGTTTTCTTGTCCTCTGAGTTTCATCACGGTCATACCGACTTCCAGGGGTTTCACCTTTCAACCGAGGAGGAGAACAAAGGAAGAATTGTTGAGCTGGACAAACAAGGACAAGTGGTTGGCCGGCCCATAGATCTGTCCATAACCAAAAGCATTGCAGGAGCTATTGTTTCTGTTCTGGTCTTGTTTTCGCTACTTTTTGCCGCGGCTCATTCAGCCAGAAAAAACAGGGGGAGAGCTCCTTCAGGTATCCATAATTTTGTGGAACCGGTTGTTGTTTTTATTCGGGATGAAATAGCCAAACCCTCCATTGGAGAAAAAAATTACAAAAAATTCATGTCTCCCCTTCTCACTCTTTTCTTTTTTATCCTGCTAAACAACCTGTTGGGATTAATACCTATTTTCCCATTCGGGGCCAACGTTACGGGGAATATTGCGATTACCATGGTGCTTGCTCTTTTTTCTTTCTTTGTTACTAATATCAAAGGAAGCAAGCATTACTGGAAAGAAGTTTTCAATCCGGATGTTCCCTTGTGGTTAAAGTTCCCCATTCCATTAATGCCTATTTTGGAAATTAGCGGAATGATTACCAAACCGTTTGTTTTAATGATTCGACTATTTGCCAACATGCTGGCGGGTCATATGATTGTGACCGTATTCTTAAGTTTAATATTTATTTTCAGCAGTTTGATGGGGCCTGCTGCAGGATACGGGGTTAGTCCTGTTTCCATCGGTTTTGCCGTATTCATCACCCTGCTCGATGTATTGGTATCCTTTATTCAGGCTTATGTTTTTACTCTGCTGTCGGCCATATATTTTGGAATGGCTTCAGCAGAACATCATTAATATTCATTTTAAAATTTATACTATGTTATCAGCTATTTTAAGTGTCTTGCTACAAGTAACAGAAGGTGCAGCAAATTTCAGCGAATTTGGTGCAGCACTGGCAGCTGCTTTAACTGCCATAGGGGCATCGTTTGGTATCAGTCGCATTGGTGTAGCCGCCCTGGAAGCTATTGCCCGGCAACCTGAAGCCAGTGGTGATATTCGTTCAAACATGATTGTTTCAGCAGCGCTGATTGAAGGTGTTTCCTTTTTTGCCGTTATTGTGGCAGCACTGGTTCTGTTTGTGTAGTCAAGTCAATACAACATCCTCCGGGATTGCCGGAGGTACTTGAATCAAAAAACGAAATAAAAATTTAAATCGTTCAGTATATGGAATTGGTAACTCCGAATGTTGGAACAATTTTCTGGATGACCATCATTTTTGGTTTGGTGGCTTTTGTGCTTAAAAAATTTGCATGGAAGCCTATCCTGCATGCACTTTACGAACGGGAAGAATCCATTGAAAATGCGTTAAACGCAGCTCAAAAAGCCCGCTCTGAAGTGGAAAACCTAACGGCAGAAAATGAACAACTCATTGCTGAAGCCCGGGGGAAAAAAGATGCAATCATCAAAGAAGCAATTACACTCCGGGATGGAATCATTGCCGAAGCCAGGGAAAAAGCGGCCATCGAATTGCAAAAAGGTATCGAGAATGCAAGAAATCAGATAGATCATGAAAAAGAAAAGGCAATCCAGGAAATGAAAAATCAAATTACAGATCTATCGTTTATTATTGCTGAAAAAATTATCAGGAATGAAATGGCCGATAAAAAACAGCATCAGGAGTTGGTGAGTAAGCTGATCGATGAAATAAAACTGAATTGACAACATGATGGATAGTGCAATTACTGTCAGGTATGCCCGGGCAATCTTTTTCCTTGCCAAAGAAAAAAACCAGCTCAATAGCCTGAGAAATGATGCCGATCTGATTTCAGAATTAAGCAACAACTCACCCGAATTCAACTGGTTACTAAAAAATCCGGTGATTAGAACATCTGAAAAAATTCGACTGATGGGGATCATCTTTGAAGGAAAGACCAACGAACTGACTCAAAATTTTCTCACCCTGGTTACCCGGAATAAAAGAGAAGTTTATATCCCGACAATATTTCGCAATATACAATCACTCATTCGTCAGGAAAAAAACATAAAAGCTGTAACCATAACCACTGCTCAACCCTTAGACAAAGAAATTTTTGAAAAAGCAGAAAAAATTCTTACTTCGGAATTCGGAACCGAAGTTGAACTTACCGGGAGGGTCAATCGGAATATCCTTGGAGGAATGGTTTTACGTGTTGACGATAAGCAGTATGATAACAGTCTGATTACCCGGCTAAAAAAAATGAAACAGGAGTTGCTAAAGGCAAATCTGTAAAAAAGGAATATGGGAAACAATGTAATTACAGTTTAAGATAGATAGAATGGGAAATATTAAACCGGCTGAAATATCTGAAATACTCAAACACCAACTGGAGAATTTTCATTCAGAAACGGAACTCGAAGAAGTAGGTACAGTTCTTCAGGTTGGTGATGGAATTGCCCGGATTTACGGCTTATCGAATGTCGAGTCCAATGAAATGATCGAATTCGAAAATGGGATAAAAGGCATTGTACTCAATTTGGAAGAAGATAATGTTGGCGCTGTACTTCTGGGGCTTTCGGAATTAGTAAAAGAGGGCGATACCGTTAAGCGGTTAAACCGGATAGCATCCCTTATGGTTGGTGACAGTCTGCTTGGCAGGGTGATCAATACTCTTGGAGAGCCCATTGACGGGAAGGGACCGATAGGTGGCGAATTGATTGAATTTCCCCTGGAACGTAAGGCTCCGGGTGTAATTTACCGCCAGCCTGTGAAACAACCTTTACAAACCGGGCTGAAAGCAATTGATGCCATGGTGCCCATTGGGCGTGGACAACGTGAGCTGATCGTAGGAGACCGGCAAACCGGGAAAACGGCAGTCGCCATCGACACCATCATCAACCAGCGGGAAAATTTTGAAAAGGGGAAACCTGTATTTTGCATCTATGTAGCTGTTGGCCAAAAGGGTTCAACCGTAGCAAGCATTGCTGCCACACTTCAAAAATACGGGGCTATGGATTACACCACTATTGTGTCTTCCACTGCCTCCGATCCGGCAGCATTGCAGTTCTATGCCCCCTTTGCCGGAATGTCTATCGGAGAATATTTCCGTGACACCGGTCGCGATGCACTGATCGTTCTCGATGATCTTTCAAAACAAGCAGTTTCCTACCGGGAGGTATCCCTCCTGCTGCGAAGACCCCCGGGAAGAGAAGCATACCCGGGTGATGTTTTTTACCTCCACTCGCGACTCCTCGAACGGGCAGCAAAAATTATTGAATCTGATGAAATTGCTGCACAAATGAATGACCTGCCACCCGGATTGAAAAATAAAGTAAAAGGAGGAGGTTCACTTACTGCCTTACCAATCATTGAGACACAAGCAGGTGATGTTTCTGCATATATTCCGACAAATGTTATTTCTATAACCGATGGCCAGATCTTTCTTGAATCCAACCTTTTTAATGCCGGATTCCGGCCAGCCATCAACGTTGGAATATCTGTTTCACGGGTAGGCGGAAATGCTCAAATCCATTCCATGAAAAAAATTGCCGGCACACTGAAACTCGACCAGGCTCAATATCGTGAACTCGAAGCATTCGCTAAATTTGGCTCCGACCTGGATGCAGCAACCATGAGAGTGCTCGATAAGGGCAGAAAAAATATGGAAATCTTAAAACAAAATCAATACTCCCCCATGAAAGTAGAGCACCAGGTTGCCATTATCTATTGTGGGGTGAATGAATTACTCCGGACTATTCCCGTTGATCAGGTAAAAAAGTTTGAGAAAGCTTTCATCGATAGCATGGAAATGGAACACCATGATATCCTGGATTCTATAAAAAAAGGGAAAATGACTGACTCTGTTGAAAAGATGATCCGACAGGTGGCAGAGGAAATATTAATTAAAATTATCAAAACGGGGAAAAAACAGGTGAATTAGAACTCAGATATCCATTCCTGCAAATATTAGATTTAAACATGGCCGGACTTAAAGAATTACGTACACGCATTACATCGATAAAAACTACCCGGCAGGTAACCAGTGCAATGAAAATGGTTTCTGCCGCAAGACTGAAAAAAGCACAGGATGCCATTTTACAAATCAGACCGTATGCCGATAAGTTACACGATATCCTGCTTTCAATCAGTTCAAACCTCGAAAGTTATGAAAACTCCATCTATACAAAACCCAGCGAAGCCGACAGAGTATTGATCGTCCTCATTTCATCGAACAGAGGTTTATGCGGAGCATTTAATGTGAATATTGCCAAAAAAGCATTGGAATGGGTTCAGACCAACTACCTCCTTCAATTCCAACTGGAAGAAGTTGATTTTATGTGTATTGGAAAACAGGCTGAAAGACAGTTAAAATTAAAAGGAATGAAGGTAGTGGAAAGTCATCACGAAATCTATGATTCCTTTGACCAAAAACATATCTATCAGCTGGCAGAAAAAATCATGAACTTTTTTGCCTCCGGAAAATACAATCGTATTGACTTAATATACAACCACTTTCTAAATGCTGCCATGCAAATTCATACGGCCGAACAGTTCCTCCCTGTAGAAATAAACAACCAGCAAAGGGATGCTCAATATATTGACTATATTTTTGAACCTTCAAAAGAGTATATTATTGAAGACCTGATCCCCATGTCCCTAAAGATTCAATTTTTAAAGGTTTTACTTGAATCAAATGCAGCAGAACAAGGGGCACGGATGACCGCCATGCACCAGGCAACCGATAATGCCACCGAACTTCTCCGGGACTTAACCCTGACATACAACAAAATACGCCAAACATCCATTACAAACGAAATACTGGAAATTGTGAGTGGTGCAGAAGCTCTGAAGGAGTAAAAGTAGCAGGAAAACAGACTAATTGGAGTTATTTCTCCTGTTTTATATTTCTGATGACAATCACCAGGGTAGTGGCTGGTTGAAACCCATACTTCAGCGCCTTTCCCCTGAAATCTTCAATCTGGGGTTTCAGAACTTCATATTCAGGCTTATCCTTAATTTTTTCTAGCATCTGTTTCATCTTCTCTGAACGGATTTCTATGTCATTGGCATTCTCAACCAGATTGATGTTTTTTCGCTGTTCGAAAATGAACTGAACCGGCAGTTCAGCTTCTTTCAACATTTGTAATACAGCCTCTTTGGAGAAAGTCTTGCGATGAAAATTACCAAGCAACCGATCGATGCGGCTGCGAAAATGATGATATAGCTTATGAACTTCCTGGGCAGCATTTAAACCATCACTTATGGGTTCATTGATGATGATATATCCTTCTGGTTTTACTACCCGCCGGATCTCTTTTAATCCCATTTTAATTTTTGGAAGATGATGAAGAACCATGGACAGACTGGCTACATCAAATGTATCACTCACAAAGTCAAGATGTTCCGCTTCATTCACCAAAAATGTCAGGTCAGCATAATTTTGACGGGCAGTTACAATGGAAGTAGGATTCGGATCAACCCCTGTAATTTGAGCTTCAGGAAATGCTTTTCTCAATACGGGTATAAATCCGCCCGTACCTGTACCCACATCCAGTATGTGCCGGACTTCAATATCTTTAAAATAGTTAACTAGAGGTTCCATTTGATAAATTTGAGCATGAAGGACTGTTTGCATGAATCATGCAAATTTAAGAAATCCTGCCTATTTATGAATTTTAAATGAGTAGTAAAAAAGCGGATAAAGCAGTTACAATAAAAACGAAAGTCCGGTATGCATTATTCGGAATTTTTTTCACCAGCCAGATTCCTGAAATGGCACCTATGGTTATTCCGGGCAACAACATCAGGTCCAGCATCAATGTTTGCTGTGTAATGGTTTTCCAAATAAAAATATGAAGCGGAAATTTACTCGTGTTGATCAGGAGGAAAAACCACGCACCGGTTCCAATAAAGCTGTTTTTTGGCAGACGCATAGCCAACAGGTAGATTGCAAAAATAGGACCGGCAACATTACCAATCATGGTAGCGAACCCTCCTAACACACCCATTGCCGCTGAAAACCACCAGGTGTCGGGAAACATTCCATTATTATTTCTCTCCTTCCAGAGCATCAATCCGATGCAAACAAATACAAGAATTGCAATAATGTTCTTAAACCACACATCATTCACCACTCCACCTACCCATAAAGCAATACCAACACCACCCATAGCCCAGGGTAACAACTTCCATAAATATTTCCATTGGGCATGCCGATGATAATACCCCACTCCAAACCAATCAGCCATCATCAATATGGGAAGCAAAACTCCGGTAGATGCTTTTCCGCCAAAGATAAGTGCAAGTACTGGTACAGCAAACAGAGAAACTCCCGGTACACCAACCTTTGACATCCCAATTAACATGGCACAAAAAAACAGCATCAGCCATTGAAGCAGAGTAAATTCGATCATGTTTTACAATTTGGAAGCCAAAGGTAAAAGAAAACTGCCAGCAGACATTTATCCGGACTTCTATATAATTTTATTCTCCAATTCCTTTAATTTTTCTTCTTCTATCTCCCCAAACCAATCCTGTAGTTTTCTTCTGGCTTTTTCTTTGATTTCTGGTGTAATATTAGAGGAAACCTGTGTCAGAACAAACAGCAATACACCCAAATCGTCAGAATACCCTATCAGAGGAGTTAAATCAAACAATGCATCGGTTGGCATAATAAAATAACCTAAAGCAGCTACAATAGCCAGCTTGGTTTTAATCTTAATGCCTTTCTCCTGCATGATATAATACAAGATCAGTACCCCATAAACAACTGTTATTCCGGCTGATTTAGAATATTTTCTGATTTTTTCCCAAAAGGATTCCTCGGAAAAATATTGGGAGTACTGCTTATTTGCCATGATGCTATCCATAAGATATTTATACCACAACAAAGGAAAACAAAAAAATTTGAATGGAGCTTTTTAGTCAGGGGACAAAATCAACCGATCAATAATGATCACAAGCAGCAGAATCAATTTCCTGTTGTGAAACCACTAATTTTTTTAATTTTGTATGCACTAAAATGAATTGATCATGAATGAAATTCCCCGGAAATTAATCGTTCCAAAAAATGTAACGGATGCGTTGAGAACAGTAAAATACCCTGGCAGTGATGATGACATTGTTTCACTGGATATGGTACAGGAAATACGAATTGCCGGCCAGCGGATAAGTTTTTCTCTAGTTTTTCAAAAAAGCAACGATCCATATATGAAACCGATGGTTATTGCCTGTGAGAATGCCTTAAAAGAATATCTGGGCGAACAGGTTGAGGTTGAAAATAATATCACGATAAAATTTTTACATGATATGGAACGACCTGTATTGCCAGGGGTAAAAAACATTGTAGCCATTGCTTCAGGAAAGGGAGGAGTAGGTAAATCAACTGTTGCGGTAAATCTGGCAGTTGCTCTGGCCAAATCGGGAGCAAAAGTAGGATTGATTGATGCCGATATTTTCGGGCCATCGATTCCCAAAATGTTTGGAGCAGAGCAAACCCGTCCGGTAGGTGAAAAAACAGATGGCCGGGATCTAATAAAGCCTGTTGAAAAATTCGGAGTGAAATTTTTGTCGATTGGATTCTTTGTTGACGCTGAGAATGCGATTATTTGGAGAGGACCCATGGCATCCAACGCATTAAAACAGCTAATCATGGATGCCAGTTGGGGTGAACTGGATTATATGCTCATTGACCTGCCTCCGGGAACCAGCGATATACATCTGACCATGGTACAAACTCTTCCGGTTACAGGAGCAGTTATTGTTACCACTCCCCAGGCTGTTGCCCTGGCCGATGTAGTGCGGGGAACCAGCATGTTTCAAAGTAAATCGATTGATGTACCGGTTTTAGGTCTGATTGAAAATATGGCCTGGTTTACACCGGCAGAACTACCGGAAAACAAATACTATATTTTCGGGAAAGATGGAGGCAAAGAGCTGGCAGATAAACTTGGACTTAAACTATTAGGGCAAATACCTCTGGTTCAAAGCATAAGAGAAGGTGGCGATGAGGGTGTACCGGTAGCATCTAATACCGGTTCAATAACGGGACAGGCATTTGCTGAAGTTGCGCAAAGACTGGAACAGCAGATTAAAGTCCGTAACATAGAAAAAGCACCAACAAAAAAAGTCAAAATAACAAAAAAATAAATCCCCGGTACCAGAATAGGAAGAACTTACCCTACAAATGCGAAAGCAGTAATAATTTCTTATTTTTGTGGCTTGACCATAGGAAGAAAATCAAAACTTCGGTAACAATATTATACCGAAATCGGAGTTTATTCCTTAAGCCATATAAAACCTGTTTTTGAAGCGATTTTTATTACATATAATCGGGATTTTGCTGCTTATGCCGCTTTATCAAAGCTGTTCAACTGAAAAGAACACCTTTGCGTCGCGTGCATATCATAACCTGACTTCAAAGTATAACATTCATTTTAATGCAAATGAAAGCTATCAGGCAGGGCTGGAGAAAATTGAAACCGGCATAGAGGATGATTTTACCCGTTTGCTGCCCATATATAAAGCAAGCAATCCGTCTGCTGCCAATATGGTAAAATCCGATATGGACAATGCCATTATCAAAGCCTCAAAACTAATAGAAATCCACTCCATCACTGCAAAACCCAAACGCCGCCGCAAGCGAACACGAAGTTACCTTGAGTTTGCAAGTAAGAATGAGTTTAATCCCTGGATCGACAGAAGTTACCTTCTGATAGGCAAAGCCTATTATCACCAGCACAACTTTATGGCTGCCATTGACAATCTTTCCTATATATTGCGGATGTACCCCGGAGGAGATGCACGCCATGAAGCACAAATCTGGCTCATCAGAAGTTATACCGAGCTGGAAAGATTCACTGAAGCCTCGGAAGTGATTCAGGCTGTTCAAAACGAAAAAGATTTTCCACGGACACTGGAACAGGATCTGGCTATTGCTACTTCCCATTATTACATGAAGCAAAAAAATTATACCGAAGCCATTAAATTTCTTGATATTGCATTAAAAAAAACCTTCTGGAAAAAACAGAAAGCACGTATTCAATACATCGAAGCACAGCTATACAATGAAACAGGAAACCCCATGCTGGCATCGGAAGCATACAAAAAAGTTACCCGGATGAATCCTGATTACCGCATGGCATTCAATGCTAAAATAAATGCGGCAGGAATATTTTCAGGTGAAGGCGATGCGGAAAAAACAAAAAAGGAGCTGAATAAGATGCTCCGCGATAAAAAGAATCTTGAATTTCGTGATCAGATTTTTTATGCACTGGGAAATATTTTTTCCAAAGAGGGAAATCAGGCTGAGGCTATTTCATCCTACAGAAATTCCGTGGCCAGCAGTTTCAATAATCCTTTTCAACGGGCCAAGTCGGCCATTACTATAGCCGATATCTATTTCGATATTCAAAACTACACAGAGGCACAAGCTTATTATGACAGTGCCATGATTATTATCGATGATACCTATCCTGATTATAATACCCTTTCTGCTCAATACCGGAGCTTGTCGAACCTGGTAGAAAACCTGATGACTATAGAGCGTGAGGACAGTCTCCAGCGCATTGCCCAAATGCCCGAGATTGAAAGAGAAGCATTCATTGCCAACCTAATGAAAGAGGAGCAGGAACGGCTGCGAAATGAAGAAAGCCTGGCCATGCAGGGACAAAGAGATCAGGGTTACTTCCGCTCAAATCGTTACCGCATGGGTATGGGAACCAATCAGCAGGGAGCCGGTTGGTATTTCTACAATCCACAAACCGTTGCTTATGGCCAGGTTACGTTCCAACAACGCTGGGGGCAACGAAAACTGGAAGACGACTGGCGTCGATCCAACAAAGGAATTGTTTCGCCAGGAGAAATGGATGAAATGGCTGAAGAGATCGACTCCTCCCAAATGGTTGTTCGTGTGGAAGACCCCCTCCAGAAAGAATTCTATACACAAGACCTCCCTTTAACCGATTCATTGATGGTCATATCGCACAATAAAATTCGGGATGCCCTGTACAACGCCGGTAAAATCTATAAATCAGAATTTTCAAATTATGCCCGCTCCGCCGAAACTTTTGAAGACCTGTTAAAACGATACCCCGGAAACCTATACCAGCTTTCTGCCTATTTCGATCTGTATAATCTGTATGAATTGATTGGAGATGTTCAAAAATCTAACTATTACCGAAATATCATTATCACTCAGTTCCCCGACAGCAAGTACGCACAATACCTGGTAAATCCTAACTTCTTTGTTGAAATGGAAGCCCGTACTGATAGCCTGAACCGCCTATATGAAGAAACCTTCAGAAGCTACCGTTCAGGAAATTATCAACATGTCATTTCTTTGGCAGAATCATTGATCAAAATGAAACCCGACAGTACCCTCATTCCTAAAATTGAATTCATGGAATCAGTGGCTCAGGGAACGCAAACCGATATGCAAAATTTTGAAAACCTGTTGAAAAAATATGTTGAAACCTGGCCGAAGTCGGAACCTACTCCCCTGGCACAGGAGATCCTGACACTCATCCAGGATAGTACACTGGCCGATTACCAAAAATTGGTCGACCTGGGCTATATCAATGAGGAAATCCAGAACGAAGAGTTCCTGAATGCTGCAGATAGAGAAAATGATGAATTCGGAGGAAAATTTTCATACGACGATGATCTGCTTCATTATTTTGTTATTGCTTTCCCAAAATCAGCCGACATTGACTTAAACCGGCTAAAATTTGACGTGGCCAATTATAATATTGACCACTATACAAAAATTGATTTCGATATTGAATCAGAATCTTTAAACGAAAACACCAACCTGCTATTGGTAAGAGCACTAGGGAACAAAGAGGAAGGAATTATTTATCATCGGGCAATTATCAGAAATGCGCCGGTGTTTCAGGTACTCAATGGAGTTGAATATGTCAATTTTACCATCTCATCAACCAATTACAGGCAAATCTTATCGGAAGAATCTATTTCCGATTACCTGAGGTTTTTTGTGCGAAATTACAGCCGTTACATAGGTGCCGATTTCAGTGATGATGAACTTGATATTTCACCCGAAGAATTAATGGTTCGTGCATTAGAAGAAGATCAAATGCTGAGGGAGAGAGGCGAATTCAGAGTGGTGGAAACAGGGGCTGAATCACTTTTCACCACACATATTGATACCACCCAAAATTTTGTGCTCGCTGTTCAGGATCTCAACCTATCTCTTCGTCAGATGCTCAGTGGCATTGCCCAGTTTAACCAGGATGAGTTCAGGGCCTGGAACCTGAAAGTACAACAAAAAGCCACTGAAGACTATCAACTGATCATTGTGGAAGGCATTCCTTCAATCAATGAAGCGATGTCCTATTTCCGCACTGTTGTCATTACCCGAAGCCTGTTTGAACCTCTTGGACAAGCTACCTATAGGAACTTCCTGATAACCAATGAAAATCTCGAAAACCTCATCAAAGAAAATAAAGTAGATGAATATATCGGTTTTTTCCGTGCAAATTATATTCAACGAAATACTGCCCATTCTTCTTTCGGAAAACAAACTCAACAATCTGAAACAGAAGAGGAAATTGAGGATGAAATAATTGAGGATGCACCAGAAGCATACACGGGTCCATACAATACATCGCTTGAAAAACCACACCTGTATGTTTTTGTTATCCCCTCCGAAGGAGTTGATAAAGCGCAATTCATAGAGGGAATCCAACTGTTTAATCAAAACTTTGAAGATGTTACTTTACAAATTGAAGAAACTACCATTGACACTTTCAGGGTGGCTGTTGTAATTTCAGGATTTGCCGGCAAAGACCCCGCTACCAGATATTCCAAAACTGTAACACAAAACCGGGAACTCTATAACCCTCTGGGCTCGGCTAATTACAGGAATTTTTTAATTACTTCCGATAACTTTACCATCTTTCTCCATGAAAAAAATATTAATGAATACATGGAGTTCTTCAAACGCTTTTACCTGAGCCAAAACCCGGATTAGGATTTGTTAAACCCTTCTCCGGCACTATTTTTGTTTTTTACTTTTACTTCTGAAAAGATTTTAATCATTCAATATGAATAAACCACGGATACTTTGGGTTGATGACGAAATTGATGTGTTGCGATCACATATCATTTTTTTAAAAAATAAGGATTACGAAGTTGAGACTGCAAATAACGGACTGGATGCAGTAGAAAGAGTGAAAGAAAGCTTTTTTGATATCATCTTTCTGGATGAGAACATGCCGGGTATGACCGGACTGGAAACCCTGACTCAAATTAAAACCATTGCTCCAAACATACCGGTAGTGATGATTACAAAGAGTGAGGAAGAAAATATTATGGATGAAGCTATCGGATCAAAAATTGCCGATTACCTCATTAAGCCGGTGAATCCGAAACAAATCCTGCTGTCGCTTAAGAAAAATATCGACCAGAAACGCCTGGTAACCCAACAAACCACATCGGCATACCAAATGCAATTTTCACAAATTGGTATGCGCATAAATGACAAACTCACTTTCAATGAATGGATCGATATATATAAAAAACTTGTTTTCTGGGAAATTGAACTGGCTACTTCCGAAGATGCTGCAATGGACCAGGTACTGGCCCTTCAAAAAGACGATGCCAATAAAACATTCTTTAAATTTATAAAAGAACATTACCTCAATTGGCTCAAACAAGAGCATAAAGACAGACCGGTTATGTCGCACGATGTATTCCGGCATAAAGTATTTCCACTGCTTGATGCAGGAAACAAAGTAGTTGTACTCCTTATCGATAATCTGCGTTTCGATCAATGGAGAACCATCAGTCCTGTTTTCGAAGAATACTACCGGGTCGATTCCGACGAGCTATATGTGAGCATTATTCCAACAGCAACCATGTATGCAAGAAATGCCATGTTTGCTGGTATGCTTCCTTCGGAAATTGAACGATACTATCCTGACCTATGGGACGATGATGATAACGTTGGGAATAAAAACCAGTACGAAGAACAGCTATTACGTAAACAGTTTGAGCGATACCGACGAAAAGAAAGCATTTATTTTGAAAAAACTTCAGGCATGAGGAGGGAACGTCAAACAAGTGACAGCCTGAAAAATATCCTGGAAAATGACCTGTCAGTTTTGGTCTTTAACTTTGTGGATATGATCTCACATGCCCGGACAGAAATGGATATGATCCGTGAATTGGCAAAAGATGAAAAAGCCTATCGGTCCCTTACCCTCAGCTGGATTAACCATTCCTCCCTCCGAGACCTGATCCGGAGCCTGGCTGGGAATGATATCAAGCTGATTGTTACAACCGATCACGGTGCCATCAAAGTGAATAATCCCATAAAAGTAATCGGCGATCGCGAAACCAATACCAACCTGCGCTATAAACTGGGGAAAAACCTGAACTATAAATCAAAAAATGTTTTTGAGGTACGCAATCCCCTGTCGGCATTTCTTCCCTCACGGAATGTAAGTACAAGCTATATTTTTGCTCAGAACAACGACTTCTTTGCCTACCCAAACAACTTTAACTACTATGCAAACTACTATAAAGATACCTTCCAGCATGGAGGCATATCCCTGGAAGAAATGATTATTCCTCTGGTTACCCTGATCCCCAAAGTGTGAAAACCAGTTACTCTGTAACTTATTTGTTTTATACACCATCCCAGACATAACAAACATGGATAATTCATGTACACAAAAATAAAATGATGAAGCTGGCCTATAAAAAAAAAAGGTGCATGAAATCATGCACCTCCTGGTTTTTACGCCGCGATGATCGAGAATACCTCCTCTAAAACATCGGGATACTTATCTTTAAAATTCTCGTAACACCAATCGTGCAGCTCCTGTAATTCATAGGGTTCTACCCATTGAATGCATTTGCTCAGCTCTTTCCTGAATAAATGCCTGCTGAAACTCACATTTGGTAATATTACTTTTGCATACTCAAGCATGATACCCTCTTTTTGTGTTAATTCTTCATGAATATAACAGCAAAAAATGAATCAAAGTATGTTTTATAATAGGGTTTAACATTCCTTAACAAAATAATACCTTTTAGTCTTTTTTTATGTATTTGTTTCTTTGCAGGTTACCAGAAAAGATTAAATTTTAATTCAGGATAATTAACATGAATCTGAGCGAAAGAAATCAGTTTTGGAGACCTGCAAAGTGAACAGTCACCTGGATCAGGTTAATTTCGACGAAATTTAAGAGACTGTTTTGATTTTGTTTTTTGCTCAGACAAGGCAAAATTGACGCGAATAGCCATAGCTATTTAAGGAAATTTTGCAGCAGTATGAGTAAAAAAGACGCAAAATAGAATAAATGGATAAATTTAAAACAGTCTCTAATTCATTGGGGAGGTATTATACTCTTTACGAAATCCCGGATGGCCACTTTCAATATTTTTTTCTGTTGTACAGCTTTAATGAATGCACTACCCAGGATTGCTCCGTTAGCAAAATTGCAGGCATTTAAAAAGGTTTCCCGATCGGAAATCCCGAATCCGATCAGAACAGGATTTTTAGGTTTCATCCGTTGAATTCGTTCAAAATATTCCCGGTTGAAGTCCTCCACCTTCTTCCCTTCTCCCGTTGTTGAAGAGGAAGACACTGCATAAATAAACCCTTCGGAAGCATCATCGATTTTTCTTATCCGGTCGTCCGGAGTTTGAGGGGTAATCAGCAATATATTATGCAAATGATTCATCAGAAAGAATTTTTTAAAGTGCTCTTCATACTCTTCCAGCGGTAAATCCGGAAGAATGACTCCGTCAATGCCGGTTTCTTTACATGTTGCACAAAATTTTTCCAGTCCATACTGCATAACCGGATTAAAATATCCCATCAGAATTAAAGGAATATGCACAAATTTTCTGATTTCTTTTACTTGTTGAAAAAGCAAATTCAATGACATTCCGTTTCTGAGAGCGACCTCACTACTATGTTGAATGGTTGGCCCATCAGCAGTTGGGTCAGAAAAAGGCATCCCGATTTCGATGAGGTCTACACCATTTTTCTCCAGTTGTTGGATAATTTCAACGGTATCATTCAAATTGGGGAATCCGGCAGTAAAATAAACCGACAGTATATTATTCTTCTTTGTTTCAAAAAGGTGGTTGATCCTGTTCTTCATCTTTTAATTGTTTGTTTTTTATTGTATAAAATGGACCTCTTTTCTATTTATTTGCCGCACTTCATCGTCTGTTTCATGGTGATCGGCAGAATTTGTAAGTCATTTTGATGGAACATCCATGAATTTTAATTTCGTCATTCATCTACCTACAGGTACGTCAAAAGTTGAAGGCATTCAAATAGGTTTCCATATCCTTATTTCCGCTTCCTGACAGGTTAATAACATTGACATCATTTTCATTCAGTTTCAATTTCTCAAGAGCTGCCAGAGCGTGAGCTGATTCCAGTGCCGGGATGATTCCTTCTTTCCGGGTAAGCAGCAGAGCTGCTTTCAACACTTCTTCATCGGTTGTAGCAATATATTTTGCGCGTTTAGTTTTATGCAAGTGGGAATGCAGTGGCCCGATTCCCGGGTAATCAAGGCCGGCTGAGATGGAATAAGGTTCTGTGATTTGACCGTCTCTGTTTTGCATAAGCATAGTACGACTGGCATGGAGTACACCAGGTGAACCAACCAGCAGGGTAGCTGCAGTATCTTTCGTATCCACGCCCTTTCCCCCGGCTTCAACACCTATGAGTTCCACCTGGTTGTGGTTCAGGTAATGATAAAATGCCCCGGCAGCATTGCTTCCCCCTCCAACACAAGCGATGATACGGGTGGGAAATTCACTTCCGGTTTTTCCCAGCAGCTGAGCTTTTATCTCCCTGCTTATGACCGACTGGAACCGTGCGACCATATCGGGAAAGGGATGAGGTCCCACAACTGAACCGATAATATAATGTGTATCCTCAGGATTCTTGATCCAGTCACGCATGGCTTCATTGGTGGCATCTTTCAGTGTCTTGTTGCCACTTTGAACAGAAACAACCTCAGCTCCCAGCATTTTCATTTTTTTCACGTTTGGAGCCTGACGCTGTACATCGAGTGCACCCATGTAAACAACACATTTCATTCCTTTCAGAGCACAAACGGTAGCTGTTGCCACTCCATGCTGACCAGCTCCGGTTTCGGCAATAATTCGGGTTTTCCCTAATCGCTGTGCCAGTAAAATCTGTCCAACAGTATTATTTAATTTGTGAGAACCGGTATGATTTAAATCTTCCCGCTTCAAAAAAATACTTGTCCCGTAATATTCCGATAACCTGCTGGCATAATACAAAGGAGATGGTCGACCTACATAATCCTGAAACAACTGATCCAGTTCTTTTATAAATTCCGGCAATTGAATGATCTCCAGGTAACGACGCCTGAGTTCATCTATATTCGCAAACATCATCTCGGGAATCCAGGCTCCGCCAAATTCACCGTAATATCCCTTTTCATTGACTTGGTAGTTTATCTTCTGCATGAGAAAAATTATTTAACGCGTTGTATTTTTAGTAAATATAAATTTAGCCTGTTTAATTCATAAAAAATATTTTTGAATTGGTAAAGTGTTATTTGCAAATGATTTATAATACAGATGAACGAAAAACATTTTTCACAAGTGCGTTTATTTCAATCCATCTGCTTCGTTGCGAAACCCTTGAAATAGATAACTATGCCTGCGGGTTCCGGCGTCTTGCATCTGCATCAAACTAAACGCATGAATTAAACAGGTTAGAGACTATTTTAATTTTGTTTTTTAGTATGATCTTCATTTTATCCTGGTAATAAATTGTCGTAATTTTTCCAAATTTTTTAATCCCGGCTGATCTTCGAATCCACTATTCAGGTCGATCCCAAAACATCTGGGATGACAAAACTGCTTCACATTTTCGGTGTCTTCAGGCTGTATACCGCCACTCAAAAAAAAAGGCTTTTCACCGGAGTATTCCTGAAGAACATTCCATGTAAATTTCTTTCCTGAACCTCCGGGTAAATCTGTCTTCGTGTCAAACAAAAAATAATCTGTCACATCATCATACGCGTTAAGCGCTGAAAAGTCAAGTCTTTCATCCACATGAAAGGCTTTGATCACCTTTAATCCCTCCTGTTTCAAAATCAGGCAAGTACCCGGACTTTCATTCCCGTGTAACTGAACAGTATCAAAGCCGTAGTTTTTAACCATTTCAAGTAATGCTGAGATATTCTCATCAACAAATACTGCCACCTTTTTAGCTTCAGTACTGAACAATTGAAGTTCAGGACTTTTCCCCACAAAACGCTTTGAACCCGGGGAAAAGATAAATCCCAGGTAGTCAACCGGCAAATGCTCAACTGCCTCACGATTGGCAGTATACTTCATGCCACAAACTTTTATTCTGATTTTTGGATAATCTGTTCCATTTACATTCTTTTGTTCCATAACCTCTCCTTTTTTTGATTTTATTGCCAAAACCCTTTCTTTCTCAGTCGTACCTTGGATAGTACAGGGAAGCTACCCGGCATTTTCACCAAGTTCTGTAATTAAATTTCTACAGGCCTCTCCGGGATTTTTTGTTTTCATGAATGTTTCCCCGATTAAAAATCCTTTAAATCCATTATCTTTCAGGTAATTGATTGTTTTCGCACTGCTCAGTCCGCTTTCCGAAATTTTGATACAACCTGCTGGTAATTTGTCAGCAAGTTTAACCGATGTTTCCACGTCGACCTCCATAGTTTTCAGATTCCGGTTATTCACCCCAACTAAATCGACAAAATCATTCATTTTTTCTATTTCTTCAGCGTTGTGAATTTCCATTAACACCTCAAGTCCTAATGATTTTGCTTTTTTCGCCAGCATCTCGGCCTGATTCTTTTCAAGGCAGGCTGCAATAAGGAGTATAACATCGGCTCCAAATGCTTTAGCTTCCGCGACCTGATAAGGATCGATGATAAAATCTTTTCGCAGAACAGGCAACCGGGGACATCCTTCGCGAGCTTTCACAAGATCGGCCAATGATCCCCCGAAATATTCATAATCAGTCAATATCGACAAACCGGTTGCCCCAGCCAGCGCATAGCCGGAAGTTACCTCATCGATCGTTACTGAGGAATTGATCACTCCGCGTGAAGGCGATTTCTGTTTAAATTCAGCAATTATTCCTGAGGAACCCGGTTGGAGTAAAACATCTTTTAAGGAATTACAAACCCGGTGATAATCGCCAATCAGCTCCAGCTGGTTTTCAGACAGGTTCATTTTACGGGCTATTATTTCAGTTTTTTTAGTATCAACTATTCTTTCCAGGATGTTCATGTTTTTGATATTAATATTTCGATGATTCACAAGGAAAATTTTTTAGTCACCCAGTCATTCTATACAGCAATTTCTATCCTACTGTTGAATGACTGCTTTCAATTTTTCCAAAGCTTTTCCACTCTTTAATGATTCCAGTGCGATTTCAGCACATTCCTTCAGGTTTTTTCCCGGATATACAAGGTTTAATCCTACAGCAGCATTAGCGGTGACAACATTTTCCTGTTCAGTAGATCCCTTTCCTGTAAGGATATCCATAAATATTCGTGTTGCCTGATCTATTGTTTTCCCTCCATAAATACTTTCGGGATGCACCTTTTCATAACCAAAGTCAGCAGGAGAAAGATAACCCTCTTTTTTCCCACGCGCAAAACGGGTGTTATCCGTCAACGACACCTCATCGTATCCATCGTTGCTGTTAATCACGGTAAAATGCACATCCATCGTTTCATACACATTTCGGTAATGATTAAAATTTTCCATATTATTTACACCCAGCACCTGGTATTTTGGGAAGGAGGGATTAATCATGGGTCCCAAGATGTTAAAAAAAGTGGAAACTTTCAGATCATGGCGAACCGGAGCTATATGTTTCATTGCCGGGTGGAAAAGGGGAGCATGCATAAAACAAAAATTTCCTTTATCCAGGTCGCGCTTAAGTTTCCCGGGGTCATTGCTAAATTGGTATCCCAGCAGCTCCAGCAGGTTAGATGAACCGCTGGTAGATGAAACCGCATAATTGCCATGCTTTGTAACATTTACACCCGCTCCGGCAATAATAAAACAAGCCAGTGTTGAAATGTTAAATGTGTTTTTTCCGTCTCCGCCCGTTCCAACAACATCTATTGCGTTATACTCCGACAAATCAGTTAGCAGGCATAATTCGGACATGGCATCTTTGAATCCGGCCAGTTCATCGGAAATTACCGGACGCATTTTAAATACTGTCAGGAAAGAAGCAAATTCCACATCACTATGTACTCCTTTTCCTACTTCCAGCAAACACCGGCGTGCCTCAGCACGGGAAAGCGTATTCCCTTCAAATAAATATTCTAAAATCTCTTTCATATCATTCAATTTGTATATCTACTAATGTATTTGCCCCATCCTGTCGTCTATTATTCTAACATTCAGTATGTTAAGCTTTATTCAACCAGTTTTCTATTATTTTTTCCCCCAGGGGTGTGAGCACTGATTCGGGGTGGTACTGTACACCTTCCACATCAAAATCTTTATGCTTCATCGACATAATCACACCCTTTTCATCCAGGGCTGTCACAGCAAAACAATCTGGAAGCGTTTCCTTTTCAACAATCCAGGAGTGGTACCGGCCGGCCTCAAAGGTTTCAGGAAGTCCGTTATAAATACATGACTGTTCATTGGTCAGGTGTACCGGCGTTGCCATACCGTGAATTACCCGGCTCATATTGTTCAATTTTGCTCCAAACGCCTGGCCAATAGCCTGATGTCCCAGACAAACACCAAGAATACTCTTAAATGGAGCATAAGCCTCAATTATTTTTAACAAGAGCCCTGCTTCCTCAGGAAGTCCGGGGCCGGGTGAGAGAACAACCTTGTCATATTTATTGATCTCTACCAACGAAATTTCATCGTTGCGGTAAACATCCACAGGTATACCTGCAATTTTTTTTATGGCATGCACCAGATTGTAGGTAAACGAATCGTAATTATCTATAACCAGTATCTTCATATTATTTGATTTCTTGTGCCAATTCAATGGCTTTTTTCAGGGCTTCCAGTTTATTCTTCACTTCCTGCAACTCATTTTCTTCTTTCGAATTGGCAACGATTCCGGCTCCGGCCTGATAAAAAAGACGGTTATTTTTACTAAGGAAAGACCGGATCATAATGGCATGATTCACTGTACGGTCGAATCCCAGGTACCCGATGCATCCGCCATAGAATCCCCGGTTCTGATTTTCATATCTGTTGATCAATTCCATCGCTTTATATTTTGGAGCACCGGAAAGGGTTCCTGCGGGGAAGGTCTCTCCCAATACTTTGATCAAATTGGTTTTTGCAGATATTTCACCTGACACCTGTGAAACCAAATGGATGACATGTGAGTAAAACTGCACCTCTCTGTAGGTATCTACCGCCACGTGATCGGCATTCCGGCTAAGATCGTTCCGGGCAAGGTCAACCAACATTACATGTTCAGCATTCTCTTTTGGATCCTTACTCAGTTCTTCAGCCAGCGCACGATCCTGTTCGTCATTGCCCGTTCTCCGAAATGTGCCGGCAATGGGATGTATTGTTGCTTTGTACCCCTGAATCCGCAACTCTGCCTCCGGACTGGAACCAAATATCCGGTAAGTGCCATAATCAAAATAGAACAGATAGGGTGAAGGATTAACTGATCGCAGAGCCCGGTATACGTTGAAATCATCTCCTTCATATTGTTGTGAAAACTGACGACTAAGAACTATCTGAAAAACATCGCCACGATAGCAATGCTGCTTGCCACTGGTAACCATTTGTAAATACTCCTGATCGGTAATATTTGATGTTTCTGATTCCAGTGCCCGGAACCTTCCTGTTATAAAATTCAGGTGCATCAGTAAATGATGTATATGGTCGATTTGAGAAGCTTCTCCATCCAACAGGTTCTCAACCATATGAATTTGATTCTTGTGATGATCAATAGCAATTACATATTTATAAAAACAGTACTTCACTTCAGGAATGGAGTAATCTGTGCGCTTCTCAGCAGAGATTTGAATATTCTCAAAATGCCGCACTGCATCGTAGTTCATATAACCAAACAATCCATTTGCCGGTACTTTGATCTCATCAGGCACAACATCAAACATGTTGAAAAACTGATCAAGTTCCTCATAAAGCTTTCTCTTCTTCGAAAGCCTGAACTGCTCTGTTTCTCTGCCAGGAAATTCCCGGGTGACCTCTCCGTCGGTAACGGTAAAAAAAGCAACCGGCTGAAAACACACAAAAGAATAAGCGTTTTCATGACCATGATAATCAGAACTTTCCAACAACACAGCTTGAGGATATAGAGTACGCAAACGTAAATATATACTAACAGGTGTTACTGTGTCAGCTAATATTTTTTTAACTACTGGTTTGAATGTTAATCTTTTCATTTTTCCCGATATTGTTTATGCTGTAAATATTTTCATTCAGGTGGATACGCCAAAAAAAACGGCTCATCGTGAACCGATGAGCCGTTTTTTTATCTATGATGCAATAGCCTTAACTCTCTTCACGATTTTGTAAAAAGCTGTTACACCACCACCAATTATTTCTATTATTAATTTCTCGTTTCATTCAAATAAAATCAATTCATTTTCAATTTCCAGACTATCTAATTCACCATGAGTTCTACCTGTAATCAAAACAAAAAACCTGCCCTTTAGAGGAGCAGGTTCCATTTTGAATATCATTTAAAAAATACCAATATGGCCATAAACTCCTCACTTCAAGCAAGAAGACCCCACCACGGCAGCCATATTGTATTTATATTTTTAATCATTTCATTCAATATTGGGTTCAAAAGAATAAAAAAAAACTCAGAAAAAAAACTAAAGTCTCATTTTTTTACATGTTTTCAATAAAAATAAGATTCAACTATCGGAGGCAGATCTTTTTGTTTGTGGCATGCAGTTCTTATAAAACGTGCAATCAGCAAGGAGTTTATAAGACCTTACGACTGATTTTCCCGTTGTTTGTATGGGGTAGTTGTTCAACAAATCGTATGTGTCGAGGATTTTCATACTTTTCCAATGTACGTTGGCAGATATGCTGCAACCGTTTTAAATATTCAGCTGATTCTTTCCCTTCCACCAGGAGTATTAACTGTTCTCCCAATGATTCGTGCGGCAGGGATGAAATCAAAAATGGATCCGTGATAAACGGTTCCAGTTTTTTTTCAAGTTGTTCGGGTGAAAATTTTATTCCGCCTGAAATGATGACATGGTCGTTTCTGCCCAGAATCCGGAAGGTTTTGTAATCCTTTAACTCAGCTAAATCGGTAGTTAGGAGTGGTTGTTCCTGACAGCCGGGTATAAAAATTTTCAGGCAGCCGGATTCTGTTAACCCTACATCGATTCTATCCAGGCAGTGATAATACTCATTTGCCTCGTTGCCATTGATTTTACGTAAAGCAATATGGGAGGCTGTTTCAGTCATTCCATAGCCTGAGTAGCAAGCAACAGGAAAATTTTTCAGCTGTTGTTCAATTGCATGGGGCACTGATGTTCCTCCAAGCAACACAACATCGATATTTTTCATCCATAGCCCAGGAGATGGTTCATTCTTTAATATTTTCCTTATTTGTTGAGGGACAAGGGGAACAAAACGGAACTTATTTTGCTGGAGAAAAGAAAAATCCGTTTCCGGTTCAACCAAATGAAGGTCAAGCTTGCCAATTAGTGCGCGGACAATCATCATTTTCCCCGCAATATACTTCACAGGCAGGCATAGCAGTACCCTGTTCTCTTCCTCCAGACGAAAAAAATGAAGCGTGCGCTGAGCACTTTGAGCCATAAATTCTTTATCTAGCCGGATAATTTTGGGGTGACCGGTGCTTCCTGAGGTTTTTACCTCAACAGAGCCCTCATCGGAATACCACATCTTTAAAAATTCAGCCACCTCATTTTCTATCCGGGTATGATGGGTATTGGAAATGAAGTCACTTATCAAAACCTTTTGACCATTCAACATGATATTTTTTGGAAACAGGTTTACCATCCATTAAAATTTTCCGGGAATAAAAAAGAATGAGCGGGGTTGGAATAAAGTTCACCATTTCTAATGCTCAGGGGTGACAAAATGTTATTGGTATATAAGCTACCAGTTCCCAGGCCCTGAAAGTCACATCTATTCTTTGAAAACGTCCATTGAGCGATGGCATTCAGGCCGATATTTGACTCCAGATAAGAAGTGATCCACCAGCTAACAGCCCTTTTTCCGGCCAGTTCGATCCACTCGTTGCAGCCGGAAAATCCTCCATGCAGACTTGGTTTTAACACCAAATAGTGTGGTTGAATAGTATCCAGCAACTGCTCTTTTTCCCGGCTTGCATAAATCCCAATCAGTTCTTCATCCAACGCGACAGGAATAGGAGACTCTCTGCAAATCCTGGCCAAATTCTGCCATTGGCCTGCAGCAACAGGTTGTTCAATTGAATGGATGTCCAAAGGAGCCAGTTGGTGCAGTTTATCCATAACCTCTTCCGGTTTAAATGCACCATTGGCATCAATCCTGAGCATGATTTCACCGGAATTATAATTTGAGCGTACCGATTTCAGAATTTCCAGCTCCTGGCTAAAATGAATTCCTCCAACTTTGAATTTAATACAACGATAACCGGCGGCAATTTTTTCTGTTGTCTGCTTTTGCATAGAATCAGAATCGCCCATCCAAACCAGTCCGTTGATAGGAATCCCAGCTTCCCCCCGACAAAATTCTGAAGGAAACAATTGCTGTCTTCCTCCGTTTTGAAGGTCGAGCCAGGCCATTTCAAGTGCCAGATGAACAGAGGAAACAGGACAGGTTAATTCCGGCTGGCTGATAAATTTTTCTGGATCCCGGCACAGCTCATGTAACAAGAATTCCACCTCTTCGGCTGTTTCCAGGCTAAGACCTGGTAATGGGGCACATTCCCCCACCCCAGTAACTCCGTCTTCTTCGAGGAACAAAAACCATACAGTACGATCACCATATTCGCCCCGGGATGTTTTTGCCGGAAGTTTAAAATTCAACACATATTTTTTAAACCAGGCTTTCATAACACACTTACAAATAGACCAACAAAGAAAAGGAGTGTAAAAGCCAGCGTTGACAGTGCCAACCGTTTCAGGAACGGATCTAGTTCTTTTTCATGTTGAACACGAAAAATTCGGTAACAATCCCAGATAAAAAAAGGGAGGGTCAAAAAATAGATAAACTGTATGAATGAATGGAAGATTCCACAGGTAAATACAGCTGCAGTAAACCAGCCAAGCAGGATTATGGTTGCATGGTAATACCTGCTACCCCGACTTCCCATTCTCACAGGAATGGTGAATTTTCCCGAATTGCGATCATTGGCCATATCGCGCATATTATTCAGATTCAGTACTCCTGTGCTAAAAAGGCCCATAGAAATCGCCGGCAAAAATACCTCGACCGGTAAATATCCGGTATTCAGATAAAAAACACCACCCACAGGGAGCAATCCAAAAAACAGAAAAACAAACAGATCGCCCAGGCCGAGGTATCCATAGGATATTTTCCCGGCGGTATAAAAATAAGCTGCCAAAAGGGATAAAATCCCCAGAGAGATAAATACCCAAAAAGCTATTTTAGAAATATGCCAGGTACCCATGTACACCAGCCACAGTCCAGTTATAAAACTCAATATTCCAATGACCAGCATTCCGTATTCCATCTCTTTTATGCTGATCTCACCACTTTGAACGGTTCTGATCGGTCCAAGCCGGAGCGGATTATCGGTTCCCTTTCTACTGTCGCCATAATCATTGGCAAAGTTGCTAAAGACCTGGATGAGAGTAGCGGTTATAATGGCCAGTATGCTCACTGTCAGATCCAGGGAACCATAAAACCAAGCCAGCCCGCAACCCATAAAAATGCCTGAAAGAGCCAGGGGAAGGGTTCGTGGCCGGGATGCATCTATCCAAGACTTTATAGTTGCCATACCATTAGTTTATTTTAAAATACCGGCTTTTTAACCAGCTTTTATATATCGGATCAAGCATGATAATCTTTTTCCCATTCAATTCAATGATCTCTTTGCTTTCCAACATTTTTTTTATTTTCACCACATTTGCCGATGTACCCAAATGATACTCCTTCATGACTTCCTTCGAACTGAACTGTTCCACGCCATGGAGTAATGCTCTTAAAAATTGAATATAGGAACCGGAGAGTTCTCCTGTTTTCGACCAGAAAAACAGACTGAGCTGATCAATCAGCCCTTCATGAGCATCCCGGACTATTTCTGCTGAGCAGCTGTCAACAGTTCTGAACCAGCATTGTTGAGCTAATTGCTGGACATAAAACGGATGACATTCAGCTAATGCAGCAATGAATGCTGCTGTTCTTTTGGTAATTGATTTTTTTGTATCCCGAAAACGTTTAGAGATAAACCTGATCCATTCTTCCTGATCTATTCTTTCCAGATACAACTGATCACCGAACTTATAGAAGGGCATGGAAGAATCGGCAAAAATCAAATTAAGCATCTGGTATTTATTCCCATATAAACAAAAAGCAGTGTGTTGGTATTTCTGCCAGGCTGCACGCAATCTTTTTTGAAATAACAAGGTATTTTCAAACGTTGATACATGTTGAAATTCATCGATACACAAAATAAATTTCAGTCCATGCTGAGCTGCAATTTTTTCAGTCAACTGTAAAATTTCATCAGGTTGTGCTTTGACCTCCTTCTCATCGAGATGAAGGGTAAACTCATTGGGGTTATCTTCAACAAATGACAATTTAGGTTGATATCTTCCCAATAGTTCATTTGCATGATCATTCAGTACCCTCATCTTGTTAGCTGAAGCTTTGAGTACTTCAGTAGCGAGGGTGCAATAAAATTGTTCTTCACTCTGCATATCAAATGCATTGATAAAACAAAATCTGAGGTTTTTGTCTGATTTTACTGCTTCACCTGCAGCTTTCCAAACCAGGGATGACTTTCCCCAACTGGGAGGTGAGAGGATAACAGAATTCACCAGTTTGGAAAAATTACTGATTAATCTTTTCCTTTCTTCTTGCCTATTGGTAAAATCCTTATCTACAGCGAGCTTTCCGAAGACAAAAGGTATCTCCATTCTCCAATTTTTTGTCAAATATACTACTCACACCAACAACTCACAAATAGGTGAGTTAGTTCATGATAAGAATATCAGGTTAAAATATTTACATCCTGGTTACGGAAATTTGGGGTATTTGTTAAAATCCGGTTTTCTTTTTTCCAGGAATGCCTGTTTTCCTTCCTGAGCCTCTTCGGTGAGGTAGTAGAGCAACGTTGCATTTCCGGCAAATTCCTGAATGCCGACCTGGCCGTCGAGTTCGGCATTAAGTCCCAGTTTAATCATACGGAGAGCCAGCGGGCTGTGCTCCTGCATTTTTTGTGCCCAGGCAACCACTTCATCTTCCAGCTGGTCGAGTGGAACGACCTGGTTCACCAGTCCCATTTCCAATGCTTCGGATGCAGTGTATTGGCGGCACATAAACCAAATTTCACGGGCTTTTTTCTGTCCCACCACGCTTGCCAGGTATGAAGATCCAAGTCCCGCGTCGAAACTCCCCACTTTAGGGCCGGTCTGACCAAAAATTGCGTTTTCGCTTGCAATAGTTATATCACATACAACATGGAGAACATGACCGCCTCCAATGGCATAGCCATTCACCATGGCAATAACCGGCTTGGGCATGCTACGGATCTGCCGTTGTACCTCCAGTATATTCAGGCGCGGAATACCATTTTCATCCAGATAACCCCCTTTCCCTTTAACCGTCTGGTCACCTCCCGCACAAAAAGCTTTATCTCCTGCACCAGTCAGCACAACCACATGGATCTTCTGCTCTTCCCGGCAAATGCGCAAGGCATCACTTATTTCATTTACAGTGGTCGGACGAAAGGCATTCCGGTATCGTTCCCGATTAATGGTAATCTTTCCTATGCCTCCGAAAAAATCGAAAAATATATCTTCGTAAGATTTAATGGTTTCCCAGTTTCGTGAATTTTTCATCTCCTTCAAATTATTTTCTTCAAATGGTTTTTACCTCATTATTATCACTTATTTTAATGGTGTTCGACAGAATTCGCAAGCGTATTTCGATGAAACTCGCAACATGATAATCATGCTCGTTTCGTCATTTGTAATTCGTCATTCATATTAAAAATATCGATCGTGAATATCAATAAATCGACCGGAGCAACTTTCTATAATACGATGCATTCAGTTCCGGGTTGGTAAATACCTCCAGAAGAACAGCATTTTGTTGTGCCGGTGCATACAGTTTCAACAGAGCCGAATTAAAGCTTGTTTCATCTTCTGCTCTGATATAGTCGAGCCCGAATGTTTGAGCCAGACCTTCGGCAGAGGTTTTGTTTTCCGTTAAAAAGTACTCCCTGAATGCCGGTGATTCTTGTGTACCATCAATCAGGCTGAATAAATTTCCTCCTCCGTTATGAATAACAATAATTCGCAAATTTGCCCCCAAGTATTTGTTCCACAGAGCATTTGAATCATAGAAAAAGGATAAATCACCCAAAATGACTGTATTCAGTTTTGTTGATTCTGATGCAAAGCCCACGGCTGCAGATAATGAGCCATCGATGCCACTGGTCCCCCTGTTCCCGTAGTATTCAACATTTTTAGCAGCATCGCATACCAGTGCATACCTTACCGGAGAGCTGTTTCCCAAATGAACAATCGTATTTTCAGGAAGATGGTTTGAAAGCAAATGGAAAATGCGTAAGTCGCAGAAATCAATCCCTGCAATATACTTATCTCTATGGCTTTTAACCCTGTTTTCCTGTTCCTTCCACCAGGTATAATAGTTATCTGATTTGGGATCTGCCCGTTCTGTGATCTGCTGAAGGAAATCAATTGCTTCCATATTTATCAGTCGGGTAAGTGACTGGTATGTATCGCAATATTGATCAGATAAGCTCAAATGCCAATGATGTACCGGACGGTTTTTTTTCAGAAATTGTTTCAGGGATTTAGAAACAATTGCTCCTCCGAAAGTGATGATCAGGTCGGGTATAACCACAGAGGGATCCCGGTGGAGGTATGCTGTAAACACAAGATCGGGCAGACAGGAAAACACCGGAAGGTTCAGGTTTGCCAGATGTTCTTTGAGTACAATTGCGCCGGTTTTTTTCGTTAGTTTTCCAAGCAGCATTTCAAGCTTAGAATCAGGAGGTTGTTGACCTGCCAGTATCCATATCTTCTCTGCCTGGTTAAAAATACGAATCACCTCAGTCCACTCATTTTCCTGTATCAACCTTTTAGCATAGGCAGTTTCCATCATTTTTACCGGAGGGAGTTTCTTCGGGATCATTTGATGTAGGGGTTCTTCGAGGGGAATATTCAAATGTACGGGGCCGGGTGATCCGGAGAAGACCATATGAAGAGCTTCATTTATCAACCGTTGCCCGTACCACAAAGCTGTATCACTTTCTTCCATGGGAAGATTCACCTGTTTCTTACAAAAGTTCCTGTAAATATTCTCCTGTCTGATGGTTTGGTTTTCTCCCTGATCGATCAGGTATTCCGGACGATCGGCTGTCAGTACTATCAGTGGGATATTTTGGTAAAAAGCTTCAGCCACAGCGGGAGCATAATTCAGTGCGGCAGTTCCGGATGTACAAACAAGCACGACTGCTTTCTGTCTGACCTGAGCCAAACCCAGGGCAAAATAACCTGCACTTCGCTCATCCACGATCAACCGGCAATTGAACTTTTTACTGCCAACAAATGTGTGAACAAGAGGTCCATTGCGGGAACCAGGTGAAATAACAACGTCCACAATCCTCCTGGCTAAAAGTATGGATGCCAACTGTTGAATTTGTTTCTTTGTTGATATCATTTGTTTTGTATTGCTTCTATTGCCGACAATAAGGTATTCGCTTTTTTATTTGTTTCTTCCCATTCGTCATCCGGGACTGAACGACTTGTTATTCCAGCACCGGAATACAAGTAATACCAATCGGAATAAACTTCCATGCATCTCAAATTCACATAGATCCCGATTTCGTCATGAAGTCGCCATGGTCCCAGGAATCCGGTATAATACCTTCGGTCATGTTTTTCAACTGTTGAGATGTATGTAGCTGCTTTCTGCTTAGGGTAGCCACAGATAGCGGGAGTTGGGTGTAACTCGGTGATAAAATCTCCCAGTCCGGAGGTCAGTTTTTTGGCAGCAAACCGGAAACTGGTACTGAGATGGGCTACTTTTCCACTTTCAATGGTTATGGGCCCTCGGGTTTTATAGGAATGAATATTAAACCTGTAAAAAACATCAAGCAGGTATCGTGAAACAAAAGCCTGTTCTTCAATTTCTTTAGTATGCCAGCTATAATTATCATCAGCAATCCTTGATTGTGTTCCTGCCAGAGAAACAGTCTCCATATCTTTCCCCTGAGACCTCAACAACACCTCCGGAGTGGCACCAATCCAAAGTCCCATTTGGGCAGGCTTCTGAGTGGTAACAGGGAGGTTGACAAGGTAAGTGAATGCATTGGGGGTTTGCCGGCAAATCTGCATAAAAAGAGCGCCGATTGATTCATTTTGCCTCTGGAAAGGAATAATCCGGGACAGGATAACCTTTGCTAACCCGGAGTGTTTAATATGCTCAACAGCAGCCTCTATATCATTTAAGTATGCCGGCCTGGAGATGATATACGGAGAAGCTGGTTCTTCCGTACACACTTCCTCTTTTTTTTCCAGGGAAGAGTAATCCATGCTTAGTATTTCCGATACTCCCCGGCAATAAATGCCTGGTTCGAGGCACACCATGGGAGAATGGTCACTGATTGTGTATGGAGCAAAAATAAAGCCCTGGTGCCCGTTCAGGGCATTTAACTTTTTCGGATAGATAATCCCTTTTTCCCCGGGGATAATAATTTCAGGGATATGACTCCCTGGTTTAGACCAGAGGGCAAAAGAGTAATTCTTTGAGAGCAGTTTATCAATAAAAGGTGCCAGATCTTTCTTTTCATTCATTCCTTTTCACGATCATATTTGTTACCCGCACAGTAGATATCAACCGGCCATTGCTTCTTTTTACATCAACATTCCAAATATGGGTTTTGTTTCCCCGGTGAATAATATTTGCTACAGCATAGGCTTCTCCGGTTGTTAGCACACCTGTATGGTTACCACTGACCTGAGTTCCCAGGACGTCAAACTCGGTCAGATCGGTAAGCAACATGCTTCCCAAACCGGCAAGGGTTTCGGCCAATGCCAGGTTTGCACCTCCGTGTAACAATCCGTCAGGGCGTGAGTTTTTTTCCGACAGCAGCATTTGACCTTCCACTACACCTTCCTGAACATGGGTAATCCGGATGCCAAGATTCCCCACCAGGCATTTCTCAAGAGCTTGGTTTATAAGCTTTATGGGCGTATTAAAACTAAGTTGAGTTAAATCCATAATGAATCATTCAAAGATGGATCCAAAATTAAGATTAAGTTTTATTGTGCCAAAGTAAACCGGAAACTTACTCCAATATTGGTGTTAGATGTAGGAAAAGAGAGGGATGTAAACGGGTTATTCAGCACTTTATCGAAAAATACCCGCATCTGAAACCGGTCGCTCAGCATATAATCGGCATATGTTTTGATGGTAAAAGCGCTTTGACCGGCAGTAATCTGGTCATCATTTTCCACAATTTTACGTAATACGGTTTTATTCTTCCGGTAGGAAATATCGGCTCTGACATTTAAATCATTAGAATATGCCTGCTGTGAATTCTTGGTTTTAATGATCAGGTCCATTTGTGTAAACCGGTAACCAACTCCAACAGTATATTCATCGCTTAGTATTTCGGTAAGTTGGTTATTTGCAAATGAAAGCAACAGATTTCGTGATTTTTTAATCTCCGCCCGAGTGGTAAGATCACTGTACCACATGATATCCATATTAATGAGGGGACTAAACGTTTCCATGATGCTCACGGAATTGAAATCATAAGGAGTAATAAAATTATTAGCTATATCGCGCACATAGTTGAACCCATCCTGTTGTTCCTGGTAATTGAGGTTTGTAATAAATGATCCCACGTTATAGCTGGATCGGTATGAGTGTGTAAAATTCAGAGAACGCATGATACGATTCAGTCCGGGTATTTTTGAAACCATCCCTTCGTATTGGATTCGCCAGTTAGGTCGTATAAATTTAATGGACGGGAAAAGTCCCAGAGAGACGGTTTCCGGGTCTTTACCCTGGTAAGCAGCCAAAAAAGCAGGAACCAGCACTTCCACGGAGTTGGGTCCATAGCCGTCGGGGTATCCCGGATACTGTTCACTTTCTTTGCCAGGATTATAGCCAAAATCGTTATCTGGATTTCGTTTGCCTGCCAGTCGCCAGGCGATAATTTCCCTGTAGTTCTTCAGATTTTCAAACGCCTTAGAATGGTGCACTTCCCCTTTACCCATGGCAAAAAAGGCTGTTCCCCAGGTGAGTGTGGACATGCTAAAGTTTCCTGTTTCGGAAAAATTATTAGCTATAAATTCACCTGAAGCGGGGTTATAATTATAAAACTCTTTGATATTCCTGGAAATAGAACGGTCGGCTGTTACATCAATACGAAGATCCGGCAGAGGCTCAACGGTTGCCCTTAAGTTGAATCGTTCATTTTTGGTGAACAGGTAGGGCATATTCAGGGTAGAGTCCGTAGTAACCCATCCTCTGGAAGCTGCTCTTTGCGCAAAGCCATAATCCTGCCATCCAAGGAGGAAGGGTAATCCCGGGGCGAAAGTTGTACCTATGTTATTTCCAAACATTTCGGCTTCGGGCTGATATGATCCGGAGCCAAACAGGCTGGGCTCGGGCAAATAACCCGGGAGAACGGTTCCCCCGTTTATGCTGTAATTCACCGAAATGGTACGGACTCCAATCAACATACGTGTAGTCAGATCGAGAATTTCCTTCATCAGGGTTTGGTCACCGGGAACTCCGGATACTTTAACCTCTCCCTGTCCACCGGCACTTAATGGGGTAAACTCAATACTATTGGCATCAATAATGCGTGTCTTCCCCTTCACTACTCCACCGTTCACATCGGTTACCGTCACCCTTACTTTTTTTGTGTTTAACTGGTGACTTATCTTTTGAGGAGAATTGGCAGTAATGTTGACAGATCCGGTATACGTTTGTTCAGCTGGTTTTTGAATATCCGGTTGTTGTTGCCGGCCGCGAGAACCACTCGACTGGCGGTTCATGCTATATCGGCTTCCGCCTGTACGTTGGAATTTTTTATCCAATTCCTGAAAATAGGGCACCTTATTATACAAACTCTGCAGGTTCACATTGCCGGTTAACTGAATATTTCTCGAGTTCTGAACCGTATTTCCCAGCTGGATTGTATCGGGAGTGATCGGACCGGCCTGCCAGTTAAAAGTACCCTGATAGCGCACTGTTGAAGAGATAAAATTCAGCATCTGAATCCGGTTTATGGGCAGGGTGTATGTAACATTCACGTTGTGGTTATACAGGGTTGGCCTTCCCAGGTTCCAAAGGTTGGTCAGGATAGAATCCCTCTTCAGCTCATAATCATCCAGCTCTTTACTTATCCGTCCTTCAGGTTCATCGATTCGTGAGGTACCCCGGGAAGAAAAATCAAACTTTAGGGATCGGGTCAGGTCATACCGCAGATCGAAATAACGATTCCAGAGAAAATCTTTTTCAAATGTTGCCGGAAGGATAAACATGGGATTGGTAATATTCCGGGTTTGCATTTCGTTATACCGCCGCGACAAATCAGTTCGATAGGAAATTTGAGTAGGCAATGGATAGAAGTTTAGGTCACCAACAAGTTTTAACGGTCCTTTATTCAGCACACCTACATTTTTGAAAGGTTCCACAATAGTAGGTCGACTACTATAGTTATAAGAAAACATTCCCCGGTAAGATTTATCTATTTTAAACTCGGTATTCACATTACGACGGAATATTTCATTATAAGAATAAGAGAGAGAAAAGTTCTCCGGGTCCCAAATATGAGCTTTTGTTTGTTCACGTTGTGGTTCTATTCTGATATTTGAGAAATTGATACTTTTTCGGGTGACCAGGTCCTGGGCGATATATTTTAATGAATCTCTTTCGTGTTTTGATTCTGCCCGTTCCAGTGATTTATCCATTTCAATATCAGGTTCAAGTGGGTTATACTGTGGATTTCGGACACTTCTTGAGTAACCATAATACATGGGAAGTCTGACTCCTGCTTTTTCGGGGAGGAACCGACCCAGGTCGATCGACGTGGAAACATCTATTTCATTCAGGTCTTCCAATGCTCTGCTGTTCATATTTTGGCTAATATTTCCAAATCCTGCCGAGCGTTTGCGGCCTGCCACGGTAATGCTTCCCAGGTCCGACAGGCGCACAGTAGTGCGCAGGTTTGCAGCCCACCCGCCACTTTCGTCAAAATCAGAAAGCCGCATTTCGTTCACCCATACTTCCACAGCTTTAGGACCCGTATTTAACTGGCCTCTTTTATTCCGGAGCCCCATCATGACCACCTGAACATTTCCCAGATTGGGGCTTCCCTTCACCATCACCCGGTTTTTATCCTTATTCCAGCCTCTGTGAGCCGCTTCAAAAACATCCTGAATAGTAACCGGGGAACCTTCCTTTCTCATTTCGGCATTTCTGTCGAGTTTAACATTGGTAAAAACCTCTAACGGGATATCTATTCTGTTCTCATCGGGCCAAACTATATACCGGTCACTTTCAATTTCACCGTTATAACGTCCGGCGGGAGTGAGCTTCAGGGGTACTTCATATTCATAATAATTATAATTGTAGTCGGACCCCAGGCGAATAAAAAAGTGAAGCTCATCGTCTTTCAGCGGATAATCAGGCAACTGTTCGGCATGAACTTCCAGCTTCAACCGTTTATACCTTCTGAAGTCCATAAACAATGATTTGTATGCAGCACGTGCATCTCCCTGTTCCAATTCGGTCACTTTCAACACCATGGATTGCTCATTCAGCTGTCTGAGTTGAGGGTTTGCCGGGTCGATGACGCGACTAATTCCCGGAGGAAGAATATAATTTACCGGTTCCCGGCTTCCGTTTTCCTCGATATTAACTGCTGAAACATCAAACGTTGCACCAGGAGATACAACATCAGGTTCCCCAATTTCACGGGTATACCTACGCCAATCGGATCGAACCAGATCGAGTGTAGCAAACCTCAAAATAACAGGATCTTCAAATCCACGGAGATACATTCTTAAAAAACGAATCGATTTGAAATCACGGATATTACCAACAATTTGATCGGGATTGCGCACTGGTATTTTAAACTGGTACCATTTCACTTCTCCGATCTTTCCATTTTTCAACTGCACCCTGCTTTCCTTGATATCGGAGATATAGTTATTCCCCAGTTGCATCTCTTCCTTTTTGAGTTGGATACGATACTGGTAGTACCGTTCATTTTCATTCAGGGTATTATCATTATTGATATCTTCCATGTCTGGGATAGACGAAGCAGCTGTAGGATAGGATTCAGCAGACATTTCAGTAGTTGGAGAATTTCCGTCGGGGCCATTAAAATTTTTATAGCGTTCCAGGATACCTAACTGCTCATCATCAAGATGTGATCCACGGTAGTATTGAAAATTATCGGAGGAGGGGTCTTGAATATACTTCTCCAAAACACTTTCATCTGCAATAATCTGGATAAGGTCTTCCAGGTAATCGTTGAAGAATTCAGGTTCTTCCTCATCGCTAAGTCCATCCAGGCCGACATCCTGGTATCTTCTGGATTCGGGATCGTTATCAAAAGCATTCACCAACGACTGCAATGTGGATACTTTTCCCCACACAGTACTATCAACATTAGACACCAGCCCGGAGGTAGGCAAACCCTGTTCGAACGATTTTCTTCCGTCTCTTAAAATATCTTCAGAAATATCACCCAGGTTAAAATAAAGTTCTCCTCCGCTGTGCATATTTAATGTATCATATACAAAGGGGTCCATCACCCAGAATTCAATAAACTCGATATTTGCTGTTTCAAAGTCGCTTGATTCAATCTGGCGCATGATTCCACCCCATCGCGACTCAGGGTTGGCCAGTTTACCATCAGACTGAATACCTGCAGAATAACCTGACGGGTAAGTATCATAATTGTATGGACCCCGTTCTTCCGGATAAAACGCCAGATCAAATACCGGAATATTTGTTGGCTGTCCAACAGGTGATTCTTTAGCGGGGAATATCTCTCTTTCAAAAACTTCACGCACAAAGTGATTTGATTGCATATCGGGATCATTCCGGATATAATCGGGTGTCAGGCTGTTATTTCTCAGAAACAAAGGATCAATGATGTACCATGCCAGTTTAGCGCGGTTAAAGCCATATTCCAGTTTATTGGTTAAGGCTCCCTCGGGGAAAATGTCATTCTGATGTTGGGGTGTACTTGCCAGGCTCCACGATTGTCGTGTTTTCAGGTCCATAGAAGTTTTTGTTCCCTCAAAATCATCGATATAAGCATTTCCGCTTTTCTCAATCACATTTGAATGTCCGGGAATTAACTTGGCCACTTCCCCTTCCACATCAATAGCAGAAGGAGTATTTGTATTATAAAACGGGAGTGCATCTATCAGTTTAGTCAGGAACATGCTCTCTGTGGAATACCGGCCATCGAACCCTACCATCAGGTTTGATATGGGATCCTCTCCGTAGTCAACCTTTTGTGTCAATGGCCTTTCCTGCATATAAAGAGCAGTGGCTCCCAGGTTAAAATTATCGGAAAAGGCATAATTTGCATGGGTTCCCAACAGGGTTTTTCGTTGCATGGTAAATAGATCTTCACTTTCAGTAGAAACCTGTATAGGTGTTCCTGCTTCGAGGAGGGCCTGGTTGATAATTCTCACTCTTCCCATGGCATAGTCAACAGTATAGTCCATATTCTCGGTCAGCTCCCGGCCACCGGCAGTTACCCTCACCGAGCCCTGTGCCAGGTTAATTCCTCCCAGAGGAATATCAGAACCGGAAGCTCCTTTATAGCTACCCGTGAGTCGGAACTTATTATGTTCGGCATCCTGCTCAGCGTAAACCCGGGTAGAGTCGTACAAGGACTGGAATGTATATTTTTCTATCAACGCCGGATCCTGGATGGAGTCGGCAAGATGATTTCCAAAAGGTTCAACAACAGGAAAAATGATTCGTCCCCGGTTTGAATTCACCGTAACCCCTTCAATATAGTCAAAAACCCCGTCCTTGTAAGGGTCAAGCTGCTTATTCAGCTTGTCAAGGTTCATCACTTCCAATAAAATTCTTCCGTTGATTTTCCCTTCCGGGATATAGTTGATATAGGTACCTGTGGAATCATTCTGGTACACTACGTTGAGTATGAATTCGTCACGTGAAAGCTGGTAGGCATCAAGGTTGTAAATATTTTTCATCATCAGATCCCAGGTAGGCATGCCAGGAGAAAGATTAGTTCCTTTCAGCAGCTTCATAATAAGTGTTTTTGGAGCCTCAACCCCATCGGTTGAGAATTCACCTACCTGAAAAACCTTTCCTCCTGAGGTATAGCTAAATGCGACAGCCAGAACTTCATCGGAATTCAGAGCTGTATTCAGTGAGATATACCCCAGGCGTTCATTCACTGTATATTCTGAAGGGGTAAGTTTTCGCGCTTGTTCAATTTTTTCGAAATCCCTGCCACCCATAAAATCGGTACCAAACTGAGCCATCACAGAAGAAATATTCTGGTTCACCCGGATGTCTGAATATGTGTTTGCCATCTCGTTGTACAGGTTATTTGCCTGGTTATGCGGGAAAATATTATCCGGGTATGGCAGAGCAGCTATCTCCTGGAAATCAGGAATATTATTATAGATGTGTGGTTCATGTTCTCCCAGGTCCTGGAAAGCGATAATATTTCTTGATTCTGTGAAATTATTTGATTTATTCGTAACCCAAATTTCTATTTTATTGATAGTTACAGGAGATGTGGGTATTGCTGTGTTTTGCAACCAGTTGTCGTAATTATCGCGAAAATACTGGGAGAGAAAGAAGTGCCGGTTGGCATCATAGTTTACAGCTGAAATTTCAAAATTGGTAACTTGTGCTCCTCCTTCGGTTTCAACGGTTTGCGATTCTCCTTTATGTTGAGAAAAAAGGGTGGTAAGTGTGAGTTTTCCAAACTGCATTTCTGTTTTCACCCCAAAAAGATTTGAAGCACCGGTGATGAGTGTTCCACTCAGAGGCAAAGAAACGTTTCCTGCTTCAATACGCTTAATAATTTCATCCTCTTCGCCGGTATATTCCAGATTCATTTTGTTTTCGTAATCGAAAGTAGCTTCGGTATTGTAATTCACCCTCATATTCATTTTGGTACCGATTTGCCCCATAACGTTCATTTGAATTTTCTCGTCAAAATCGAACGATGGCACTCTGCGCAGGCGTTCAGGTATGGCAGGATTTTCGGTTGTGTTCACCTGATATCCAAAGCTCACTTCCACATATCCCTGGGGTTGAATATCGACCACATTACCTCCAAAAACCCGGTTAAATGCCTCTCCGCCAATGGTTAGCTGAGGGATGAGAGAACCACGTTGATCCTGTTCGTGCAGACGGCTTCGCTGACGCCAGTAATCACGGATTGACTTATCAAAATCGTAGTTCATGTAATCTTTGAGTGACATGGCCTGGGGAAGGCGGTAGTTGAGGTTCCCTATTTTTTCGTAAAAAATATATTGCCCGGTTTGATGATCGTACTCGATTTCAAAGTTGATATTGCTGGGTTTACTCAGGAATATTCTGGCAGAATCCTGAGAGGGAATGCCAAATGCAGGCTGGTCACGAAAAGGAAAAGGTAATGGCCCGGTTGGTCCTGTTTCAACAGAATCCCTGGGTTGCATGACCTTCTGATCCCACAAATTGTTGGCTGCATGTCCAATTCCGGTGAATGCAAGCAGACAAGCAAGCAGGCAAGAGAAGTATAAATTTTTTAAAAAACGGGCCGATTCCATTCTTATACTATAACCTTTTTAGTGCTGTTTTTATCACATGCTCCACGGTCGCTTCCGGACTATCTTTTATAACTGTTGATACGACTTTGTCTGCTTCCTTCTTGGCGAAACCCAGCATGACTAATGCTGATAACGCTTCATTTCGAAGAGTATTGTTTGATGAAATGAATAATTGACCGCTATCGGGTAATTTACCCAGCTTATCGCGGAGGTCGATAATGATTCGCTGTGCAGTTTTTGCTCCAATTCCTTTTACTGCTTTTAAAACATCAGCATCACCAGTGGTAATGGCAACAGTTATTTCATCAGGACTAAGTGATGATAACATCATCATGGTTGTTCCGGCACCCACCCCGCTCACTGAAATAAGGTGCCGGAAAAGATCCCGTTCCTGCTTCTCAGCAAAACCATACAAAATCTGGGCATCTTCACGTACCACCTGATGGATTAACAACTGAATCTCTTTCTTACCATTTAATTTACTGTATGTGTTCACCGAAACATTCACAAAAAATCCTATTCCGTTTACATCGATAATAACACTCGTCGGATTCAAGCCAGCTATAGTACCCCGGATAAATTCATACATAAACGAATACTTTTTTTAATAATTCTGATCCTCTTCAGATTCAATATCAATATTTTCATCTTCCTGGTTGGCATTGATATCGTATTTTTTCAATGGATTTTTTGAGATCTCTTCGTGTATTTTCCGGTTCTGATATATATCTAATGCCAAATAAAGTGCCTGTCTGAAAGAATCAGGAGAAGCTTTATCCTCTCCGGCAATTGAAAAGGCAGTTCCATGTGCAGGTGAGGTACGCACAACAGGCAATCCTGCCGTATAGTTAACTCCGCTTTCAAAGGAAGTCAGTTTGAAAGGGATCAGTCCCTGATCGTGGTACATCGCCAGTATGGCGTCAAACTTCAGGTAATTGTCTGATCCAAAAAAGCCGTCAGCCGGATAAGGCCCCATTGCTATGATCCCCTCCTTCTTTGCTTCAGTAATGGCAGGTATGATGATATCCCTCTCCTCATTTCCGAGCAGGCCGTTATCCCCAGCATGAGGATTCAATCCAAAAACGGCAATACGTGGACGGGTAATCGCAAAATCCTGTATCAATGAACGAGATATGATGCGTAATTTAGATAAAATTCTCTCTTTCGTTATGTTCTCTGCTACCTTGGACAGAGGCAGATGAGTGGTTACCAAACCCACTTTAACGGTTTCACTCACCATAAGCATCACAAAATCATCCATATCAAATCGCTGGGCCAGATACTCAGTATGTCCCGGAAAATTAAAACTCGTACTCTGAATATTATCCTTATTGATGGGTCCGGTAACCAGCACATCTATCAAGCCTTCCTTCAGATCACTCACTGCTCTTTCCAAAGCCATCAGTGAAGCCTCCCCTGCCATTGAGGTAGATTTCCCCAGTTCAACACGAATGTTATCGTCGATACAATTTAAAACATGGGCACGGCCAGGACTCGCTTCCCTGGGTGACCGGACATGATTGAGACTAAGACTGGTAATATTTAATGCCTTCCGATGATAAGCCGCCACCTTGGGAGACCCGTAAATAATGGGAGTACACATCTCTAAAATGCGAGGATCAAGAAGAGTTTTCATGATCACCTCGTAACCGATCCCGTTAATATCTCCTTGGGTTATCCCTACTTTTATTAATTCAGCCATTTGATTCTATCTGGTTACAATTTATTATTTACAAATAACAGGCAAAGTTAAATTTTTAATTGAATTTTTTCATAAAGGATTGAAACAGGACCGACATGAAACTGTGATTCAATATTCTTTCCAACAACCAATCTTATTCACTTTTTACTAAAAACAAGATTCTTTTTCTCATCTATCTTAAAAACAAGACAAAAAATAATGGTTTATTTTTTTTAAGGAGAAAGGTTATTCTATTTTTGTGTTCTAATTTAAATAAAAACAAAAGCAACATGTTTACGGTCGGAATTTTTTCAACACACATACCCTATCTTGCTTTTGTATTTTTTTATGCTCTGTTTTTTCTTTTTGGTTTGCAAAAAGAACCTTTTGGTAATGCAACCTCAGAGGAAAATGTACTCACCAGTAAAATATCAGTTGCAACAGTCAAATCTTCTGTAATCCCGGAAATATTATCCGAAAATGAAGTATGGAGTTATTCCGACTTACCTGAAAAAGAAAAGGTTATCCGGCTCGGCCAAATAACCGTTCTTTACTTTCCTCCTGGTGAAACGAAAAAATCAAAGGACTACTACTTTCTTCATTTTTCCAGACCTCCACCAGGATCGTGATTTCTTCTTAACAGCGAATCATTTGTACAGACTTGGATAGATACATATCTGAGTTGATTATTACCTTATTAATTTTTATCATGAAGAGAATCACATTCATTGCTATCGTTTTATTTGTAATAAATCAGCCTGGTTACACTCAAAATGAAAAGCCAGACACCTTAAAAAATTACAAACTGGATGAAATCATTATCCAGTCCCCCAAATATAACCGCAATATTCTTGAGATTCCGGCATCAGCATCTATGGTGCCTGAAAGGATGATTGAATTTAACCGAATTGAAAACCTGACAGATATATCGTCGGTTATACCCAACTTTTTCATGCCCGATTATGGTTCCAAATTAACATCACCAGTTTACATTCGCGGAGTAGGCAACCGGATTAACACACCTTCGGTGGGGTTATATGTGGATGAAATCCCATATTTTGAGAAAGCTGCATTCAATTTTGATTTTTTCGATGTGGAGCGGATAGAGGTATTAAGAGGTCCGCAAGGTACATTATATGGCAGAAATGCAATGGGAGGATTAATTCATATTATTACCAACAAACCCCAACAAAAACAATTCACCACGGTTTTTGCCGATTACGGAAATTTTAATCAAATCCGCTCGGGTATTACCCATAACCAACCCATTGGAAAATCCCTTAGCATTCAGGGAAGCCTGAATCAAAGGCATAATGATGGATTTTACACCAATAGTTTTTCCCAAACGGAGGTAGATAAAATCAACAGCTATTCGGGTCGGCTAAAGGCATTGTATTCCTCTTCAGAAATTTTTAATGCCTCGGCAAGCCTGCAATATGAGGACAGTAGGCAGGGAGGTTACCCCTATGCTCTTTTTGACGATGAAAAAATGGAGGCAGGAGAAATAAATTACGACAAAGAAAGCTTATACAACAGGAAGCTGTTTTCAACGGGACTTAGTTTAAACTACACCGCTCCACTTTTTTTGTTACGCATGATGTACAGCCTGCAATCCTTAAAAGATTACCAGGAAATTGATCAGGATTTTACGCCGGAATCACTTTTCTTTGTAGAGCAAGACCAAAATTTTCTGGTTTTTACACAGGAATGGAATGTTGAATCGAACAAGAAAGGAGCCTACCAATGGTTATTCGGAACCTTCGGATTTTCGCAGGGACTAACTAAAACGGTTACCGTTGAATATGGTGAAGACGGGCTGGCGAAATACCATGTACCCCATCCCTCTTTTCACTACACGAAAGACTACTACAATACCAATTCCGGCATCGCCTTTTTTCACCAGTCGACACTCAATTTAGGTTCGTTCTTTTTTTCTGCCGGTATTCGTGCCGATTATGAAAAAGCGACACTTGAGTATGAATACGATAATTTTCCAGGTTCTGCACAGGTACGTGTAGAATCGGCAATGAGTGAACTTAAATTTTTTGAAATTCTCCCGAAAGTAGCTGTTCAGTATACCATTTCAGACCATATAATTCCTTACATTACAGTGGCTAAAGGATACAATTCAGGTGGATTTAACGCAACATTTGAGCGTGAAGAAGACCGGTCGTTCGATCCCGAACACTCCTGGAATTACGAAGCCGGGTTGAAAGCCAAATGGCTTCGTCAACGGATTTATGCCAATCTTGCCTTCTTTTATATCGACTGGACGAAGCAGCAAATCTATCAGACTGTTCCCAGTGGTACCGGTTCTATGCTCACGAATGCAGGAAAATCAGAGAGCAAAGGTGTTGAACTGGAGCTGAAGGTACTTCCTGCTGAAAACCTGGAAACATGGATTACCATGGGGTATAACGATGCCAAATTTGTTGAGTATATAAAAAGTGAAAATGAAAATTACAGCGGCAACTACCTGCCCTACGTTCCCCGGTTTTCTTTTAACACGGGCGGCAATTATGAGCTAAAAGTGAAAGCTGACTTTCTCGATAAGATAAGATTTCACCTAACATACAACGGATTTGGCAAGCATTACTGGCACGAAACCAACGAAGCCTGGCAGGACTATTACGGACTCCTGAATCACAGGGTGTGCTTCGAAAAAAATAATATCGTTTTATCTTTCTGGGGGAAAAATATCCTCAACACCGGATACAATTCGTTCTATTTTCAGGCACTGGGTAATTCTTATGCACAAATTGGAAAACCTGCCACCCTGGGTCTTCATTTAAAAGTAACATTTTAACCTGGTGAAATGCATTTTTCTACAAAACAATGACAAGAACAGAAACAAATAAGTATTTTACCCTTTTGAGTCTATACCTGGCTCAGTCGATTCCCATGAGTTTTTTCTCTACCGTGGTGCCGGTCATCATGCGTATGGAAAACTATTCGCTGGAGTCAATCGGTTATTTGCAGCTGATTAAACTACCCTGGATCATTAAATTTTTATGGGCCCCTCTGGTTGATAAATCATGTCATTCATCCGGTCAATACCGGAAATGGATTTTACTATCTGAAGGTTTTTATGCTCTGGTTATTCTTTCCATCGGCTTTTTGAATCTGGAAACAAATTTTACTACGATCATTGCCATGATGGTTATAGCCTTCACCGCCTCAGCCACACATGATATTGCGACCGATGCGTTTGCCATTCTGATTCTAAAAGAAAAAGAACGCAGTTTAGGGAACAGCATGCAATCGGCCGGCAACTTTTTAGGTACCCTCGTGGGCAGTGGCGTCTTACTGGTTATTTATCATTACTATGGCTGGCAGTACCTGCTCTTTGCCCTGGCAGGATTTGTTCTTTTAGCTATCATTCCGGTTATGCTTTATCCGGCAAAAGAGAAAAGGCAGCCCGATCGTCTGCTCAAAAAGATCTCCATGCTTGAGTTTATCTGGTTTTTTAAACAAAAGAGAATTGGTGTTCATCTGCTGCTGCTGTTTCTGTTTTATTCCGGACTTATAGGAATACTTACTATGATCAAACCGTATATGGTTGACCTGGGATATGATATGAAGGAGATTGGTTTTATTTCCGGAATATTCGGAACTGCCTGCGGGGCAATCATGACCATTCCTGCCGGCATAATGATCCGAAAAATAGGATTGAGCAAAGCTGTGTGGATTTTCCCGACTATCAATCTTCTGGCGGCTGCTTACTTTTTAGGTCTAACCTATACCAATCATTCCCTGTATCTCATATATATCGGGGTAGGATTGCTCTGGACTGCCTATGCCATGTCATCAGTATTTGTATATACACTGGCTATGAAAATAGTCAGGAAAGGCCGTGAAGGCACCGACTTTACGATACAAATTGTGATCACTCACCTAAGCAGCCTGATCATTGCCGTGCTGAGCGGGAAGGTTGCCGATGCTGTTACCTACCGGGGATTATTCGCAATGGAAGCACTCCTCGGATTGTTCATTTTTATAGTGATACCCATAATTTTTAAAAATAATTTTTACAACCGTTATGCAGATTCCCGATGAACTCATTCAAAAATATAACATTTCTGTTCCCCGCTACACGAGTTATCCTCCGGCAAATTTTTTTCATTCCGGTTTCCACTCAGGAGATTATTCAACGGCTATTGAAGAATCAAACAAGGAATGGCCACAAAATATTTCCCTGTATATCCACATTCCATTTTGTACAAAGATGTGCTTCTTCTGTGGGTGCAACACCATGCACTCCCGTGATAAAGGGAAAATGCGGCACTACATAGAAGCCATAAAAAAAGAGATCGGGATGGTGAAAAGGTTACTTGACCCGGAACGAAAAGTTTCACAAATCCATTGGGGGGGAGGAACTCCCAACTCGTTACCGGTTGAAATGATTCAGGAAATCATGGAGCTTATCTATCAAAACTTTTTTCTTACCGATCGTGCTGAAATTGCCATAGAATGTCATCCCGCACTGCTCGATGAACAATACACAGAAAAACTGGCACTTGCGGGGTTCAACCGGTTCAGTTTAGGTATCCAGGATTTCAACAGCAAAGTCCTCGATCAGGTAAATCGCGATGCCCCTCTGGCTCCTGTTCAGGAAATTGTTAGCTGGATAAAGAACTTTGAGAATACAGGAGTGAACCTGGATTTTATTTACGGATTGCCCTTTCAAAACGAAAAATCATTCGCAGAAACCATAGAAAAGGCTGTAGCCATTGCTCCCGACCGACTGGTCACCTTCTCATATGCCCATGTTCCCTGGATCAAAAAGGCACAAAAAATACTTGAAAGCAAAGGACTTCCCAATGCTTCAGAAAAGCTGGGTATGTTTAAAGCCGGTTTTGATATTCTAACCCGAAACGGATATACTCCTATTGGACTCGACCATTATGCAAAAAACACTGATGAGCTAAGTGTTGCATTGAAAGAGAGAAAACTTCACCGGAATTTCCAGGGGTATTGCACCCGGGAAACCACCGGTCAGGTTTACGCTTTCGGAGCAACGGGAATCAGTCAGCTCGAAAGCGTTTATGCCCAAAACCAAAAAGATAACCAGGCTTATCTGGAAGCCATTCACCAGGGTAAATTTTCAACAGAAAAAGGTTATCGGTTGAACCAACCTGAAAAAATTATCCGCCACGTGATCACTGAGATCATGTGTAATGAATATGTTTCATTGGAAGAAACAGCTCAAATTTTTCACCTTTCCCCTGAAGAAATCAAAAAAGCAGTTCATTATACTGAAACCGATTTTGCCGGTTTAATTTCTGATGGCTTGCTTCAAATAGAAAAAGGTTCGAATTTTACAGTGACCGAAAGGGGGAGGTTTTTTATCCGGAATATAGCATCACAATTCGATCCCGGACTAAAAAAGGCGACTCAACGTTTTTCCAAAGCATTATAGGAAGAAAAAAATATGTACTGATTAATACAGACAGGTATGAACAGGGAAAAAGCAAAAATAGCCATTGCAGGTGCCGGGTTATCAGGTCTGACCACAGCCTTCTACCTGAAAAAAGCAGGGGTTGATTTTCAGGTTTTTGATAAAAATGAAAAACCTGGCGGAGTGATCCAAACGCATAACGAAAACGGCTTTACTTATGAGTCAGGACCAAATACCGGAGTATTATCCCGTCCTGAGGCAGCAGAATTATTCGAAGAATTAACAAACGACTGCTCTTTGGAAATAGCCAATGAAGCGGCAAAAGCACGCTGGATATGGAAAAAAGACAAGTGGGTACCTCTTCCTTCAGGGCTCGCAGGAGGGATAACCACCCCCCTGTTCTCCTTTGCCGATAAGCTACGTATCCTGGGTGAACCTTTCCGAAAAAAGGGGAATAACCCAAATGAATCGCTTGCCCAGCTGGTGCTGCGCAGAATGGGTAAAAGTTTCCTCGATTATGCAATCGATCCGTTTATTCTAGGTATTTATTCAGGTGACCCCGGCAAACTGGTTACCCGTTACGCTTTCCCTAAGCTTTACCGGCTGGAACAAGATTATGGGAGCTTCATAAAAGGCTCGGTAAAAAAAGCACGGGAACTCAAAACTGAACGGGATAAAAAAGCAACCAAGGAGATTTTTTCAGCTAAAAACGGTCTGAGTAACCTGATCCATGCGTTGACAAAAAATATTGGGGAAGACCGGATCACCCTAAATTACAAAGACCTTCATTTTAGAAAAACCGAAACGGGATTTGCCATCGATCAAGACAATGATGATTTTTCACATGTAATCTCTACAACCGGTGGATATGTTCTGAGTGATCTGTTCCCATTCATCAGAAAGGAACAACTGGCCACTATTCAACAGATGAAATATTCAAAAGTTGTGCAGGTTTCTGTTGGGTTCAGACAGTGGCAGGGATTGTCGCTCCCGGCTTTTGGCGGGTTGGTACCATCTGTTGAGCAACGACAGATCCTGGGTGTCCTGTTTCTGTCTTCTTTTCTGGAAAACAGAGCGCCTCAGGGGGGAGCACTGCTTTCTGTTTTTCTGGGGGGGGTACGTAAACCGGAAATAGCTGAACTACCCGACGACGAGATTATCAGAATTACGGGAAAGGAGCTGAAAGAAATGATGCAACTTCAGGAGTTTAATCCGGATCTGATCAAGGTTTTCAGGTATAGGCATGCTATACCCCAATATGGTTTTGAATCGGAAGAAAAGTTAAAAACAATTAATAACCTGGAAACCATCTATCCGGGACTGATACTCGCAGGTAATATTCGCGATGGGATTGGCATTGCCGACCGTATAAAGCAGGGGAAAAATGTGGCCGATCAAATTATAACATCTCTGAAATAAACGATGGAAAAAACTGCTGTTTTAATTGTAAATACGGGAAGTCCTGACCGCTCGACAATTCCCTCAGTTTGGAAATATCTGACGCAATTCTTAAATGATAAGCGTGTCATCGACTTGCCATGGTTGCTCAGAAAGCTGCTTGTAAATTTGATCATTATCCCTTTCAGGGTAAAAAGATCGACCGCTTTATACAAATTGCTTTGGACAGAAAACGGCTCCCCTCTCATCCAATATTCTAATCAATTACAAGAGAAATTACAGGAAGAACTGGGTGACCGGTATGAAGTATTTTTAGCCATGCGTTATCAGCATCCTGGTTTAATGAAAGTAATTGCCCAGATCAGGAATAAAAAATTTAAAAAACTGATTCTTTTCCCGCTTTATCCTCAATATGCCATGTCAACAACAGGATCCATAGTAGCGGCTGTAAAAGATGAACTCAGGCGGCAGCAAGCAGATACAGAACTGATTATTATAGAACAATTTTACGATCACCCGGAATTTATTGCTGCTTTTGCCGCGCGGGGACGCAGTTACAATTTATCAAAATTCGATCATATCCTGTTTTCCTATCACGGTTTACCCAACCGGCACCTGGAGAAGTGTCATCCGGGAATTCATCCTGATCATTGCACCTGTCCCGACATTCTTCCCGGCCACGGACATCTTTGCTACCGGGCAACTTGTTATGCTACCACGCGATTACTGGTAAGCGAACTAAATTTAAAACCAGACCAGTACTCTGTTGCATTCCAATCGCGGCTCAGTAATAACTGGATGGAACCATTCACCGATGATGTATTGCTTACCCGACTGCAGGAAGGGAAAAAGCGCATCCTTGTATTTGCACCGGCATTTGTGACCGATTGCCTGGAAACACTTATCGAAATCAGCCACGAATACCGAAGTATGTTTCTGGAAAAAGGAGGAGAGGAATTACAGCTGGTTGAAAGTCTGAATGTGGACAGCATATGGGTAAAGGCAATGAAGTCCATAATCATTTCTGCCTGTACTCCTCCTTGTTAAATTCTCAGGGTTATAGGTTCTACCCGGGATAAAAAGAGAATCCTAAACAGGATTTGAAGCATTTTTTAAACCCAAATATAGATTTGAACGGGAAAACCAATTATTTTCATATCTTTAACCTGATATAACAGACCAAAACCCACACACATGTTAGTAAAAGTCTATGGCAGTGCTGTATTCGGTATAACTGCCACTACAATAACCATAGAGGTTGATGTCACCCAGGGCATTAAATTCTTACTGGTAGGTCTTGCCGACAGTGCAGTAAGAGAGAGTCAGCAACGCATTGAGTCGGCGCTACGACTGAATGGTTTCAAATGGCCACGGTATAAAATCATCATTAACATGGCTCCGGCCGACATACGCAAGGAGGGTTCATCCTATGACCTGCCTATGGCTGCAGCTATTCTGGCTGCGTCGGGACAGATCAGTCCGGAGAAACTTGAAAAATTTATCCTGATGGGTGAATTGTCACTTGACGGAACCCTCCAGCCCATCAACGGTGTTTTGCCAATTGCTATCAAAGCACGGCAGGAGGGATTTGAAGGTCTCATACTTCCGCAGCAAAATGCCAGGGAAGCTGCTGTGGTCGATAAGCTGAAAGTATACGGAGCAGAGAATCTCCGGGAAGTAACCTCTCTACTCAACGGAGAAAATACTCTGCAAAAAACGATAGTGGATACCCGTTCTGAATTTTATGCCCAAATCAACAACAATCCGCTTGATTTTTCTGATGTAAAAGGGCAGGAAAATGTAAAAAGAGCATTGGAAATAGCAGCAGCCGGCTCACATAATATTTTGATGATTGGACCTCCAGGATCAGGGAAAACCATGTTGGCCAAACGAATACCCTCCATTTTACCACCATTTACTCTGAAAGAAGCGTTGGAAACGACCAAAATTCATTCAGTCGCTGGTAAAATAGGAAAAAATACTTCCCTGATGACCTGCCGTCCATTCCGTTCACCTCATCATACCATCAGCGATGTAGCCTTGGTAGGCGGGGGCAAATACCCACAACCGGGAGAGATTTCCCTGGCACATAACGGAGTATTATTTCTCGATGAGCTGCCTGAATTCAAACGTTCAGTGCTCGAGGTGATGCGTCAACCTCTGGAAGACCGGATCATCACCATCTCCAGAGCCCGGTTTACCGTGGAGTATCCCAGCAATTTTATGCTGGTAGCCTCCATGAACCCATGTCCCTGCGGCTATTATAACCATCCGTCAAAAGAATGCGTTTGTGCACCGGGAGTGGTTCAAAAATACCTGACGAAAATTTCCGGGCCGCTGCTCGATCGTATCGATATCCATCTTGAAGTTGTGCCGGTACCATTTAAAAAACTTGCTGGAACGGAAACATCCGAAACCAGCGAAACCATCCGGAACAGAGTGATCAGGTCAAGAAAAATTCAGGAAGAAAGATTTGCCCCATACCCGGGCATATATAGCAATGCCCAGATGAGCTCCAAGCTGATCCGAAAATATGTACAACTGGATGAGACCTGTAATGAGCTCATCAAAAATGCCATGGAAAAACTAGGCCTGTCGGCACGGGCTTTCGACCGTGTTTTAAAAGTCACCCGAACCATTGCCGATCTGGAGGGGATAAATGTTATACAGCCACATCACCTTTCCGAAGCAATTCATTATCGTAGCCTGGACAGGGAAAGCTGGGGAGGGTAAATCAAAATCAGTAAAAATAACCGGAAGTGTGACATGGCAAAACCTCCAAAAAATCACTTAGTTTTCCAGAGGAAGTTCAAAATAAAAGTGAGATCCTTTACCTTCGACACTTTTAACACCTATCCGGCCATGGTGACCCTCAATTATTTTTTTTACAATGGAAAGCCCTAATCCGGTACTTTTTTCTCCAGCCGTGCCACTTCCCGATGCACTATTGAACGGTTGAAAAATAGTTTCCAGATTATTAGCCGGAATACCTATGCCCTGATCTATTACCTCCACTTTTACCTTTCCTTCGGAACGGGTAATTTGCAACAGAATCTCGCTTTTCGGAAATGAAAATTTTACTGCATTGGAGAGTAGGTTATTGAAGACCTGCTCCATCTTTTGCTTATCGAATTTTACCCGTATCGTTTTATGATCGCTTTCCAGACTGATGGTAATACTTTTTTTCGCGGCTATGGCATTATTAAAGAGGACACTTCTGTCAGCCAGTTCAATCAGGTCGTTAACTTCAGGGTTCAGAGTAAGTTTCCCCGACTCAATTTTAGATAAGTCGAGCAAGTCTTCGATTAATTTTAGCATAAATTCTGCTGATGCAGAAATGATATTTAAAAATTCTCTATGTTCGTTATTTAAAATACTCTTGGTTTCTTCTTCAAGGAATCCGGCAAAAGCCATAATATTTCCCAGGGGATTTCTCAGGTCGTGTGCTGCCATGCCCAGCAAGTAGTTTTTCAGTTCGTTTACCCGGGCTAACTCCGCATTTTTTTTTGCCATTTCACGTTGCAGGTTAACCAGTTCATTGTTGAGCCTGCTCATCTCATCCAGCTGCTGCTGTTCGGACTTTTTCTGGTTTCTCGCATCACTTTTCATTACAGGTATTTGTTGTTGAACCTTATGTTTTGCCAGCATGCGTATTTGATTGGCCTGTTCGTTATTAATTTGCTGCAATTGATGAACAAATCTGAATATTGCAGAAGATGAGCCGGCACCGATTATCCACACTTTTTTCTCAAGAAAGAACCCTGAAAAATAGAGTGACGCATTGTATTTTTCCTCAGAAAGAGCCAGCCAGGAGTCAAATGCAAAATTTTCATTTTTGATTTGCATAAGAAAATCAAGCACATGCGTGACCATGTTCTTATGAAAAAGGTTAATTAAAGGTTTTCCAAGGCATTTATCGTTGCAGATATGAAAATCGTCCCGGATAATTTTTTCGATTATTCCTATTTCATTACATTGTATAACGAGTCCTTGTAGGTTTTCCTTCTTAATCATTGGTAAGCAGTTATTAGTTTATTGGCAGTTATAACCGCTTCATTAGCATTCGGTGCGTATCCATCGGCGTTAAATGCAGCCCAATTGTCGCGGAAATTATTCAGGGCATGTCCTCCAATCATAATTTTCACCTGCTTTCCGGAGGTGCTTTCTCGAAGTTTTTTAATTGTTTCTCTCAACAGGGACCGGTGGAAGGGCATTGAAACAGAAAGGGCTACTAAATCGGCCTGATATTCATCAATGGCTTTCATGATACTGGTTGCTGGTGAATTAGCTCCCAGGTAGTAGGTATCCCAGCCATCCATCTCAAAAAAATCGGACACCATGCGAATACCCAGTTCATGGAGTTCGCCTCCCACGCATGCTGCTACCAGCCTCCGTCCAAGGCGTTCGGTAGTAAAAATATAGGGATAGAGCTGAGCCATAATGGACTGGGTGGCGGCAGTACAGAAGTGTTCGGTAGCCACACTGATTTGGTTATCAAGCCATAGCCTTCCTATTTCATATTGTGAATTCTGAAAAATATCGAGATAGATCTCTTTCACTGGTACCCCTTCCTCAACAGCCTTCATAACAAATTGAGATGCCGAGTGCCGGTCGCCCCGGAGTAAAGCATGGGTATAATCGATTGCCAGTTGTCCGTTTCTTGATCGTATATCCAAATATCCGGGTTGTTCCATCAAAGGCTGTTCCATGGTTTCCAGGCCTGAATCAATAAAGCGATCAAAAAAATGATGGTATTCCTGCCCAAAGGTTTCCTTTAAAACCACCCGTATACATTCAAGGGTTTCAGTCATCACACTATCAGAAAATCCCAGGTTTCGAAACAATTGTTTCACCCATAAAACATAGCTGTTGAAAATATCCGGATCGCCAGCTACTATTGCTTCAGTCAGAAAAGGCAGATGGTATGCTGCATCACGAATACTTATGCGACGCCCTTCTTCTCCATATTTTTTCCAATACCCTGGATTTTGTTGGTATTGCAAATCTACAATCTTCTCTGCCAGCTCAGCTTGTCTGAACCTGATTTCGTCCTCGATATATTTTTCTGGTTGTTTCATAAAAAATTAGATAGTTGAAATTTATAATCAATAAAAGACGACTCTTGTATATTCATCTATGGCATTTTTTTAAAACCTTCATATTTAACTTTCCACATGTCATTCTTTGGAAATCCTGGAGTAATTTCATCAAAACCGTCCCAGCCCTCCGTCATCATCGCAATTGCAGTCAGGAATCCGCCATTTGAAGGGAAATAAGGATATGGAGAACCATCTCCATACGATAAACCGTGTTGATCAAAAATAAAATTATCATGTAAGAGAAGGTCAATGGCATCATCCGGCCTGTTTAATCTTGCTGCAGTCATTGCCAACATTGGAAAATCCCACCCCCAGACTTTGTTAAAATCCCAAACTGACAGAATTTTGTCAAACGTGTTTTCGAGAATTTCTTTCTCGACTCCATCTCCGGGTAAAACTCCATAAGTGCCTATTAAAGCAGGATGTTCATAATTATATTTTGTCCACATATTTTGAATACCCTCGTGCAATACATAAAGGCCATCCTCAACCGGTAGGGGAGACAATTTTTCTAAAACTTCAATTAAAACTTCAGGTGGTTTTTCCCCTAAACGGTTATACCAGGTCAAAGCTGTTTTCAAACCAAAACGCCAATAGCTTAACTCAAAAGCTGGATTAAAAGTTGACATAAAATCTACATTCTCTGATACCGGAATAAGTGGAGGTCCGAGAACATATCTTTGATTAATAGTGTCATAATGCGCTATTGATGCCAAAAAATCAGCAGTAGTAAATACAATTTCTTTCCATTTATTCAAAGTATTTCTCTGGGGATGCAATCTGTAATCCAATTCTGCAAAATAAATTGGATGAGGCTGTTGCCAAATTAAAAATGCATGACAGGGATGAGGCCATTCTGAATTATTGTATGCAGTACATTTAGGCCATCTGGCCCCACTAAATCCTTCTTCTTTTGCTCTTTCTTTTGCTGTAACCAGAAAATTTTGATAAATTTTAAGACTTTCATCCCATTGTTCCCAACGATCCCATAATGCCCAATGCACGCCATGCCACCAAATCATTTCAAAATGAAAACGTCCAAACCAGCCATTATTCACTAAACCACTTTCTTGTGGAGGCAATGAACCTGCTTCATTTACTTTCATCAAATATTGAGATAAAACAATCCTTCTTTCCAGTTCTTTCCATCTGGTATCTTTACTTTCTGATAAATCAACCGCAGCTCCGGAATGCCAATATTCAAACCAGCCAATAGTACTTGCTTCAATGCATTCATTTACGTTTGGTAAATTTGAACTCGTTCTTTCAGGAGAAAACTCACATACAAATTGCATTTTTGTTCCAGTAGGAATAAATTCAAATTTATGAGGATTATCAAGATCATTTTTCATGCTTGATCCTGCATCCAATTCTAACGAAACAAAATAAAGTTCCTCATCTAAATACCGCTTAAAATTAATTCGATTATTTATTTTTTCAACTTCAGTTTGATGTAAAGAATGTTGATTCCATACGCCAATATAATCTCCACCTCCACTATTCTCTGCCGATGCAAAAGGAAATTCTATCGTAACAGACAGCTGCCCTTTATTAATAAGCTCCGATTCAACTTTTACTGCAACCAAATCTTTGTATGGGTGACATGTTGTCAAAACATTGACAGATATTCCCTCAATTTCAAAATAACTTGAAATAACTCCAGTCCATAAATTTAGTTCTTGTCGACAATTTTTTAAATCCACAGGTCGTATATCATCCCCATTAGATTTTTTCAAAGAAAATGCAATCCTTCCTAAATTAATTCTATGAGGATTTCCCGAAAGCCACTTGGATAAGGCTTCTTGTTCTTCGTCATCTTTATTTGCAAGAGGATATTTAACCATCCTTCCATAAGTATCTACCAGTTGTCCTTTAAAATTCTCAACTTTTGTTCCATCTGGTAATGGATCACTATGCCAGCCCCAGTGAGACATGGTATTAAACGGAACAAATGTTTGAAGTCCTGTAATATCAACTGAAAAAGCAAATTCCCCATTCCCAACCTGAGCAGGACTTTTTAAATCTAATTTGGTTGAAATTACGTTATGCCTTTCAACAACCCTTTGTCTATCTATTGAAAATACATTAAAACAACAACAAAATAACAAAGTAATCAGGGCAATAAAAAACTTCAAAGTTTTCATATTAAAAAATGTCATAAATTTATACAGTAATGTCCGACTAAAGTAATATTTTTTCAAAATCTTTGATAGCCAACTTTTTTGCAAATTTTTCCCGTTTCTCTTTTTTTTATAAGTTGTATTAAATACAAAAATAGGTATCCCGCTTTTATATAATACTACCCTATATTAAAACGACTGGTTAAGTGTATTTTTACTTACTTTAATCCAGTGTATTATGAAATCAAAAAGACAAAAACATTCGGGCAGTTTTAAGGCCAAAGTAGCCATTGAAGCTATTCAGGAAAAAGAGACTCTTGCGGAACTTTCAAAGAAGTATGATATCCACCCGAACCAGATAACCTGGTGGAAGAAAGAGTTTCTTGAAAGGGCACCACAGTTGCTTGAGAAGCCACGCCCTTAACAGAACCCAAAACCCTTCTTTTCTTTGCTTTTAAGATTAAAAATTAAAGGTCGATTTTCATCCGGTCACCAAATTTAATGCATAACTGCTGTACAGTAAGGCTCCAGTTCTGAAGCGGTTGCGTCCATTTTTTGGAGATATTCTCAGTTGCCAGGTAGATGTGCTTCAGCAAGGCCATATCATTTGGAAAAGCTCCTTTTGTTTTGGTTACTTTTCTGACTTGTCGATGAAAACCTTCTACCGGATTGGTAGTATTAA